>JAQCGN010000063.1 GCA_027730605.1 Actinomycetota bacterium
GTCTAATTTTTGCGTAAGTGATATCTGTAACAATATGTAAATCTTCTTTCCAAACAGTTTTGCTTAATTCACCCTTTGGTGAAGGTCCCAAATCCCTTAGCATCACCACAAATGGCAGTGGGAATAGGGCAAGTGCTCCTAATAGGGATCTTCGAATTAATTTCCTTTGACCTATCCCAGATTCTTGGGCTCCAACTCGAAAAGCATCAAGTGCTTCTTCTTGCACATAATCGGCAGGCTTAATTTCTTTTCTTTCTTGCACTATTTCCACATCAGACATAAGTTTCTTAGCCCAGTGGATAGCTCCTATTCCAATTAACAAAATTGCTAATCCAAATGAGACACCTAGAACTATATTTTGGGCACTTGTTATTCCAATGAAGGTGACATTAATTTTTGTTTCCCTGGGAATTGCCACAAAGGAAACAAGGAAAACCAAAGTAAAGAAAGCAGAAGATAAGAAAAGACCTGCAACTTGGCGTTCAGCTCTTTTGGCAGCTTTTGGATCAGTATCAGTTGTTCTTAAATAGTGATCAACACCTTTAGCGGGCATAGGAAGTTTTGTGGCAACTTCTTTAGAAACTTTTGGTGATTTATTTTCTTCATCAGGGTCATAAGCCTTATTGATATCAAAATTATTTGTCATCTAACTCGTGCCCCAACCCAAATGGCCACTATTACAAGTGCTCCTAATCCAATGGTCCACAAAAATAATCCCTCAGCCACTGGGCCAAGTCTTCCTAAAGCAAGACCACCAGGATTTTCTGATTTATTCAATTCTTGAATATATCTAATAATTGCAGCTTTTGATTCTGGTGTTAAAGTCTCTTCACTAAAAATTGGCATTGATTGAGGACCAGTAATCATTGCTTCATAAATTTGTAATGGGGTGGCAAGTGCCAAACTTGGTGCATACTTACCATTTGTTAGAGCTCCACCAGATCCGGCAAAGTTATGGCATTGCGCACAATTTGTTCTATATAGTTCGCCACCTTCAGAAACACTGGCATTGATCCATTCGTTAACTTGCTCAACACTTGGGATGGCAGGACCTGGACCAAAAGTTGCCACATAAGCAGCTAAGGCAAGTGTTTCTTCTTCGTTGTAACTTGGTTTTTTTCGTTCAACTTGTGCACCAGGTGCAGCCATGGGCATGCGACCGGTTGAAACTTGGAAGTGAACAGAAGCAGCACCAACACTAGCCAAAGTTGGACCATCACTTGTGCCTTGACCATTTAAACCATGACAGGAAGAACAACCTTCAGCAAAAAGTGCAGATCCTTTATCAACTAAAGTTTCTTCACTTGCAATTCTTGCTACAGCTGGTGAAACTAAATTATTTACCCCACTAAAGCCAAGTGAGACAATACCTAGTGCAAAAAATAAAACAATTACAGAGGCGTATCTGTTTCTTCTAAATCTTGCTATTTTAGCCAATTAATTTGTCCTTATTTCACTAAGTAAATAGTCGCAAATAATGCAATCCACACCACGTCAACAAAGTGCCAGTAATATGAAGTCACTACAGCAGAGGTTGCTAAACCTTGCGTCATTTTAGGTCTGACATAAGAGCGAGATAATACGAACAAAAATGCGATTAATCCACCAGTTACGTGCAGGGCGTGAAAACCAGTGGTGATGTAGAAAACTGAACCAAATGGGGATGATGAAATAGTTAAACCTTTATGAATTAATTCGGCATACTCATATGCTTGTCCACCCACGAAAAATGCACCCATCAGAAAAGTGATGATGAACCATAAACGGAGACGACCTTTATCTCCACGCTCAGCTGCAAAAACTCCAAGTTGAGCTGTCACCGAACTTAAAACTAAAATTGTGGTGTTAGCACCAGAAAATGGAATGTTTAATAATTCTGTTTCAATTTTCCACACATCAGGATTAACTGCACGAAGTGTGAAATACATTGCAAACAACGCAGCAAAAAACATTAATTCACTGGAAAGCCAAACAATAGTTCCAATGGCCACCATGTTGGGGCGATTAACCCTTTGGCCGGAAAGAGTGGCTGTTGACATATTTTTATTCTGCCATTTATGGGGGAATGCTGCTTGGGCGCGCTAGGTGAGACTAATGTGATTTTCGTGACCGACACACCTTCACAAGTGCACGAACTGAGAGTTCTGGTCTATTCAGATGACCGACGAATTCGTGATGCAGTCATGACTGGTTTGGGTCGAAGACCGGCTAAAGATTTGGCAAAAATCGAATTCATCCAAGTTGCAACTGAACCAGTAGTGAAAAAAGAACTCAAATCCGGAAATATTGATCTAGCAATTCTTGATGGTGAAGCAGCTCCTGCAGGTGGCATGGGAATTGCTCGCAATGCCAAAGATGAAGTTTTTAATTGCCCACCAATAATTTTATTGATTCAAAGATCTCAAGATGCATGGCTTGCGACTTGGTCAAAAGCTGAAGGTGTTGTGCCAATGCCCATTGATCCAGTTGTTTTAACTGAAGTTGCAACAACGTTGTTGCGTCGAACTGATAAAACAGCAATAACTGCAAAATGAGTGACACGATTTCCTGGTCGGAAATCTTTTCCGTTTTAAAAAATAAAACAGATTTAACCTCCCAACAATCAACTTGGGCTATGAACACAATTATGTCTGGTGCGGCAAAAGATGCTGAAATCAAAGAATTCTTACTTAGTCTCAACGATAAAGGTGAAAGCGCTTCAGAAATAACGTCATTTGTAGAAGTGCTGTTACAACACGGTGTGAAACTTGAGGTAACAAATAACGCAGTTGATACTTGTGGCACTGGGGGTGATTCGTTATCCACAGTAAATATTTCAACTGCTGCTGCATTAGTTGTAGCAGGTTGTGGAATCCCAGTTGTAAAGCATGGCAATCGAGCAGCATCTTCAAAATCTGGTTCAGCTGATGTTTTAGAAACATTAGGAGTATTAACCAGCATGAGCCCTAGTCAAGTTAAAGAATGCTTTGAAGTATGCAAAATTACATTTTGTTTTGCACCCACATTTCATCCAGCTATGAAACATGTCGGGCCGGTACGAAAAGAATTAGGAGTCCCAACTGTTTTTAATATTTTGGGCCCATTAGCAAATCCAGCTCAACCCAAAGCACAAGTTGTTGGGGTAGCAAATTTAAAGATGGCACCAATAATTGCGCAAGTTTTGGCCAACAGAAAAACTTCTGCCTTTGTAGTCAGAGGCAAGGAAGGACTAGATGAAATCTCTACTTGTGGCCCAACACAAATTTGGGATGTTAGAAGTGGGGTAGTAAAAGAATTTGAATTTGATGCCCAAGAATTAGGAATCAATAAGGTGCAAATAACAGATCTCAAAGGTGGAGATGCAACTTTTAATGCACAACTAATAAGAAAAGCATTAGGTGCAAATGGGCAAGGCCCAATCCAAGATGCGATTTGTGTAAATGCAGCTGCATCAATTGTGGCCTTTGAAAACCTAGGGGGAGACTTCTTTACCCAAATGCAATTGGCATATGCCAGAGCTAAGGGCAGCGTGGAATCAGGTGCCAGTTTGGATGTTTTGAACCGTTGGGCTAACTTTTCAGAAAATGTCAGAGCTCATCCCTAGTCTTAGGGGTATGAAAAATATAAAAATAGATTGCAACAGTTGCGTGATGAAAGATATTTCATGTCACGATTGTGTGGTTACTTTTTTGTTAGATCAACCACAAATACTTGATAAGCAAGAGATAAAAGCTTTTCAAGTCTTAGCTGATTCTGGACTTGTCCCACCTTTAAGACATGTCAGTGGATAAAAGGTTTTTTAGCTGTAAATGACGACTAGGCCATTGCCATTGTTTTTCTATCCAAGATCGACCTTGTTTTCCCAGGCGATTACTTAATTCTTTATTAAGAAGTAATTCAATTATTTTTTCTGCCAAAATCATTTGATTATTTGGATTCAAAACAAAACCAGTGACGCCATCAATTACTGCTTCTGGTGCACCACCTGAATTCCCAGCAATTACTGGAATTCCAGTTGCGGAAGCCTCTAGATAAACAATTCCTAAACCTTCAACATCAAAGCCTAAATTCCTGGTTCTAACTGGCATGGCAAAAACATCACCTGCTGCATAAAAGCCAGGTAACTCTTTCCAGTCCACAGCTCCGGTAATTGTTACTGAAGTATGAACATTGTTATCAAAGGTTTTTTTATGCAAACTCTGCTTAAGGCTTCCTCCGCCAACTATAAGCAAATGGGCATCAGGAACTTTTTTTAAAACTTCTGGCCAAACTTCTATTAAAGTGTTTTGACCTTTTCGTGCCATCAATCTTGACACACAAACTACAACTGGTTTATTTCCTAATCTAAAACGCTCTCTTATTTTTTGAGATTGCCCATTAGTTTTATTTTCAGGATTAAACATATTTATGTCTATTCCAGGGGTTAATTGCTCAAATTTTTCTAGCTGGTCACTGTTAATTGCTTCTGAAATTTGCTCAAAAGTAAATTTCGTTAAATAAGTTAATTTATCGACGTCTTTAACAATTTTTTGAAAAGTTTGTTTTAAACCTGGGGTAAAAGCCCATCCAACTTCATGACCGTGTGTGATTGCCACAGTTTTCTTTATGCCATGATTTTTTAATCTGTTAGCAAGTAAACCTAAGGGGGCAGATGCTCCAAAAAGAACACGATCACAATTAAATTCCTTGATTATTGTTATGGCTTGGTCACCAACAGCTTTTGTCGGTAAAAGCATTTGTGTGTTATGTCGAAAAATAGGATATTTTTCCTGTTTATCAAATTCTTGCCAACCTGTGTGTTTTGAAGTCAAAACCACAACATCATCTGGATCAAAGCCTTGGACTAATCCATAAATAAAAGTTTGAATACCACCAGGTCTTGGCGGGAAGTCATTAGTTATGACAAATGTTTTTGACATTTCCTATTTCACTTTTTTTGGGCTGGTTGTTTGAATAAAAGTTTAGTACCTATTACAACTGCCCACACAAACAAAACAACTCGCAATATTTGAACGATAGATGCAAATATCTCGCCATTAAGAAGGGGAACATAAAGACCTGGGTAGAGCAACTGAGTCAAGAGTGCCGAAAAGACCAATAAAGTGATAACTTTTTTAAGTTTTGTTTCCCGGCTGATTAGGGCTAAGGCAGCAAGCCCACCGACCCAAACCCAAAATTGGGGCGAAAAAACTCTGCTTAAGGTTATTGAGATTAGTACTATCACCAAAGCTTTATCAAACAAGTTCAGATGATTTAATCTATTTTGATAATTAAAGACGAAAATAATTATAAACATAATTAATGTTGCAATATTAAGAAACATTGCTATTTCGTCAGCAAACACAGCATCAACTTCTAATGAACCGTATCTGAAGGGGTAATCAACACTTAAGCCAAATAGTTTCAAAAATACAAAAATTGAGCCAGCCACAGATTCGACTTGTAATCCTCTGTTTTGCTGATTTGCTAGGAAATTTGAAAACCCTACACTCCAAATATTCATTAAAAAAATGATTCCCACAGCACCTAAAATAAAACTAGGAACTAGTTGCTTGAAATATTTTCGTGGATATATTACTAACAGCAATAAGGGCCAAAGTTTTACTAAAGCACCAATGCTGAGAAAGACTCCGGATAGAACAGGTCTTATTTTTAGGTTTGAAATTAAAATAATTGAAACAACAGCAAAGAAAGTTGGCACCACGTCAAATCTTGTTAAGGCAAGTGGCCCCATTAAAACCGGCCACAACACCCAAAACCAAGCCCCACCTAAACCATTAAGTGTTATTAACTCAGGGGTTTTTGAGAATCTCTTCAACCCAAAGATCAACAAAGTAATTAAAACTAATAGATCAAAAATAATCACAAAAATAATAAAACCTGTTAAAGCATTACCAAAAACCCATTGCGGAGTGGCAAAGACGACCCCAGCTAATGGGGGGTATTGCCACATTGAATCATTGATTGGAAAAATTCCTTTAACTAAACCTTGGGCCCAAAAGTTATAAAGATCAACATCTCC
>JAQCGN010000008.1 GCA_027730605.1 Actinomycetota bacterium
ACCGGGTTTCTGGATTCCATGTCTATTTTGCTCTCCTTATAGAAAGTAGGGAAAAACTAATTTCCCTTATTTCAAACTAACATGTTTTCATTTTTCGCGCGTGCCAACATAGAGGCTGAGCACAACAATTAGGCCACCAATGGCCTGAATTGGGCTAGGAATACCTCGACCCAGCATTGCCCCAAAGCCAATGCCCACAATTGGGATGGCGTTTAAGGCCAGTGCGGAATATCTTGTTGGCACCAAAGTTGAGGCGTAGTTGAAAAGTAAAAACGGTATAGCAGCTCCAAACAAACCAGATAAAACTGCAGCGATCCAATACTCAGATTCAATTTCAGAGGCATTGTTAAAGTTTGAATTTGTGCTTATAAAGATTAAAACTGCAAAAATTGTGCCCACTAAGAGCTGACCAAAGACTAAATCAACTACTTTGTTGTCTTTGGCATAAATTCTTGCCACTATGACATAAAGTGAGGAAGCAATAGCTGCAGCAGTAAAAGCAGATACACCAAGCCAATTATCAACTCCGCTGCTACTTACTTGCGAAGTTGCAATGATGACTCCAAAAAAGCCCACCACAATCGATGCAGCAATACGAAGAGATATTTTCTCTTTCAAGAACAATGCCCCAATTATTGCCACGAAGAAAACTTCTGTGGACATGACAATTAATCCAGTGGAAACAGTGCCATTGGCATAACCAATATTTCCAAATAGATAAGTAAAGCCAGGCTCTAATAAGCCCAGCGCCAAGGCAATCTTCCAACTAAATCTGATCCTGCGCGCTCGAATCATTAAATAGATAGCAACAGCAGCAAACCCGAAACCAATTTCTAGCAAAAGCAGTTGAGGCACACTAAAAGCATCAATTGCCAGATCGGCGAAGGGATTTGCCAATCCCCAAGACACCATGGAGGCAATTAGTGCGAGTAGTCCACGCTTGGACAATGCGTTGTTCATGTGACTCAAGGTTAGTGGGTTACCACCACATATTTTCCACTCAGAATATGGCGAAAAAAGAGGGTACTGATTGGTTAATTCTCTTGCTATAGTGCGAGAATATTGGAAGTAATTCCACCCCGTACGGAGGATAAGTGGCAGCACGTAAGAAGTCAAAGAAGAGCTCAAGCAAGAAGAGCTCCAAGCGCAAGGTATCAAAGAAGAAATCTGCAAAGAAAAAGAAGACTACTAAGAAGAAATCTGCAAAGAAATCTTCCAAGAAGAAATCTGCAAAGAAATCTGCAAAGAAATCTGCAAAGAAGAAATCTGCAAAGAAATCTTCTAAGAAGAAATCTTCTAAGAAATCTGCTCCAAAGGTTGCAGCACCAGCTGCACCAGCAGTAGATACTTCAGCACCAGCTCCATCACCTTTCAACCCACTTAGCTGGTAATTACAGTTAATTGGTTGATTGGCTAAACCTTTAGGGCCATTTCGCGATTTATTGCGAAATGGCCTTAACTAATAAAGGAGAAAAATGAGAAAGAAATTACTTATAGTAATTACTTCTGTTGTGCTTTCTCTCTCAACCCTTTCTCCAGCAACTGCTTTTGTTCCTAAAGCTAAATGTAAAACAGATGGAACTAAATGTTCTAAGAAAGCAAACACAATTGCTTTAAAAAAGTTTGCGATTCTTGATAATCAACATTATTTAAATGAACATAATTATCGTGTTTTAGGAAAAATTTCAGCACCTGAAATGGCAGGGAAAGAATATTCTGCTGCTGGAAAAATTCTTAAATACAGCAAGTCTTCTTATGGTGTTTGTTCAGAATTAATGATACAAATGTCAAACCTTTATGCAGCAAGAGCAGCCACCTATGATCCAGCAGATCAAGTTGATGTCAGAGCTAATCTGAATGGTGAAATTATTGCTTTGGAAGATCAACTTCACGCAAATTGCAATCAAGTGAAGATGCGTTGGTAATTTAGTAAGAAATTAGTTTTCCGCTAACTCTGTTGGTAAAATCTTCAGGACTTCCAATTGGGCCTGCAATTCTTTCAATTATTTCTCCATCTTTATTAATCAAAAGAGTCACTGGTAGACCGTTGATTGCGTAAAACTCTCTTAAAAGACTTCGAGGGTCTTGCACACTAGGAAAAGGAAGCTGCCACTTATAGGCTGCTGCAATAGATTTCTTCTCTTCATCTTGATATGCAATTCCTAAAAAGTTCACTTGACCATTTAGTTTTTTATAAGCTGCGTTAAATGAAACAGCATCATCGGCACACACGGTGCACCATGATGCCCAAAAACTAATTACCAATGGTCGATCATCTGGAAGTCCTGCTAAATTCACAAATTCGTCATGACCTAAGCATTCCAAAACTGCTGGTGCAATTTGATTTTTTGGTTTTATAACCGTTAAGTCAGACTTAGGACATTTGGGCATCAAGTAATTAGTGGCATTATTTTCGATAAAAGATCCCCGGACAGTTGTGTTATTTGAACATCCAACTACTAAAACAGTTGAAAGGATTATAAAAAGAATTTTGGTTTTCATTTGTGTTTTAGTTTAGTTAGCACTGGTGCCCTCGGTGGGACTCGAACCCACACTGTGCAGATTTTAAGTCTGCTGCCTCTGCCGATTGGGCTACGAGGGCAATAGATACAGATTACTTTCAGGTCTTAATCAGTTTGGAAGCGGTTCCAAATACTTGATCTAACATCACTTCGGTAAGTCTGCCAGTAAAGGTGTTTTGCTGGCTGGGGTGATAGCTACCTAAGAGTGTGATTTCATGTTTTTGCTTTCGGTAAACAGATTTAGCACCATGAGAAAATTTCTCTTTGATTTTTACTTCAAATCCTTGTTCTAGCAAAATATCAATTGCTGCCTTCCAAGCAAAACTTCCCAAAGCAACAACTACTTTTAAATCTTTTTCAATAAATTTCCACTCCAAATCCATCCATTTATTGCAAGTGTCTCGTTCTTTTATGGTTGGTTTGTTATCAGGTGGGGCACATCTAACTGCTGTAATTACTCTTGCTTGCGTTAATTTCAAGCCATCTTTTTTGTTTATTGATTGGGCTTGATTAGCAAAACCAGCTTTATGCATGGCTCGAAATAGCCATTCACCACTTCTATCTCCTGTAAAAATTCGACCAGTTCTGTTTGCCCCATGTGCTCCTGGAGCAAGACCTACTACTAACAGTTTTGGTTTCTTACTCCCAAATCCTGGAACAGGTTTTCCCCAATAAGTTTCATTCTCATATGATTTTCTTTTTTCTTGCGCAATATCTCTTGTCCACTTAACAAGTCGGGGGCATTTTTTGCAGTTACAAATTGCTTCTTCTAATTGGGATAAATTCTTTATTGGACTTGCGACCAAGCCACACCATCCAAAATATCTCTTTCACTGGCTATCAAAGTTTTCGCGCCAATTCCTTTCATGACCTCATCTAAAACAATTGAACCTGCGGTAATTACTTCCACTCTGCCCTCATGCATGTAACCAAGATTTGCTCTTTGGGCAGGTGAGAAGGTAATGAAATCTTGTGCTGTTTGACTGATTTGTTCTGCGGTAATTATTGTTCCGTGAAGTACGTCGGGGTCATATTTTTCTAGTTTTAAGACATGGGCTGCAACTGTTGTGATAGTTCCTGCCACTCCTACAACACTTAGGGCAGTTTTCCAATCAACAACTTCTTTTGCGGATGCTAAAGCTTTTCTCACATCATTTCTAATTGCTTCTTCTTGTTCTTTAGTTGGGTTTCCACCAGGGGTATGTCTTTCAGTCATGCGCACACAACCAACATTCATCGAGTATGCCCCACTTGGTGTGGTATCTCCTATTACCAATTCTGTTGATCCCCCGCCCAAATCAATAATCAAAAACGGAGATTTGTGTTTGCTTCTTAAAGATCTAGTTGCTCCTTCAAAAGATAGATTTGCTTCTTCAACCCCCGCAATTACCTCTGGCACAACTCTCAAACGATCAATTATTCCTTTAATGAACATGGCTTTATTTAAAGCATCTCGGGTGGCTGAGGTAGCCACAAAACGTAAATGTTCTACTTTATGTTTTTGTAAAATTTTTTCATATTCTTCAACTGCTTTAAAAGTTCTTTCTAAAGCCCGTGGTGAAAAAGCTTTTGTTTTATCAACCCCTTCACCCAGGCGTACAATTCTCATTTCACGTGCCACATCTTTAGCAGTATTTTTTTCTTTATCAATATCTGAAATAAGTAAACGAATAGAATTAGTACCACAATCTATGGCAGCAACTCTTTTCATGAATTTTCCTTTAAACAAGGCTTTGTCGCCCAATTTCCAAGTCTTACTAAAGCATCATCACCTACTGGATTTATTCCTGGGCCTACTGCTAATGAGTGTGCTACTAATGCATGCAGGCATTTGACACGATCAGGCATTCCTCCAGCTGAGATGTCTTTTATTTCCTCAACTTCACCGTGTTTATTTCTACGATCTAAATAATCAAGATGGGCTTTTTTATATTGTTTCGCAAAGTCTTTATCAGTATTTAATCTTTCCTCATATTCTTTCATCAATCCTGATGCTTCTAATGTGCCAATCATTGAGTTTAGGTTGGCACACGTTAGATAGAAATGTGTTGGAAAAGGTTCACCATCAGGCAATGCTGGTTTAGTTGAAACCACTGTTGGTTTACTACATGTGCATCTATTTGCTACCTCAATTACCCCGCGGGGGGTTCTTCCCAATTGCAAAGAGATGGCGTCAATATCTTGTTGAGCAAAACTCATTTCGGTGCATTCGGTCTTATTGCTGTAGTTTCTGACTCATCTAATAATTCTTCTCCTGAATCTGCCTCAAGCCAAGAATCATAAAGATTTTTATACCAAGGTTGCGGTGGTAATGGTTCTCCTGCCCAAGCTGTTGCAGCAGGTGCATTAGTAATAATTTCAGGTTGTCCATCAAGTCCAATGACTGAGAAAACTATTTCCCCCGGCATCACATAATGCAATCGAGCTCTTGCTTGGGCGGCCACAAAATTTGGATCATTCCATTTAGCTTGTATTTCACGTAATAGTTCTACTTGTTTTTCACTTTGTTGCACTTGTAATGCAAGAGCTGCAATTCTTGCCCTTTGTGCAACTAGATCTCTAATCGGGGAGGCCAGCATAAGAATCAAGATGATAAACGCCGAAAGCAAAATAACTAATCGACCATTTATGTATGGTCGCCTAAATTTCGATTTTACTTTCATAACTTCCAATAAACCGCGTTAGAAGCGTGGAAATGCGGAGCGACCCGCATAAACAGCAGAACTTCCTAAAAGTTTTTCAATTCTTAACAATTGGTTGTATTTTGCAACACGTTCACCACGAGCTGGTGCACCTGTTTTGATTTGACCACCTTTGGTAGCAACTGCTAAGTCAGCAATTGTGGTGTCTTCTGTTTCACCTGATCGATGACTCATCATGGTGGCAAATTTATTTTCTTGAGCAAGTTTTACAGCATCAAGAGTTTCGGTGAGCGAACCAATTTGGTTTACTTTAACCAGCAATGCATTTGCTGTTGATTCAGATATTCCTCTTTGTAATCTAACTGGATTTGTCACAAATAAATCATCACCAACAAGCTGAACTTTGCTTCCCACCACATCTGTTAAGTGTTTCCAACCTGCCCAATCTTCTTCATTCATTCCATCTTCGATTGAAACAAGTGGATAGTCATTAACAAGTTTAGAATAGTATTCAGCCATCCACTCAGAAGATCTTTGTTCTCCTTCGAATGAATATTTTCCATCTTTGTAAAATTCTGTTGCCGCAACATCAAGTGCTAGTGCAATTTCTTCACCAGGTTTGAATCCTGCTTTAACTACAGCTTCTAAAATTAAATCAAGTGCGGCTCTGTTATTTGGTAGCTGTGGAGCAAAGCCACCTTCATCACCTAAACCAGTTGCAAGTTTTTTACTCTTCAATACAGATTTTAAAGCGTGGTAAACCTCAACACCACCTTGTAGTGCATCAGAAAATGTTTTAAAACCAATTGGAGCAATCATAAATTCTTGTATTTCAACATCAGTGTCAGCATGAGCTCCACCGTTGAGAATATTCATCATTGGTACAGGTAAAAGATTTGCATCTTTTCCACCCAGATATTTAAATAATGGCTCTTGAGCAGATTGAGCTGATGCTCTTGCAACTGCTAAGGAAACTCCTAAAATTGCATTCGCACCAAGTTTTGATTTAGTTGGTGTGCCATCAAGATCAATCATCACTTGATCTATTTGTCTTTGATTTTTTGAATCCATTCCTTTAACTTTTGGCGCAATAACTGTTTCAATCGCCTTAACTACTTTTAATACTCCCTTGCCGCCATATCTTTTCTCGCCATCACGTAATTCATGGGCTTCAAAAGCACCAGTTGATGCACCAGATGGCACACCTGCTCTTGCGATATTTCCATCAGATAGGCCCACTTCAACTTCAACAGTTGGATTTCCTCGAGAATCTAAAATTTCACAAGCTGTTACAAAATCAATCGTGGCCACTAATGTCTCCTATTTAAATTTTTGTTTTCATGCCAAATCCTACCTTGAAGTGGTGGAAACTTTGTGAGTGTGTAAATTGTTAAGCATGCTTGCACCCGAATTGACCTTTGGTGAACCTGACACAATTTCAAATGATCAAGGATATTTTGGCCCAGACACAATTACTTGGAAAATCCACTCAGATGTATTGGCTGTGGTTGGTGGTGTTAGAGCATTATTTTTACAAGCTTTAGAACCAAGAGCTTTTGGTGGTGTCCAAGCCCATTCTCGCTATCGAGAAGAACCATTTGGCAGATTATTAAGAACAGCTGAATATATAGGAGTTATTTCCTTTGGCACCAAAGAAGAAGCAGATAGAGCTGCCTCCAAAGTAAGAGCTATGCATAAAGCTTTGGGACTTAATATTCCTGAATTATTACTGTGGGTGCATAACGGTTTTACTGATTCCCTGCTTGATATTGCTCTGCGATCTGGAATGAATCTAAGTAAAGAGGATCAGGATAGATATGTTAAAGAACAATTAATTGCTGCAAAATTAGTTGGTTTAGATCCACAAATTTGTCCTTCCAATACAACAGAGCTAAATGCTTACTATGAAAACAAAAAACATGAATTAGTAGCAGATAAAGCTGTTAAGGAATCAGCAAGATTTATCTTTCTTCCTCCTATGAACAAATTTTTTAGATATTTAACTCCTTCACAATTCTTGTGGGCAATAGTGGTCAGTCTTTCCTTTGCAGCACTTCCTCGTTGGGTGAGAAAAATGTATGGCCAATCTTGGCGAGGATCAACTTTAGCTGGACCTAAATTTGCTGATGCATCTACGAATTTAACTTTAAAAATTTTAAGAAGAATTCTTTTAAAACTGCCTAACAAAGCAAAAAAAGGACCACATGTTCAAGCAGCTGAAATACGTCTTAAAAAAGAAATTAAATTATCTTATCTATAAGTAAGTAAATCAGTTGGAGTAGCAAACGCAGGTTCGCTCAATTCATTTGCCGGTGGGGCAATAGATCCATCTTGTGCAATCCAGGTTCCATAGCGAGGATTTATATCAATTTTTTTGGTGTTAGCAATTTTGAGAATGTATGCATTACCTTCGGCTCTTTGCATTTGGGCACTTGCAGTTGGTTGAATAGTTTTGCCAATAGCTTCAATGGCACGATTTTGACTCAACACTTCTTTAATTAATATCGGTGGCACATTTCTAGAACCTGCAAATATTGCTAAGGCTTCTGTTCCCCCAGCATCTTTTTCTAAAGCAGCGTAATCTTGAGCAACTAAACCTTGATCCACAATGGCATTTGTTTCACTAACAGCATCTTTAATAATTTGACCAATAATTAATCTTGCTAAAACACCTCTGGTTTGAGCTGTTCCTTGGTCATTATCTTCAATTGGAACCACAGCCCTTAAATCATTGAGATAAACACTTAATTGATCTGAAGTGATTCTTTGTTCTCCTACATATGCTGCAGTTCCTGGATTTTGCTGACCACAAGCAACAAGCACTACAGAAACTAAAAGGAATGTAGAGATCTGCTTTAACCTTTTCAAGGTGTGCTTCCTTTCAGTTCATCTTCGAACACTTCGTGTAACAGTTTTGTTATCCAAGTAAGAAGTTCTTGATTCTTTAATACTTGTCCATTAACTAAGGAAGTTAATGGTGCAGGTACTTGAATCGTTCGTACTGTGGCACGAATTTGGGTTCTTGGATACAGACGATTAAGTCTAAGGATTCGCGAATCTGGCAATTCAAGAGGTGCAAATTTAATAACTTTTCCTTGTTGCACAATTTCACTAACACCTATTTTTCGGGCTAAAACTCGTAATTTGGCGATTGCTAACAAAATTTCAACTGGGGCTCCAAATTTTCCAAACCGATCAAGTAATTCCTCTGCGATAGATGTGACTTCAAGTTCATCTTTTACTTCAGCCAAACGGCGATAAATCTGCATACGCAATCGTTCTTCTTTTATGTAATCATGAGGAATATGAGCATCAAGGGATAGTTCGATTTTTATTTCACTATCTACTTTTGGACTTTCTCCCTTAGCAACAGCTAATGCTTCTCCAACTAATCTGACATACAAATCAAATCCAACTTCAGCAATATGACCTGATTGTTCTCCTCCTAAAATATTTCCTGCTCCCCTAATTTCTAAATCTTTTAATGCCACAGCCATACCTGATCCAAGATCTGTGTGCTGAGCAATAGTTGCTAATCGGTCATAAGCATTTTCTGTTAAAGGTTTTTCTTCTGGATAAAAGAAGTATGCATAAGCTCTTTCTCTGGCTCTACCTACTCGGCCTCTGATTTGGTGCAGTTGGGATAGACCAAACATGTCTGCTCGATCAACAATTAACGTATTTGCATTTGGAATATCGAGACCGGACTCAACAATCGTGGTTGAGACTAGAACATCAAATTTTTGTGCCCAAAAATCTAAAATAACTTGCTCTAACTCGTGTTCATTCATTTGGCCATGAGCTATAGCAAATTTTGCTTCTGGAACTAATTCTTGTAATTCTTTTGTTATTCGATCAATACTTGAGACTCTGTTATGAACATAGAAAACTTGTCCTTCTCGTAAAAGTTCTCTTCTAATTGCTGCAGCAATCTGTCGCTTGTCAAAAGCCCCTACGAAAGTAAGAATTGGTAAACGATCTTCTGGAGGAGTTTGAATAACTGACATTTCTCTAATCCCAGTCAAAGACATTTCAAGTGTTCTAGGAATTGGGGTGGCAGACATAGTTAAAAAATCAACGTTAGTTTTTAAAGCCTTTAGATGTTCTTTGTGTTCCACCCCAAATCTTTGCTCTTCATCAATAACTACTAAACCTAAGTCTTTAAATCGAACATCAGAGGTTAATAATCGATGAGTTCCAATTACTACATCAACTAATCCCTCAGCTATTCCAGCTAAAGTTTCATTTATTTCTTTTGAACTTTGAAATCTTGATAAGGGTTTAACATTTATTGGAAATGGTGAGAATCTTTCACTAAATGTTGCAAAATGTTGTTGCACCAGCAATGTTGTGGGTACAAGAATTGCTACCTGTTTGCCATCTTGAGTTGCTTTAAATGCAGCTCTTACTGCAATTTCAGTTTTGCCATAACCAACATCACCTGCAATGACTCGGTCCATGGGCACACTTTTTTCCATATCTTTTTTGACATCGTTTATGCCGGCAAGTTGATCTGGTGTTTCAATATAAGCAAATGCATCTTCAAGTTCTCTTTGCCAAGGCGTATCGGGAGAAAAAGCAAAACCTTTTGAGGCTTGTCTTGCTGCATAAAGTCTGATTAATTCAGCAGCAATTTGTTTAACAGCTTTTCTGGCTCTGCCTTTTGTTTTCTCCCAATCAATTCCACCTAATCGATTTAATGAAGGAATTTCTCCACCAATAAATTTTGTTATTTGATCTAATTGGTCTGTTGGAACAAATAAGCGATCTGCTGGTTGACCTCTTTTGGAAGCAGCGTATTCAATAACTAAATACTCTCTTGTGGCATTTCCTATAGTTCTACTGGTCATTTCCACGTATTTACCAACACCGTGTTGTTCATGAACGATGTAATCACCGGGTGCAAGTGTTAAAACATCAATACTATTTTTTCTTTTAGTTGGAAGTTTTGACACATCTTTCATTGATGAGCGCATACCCACAATGTCTGTATCCGAAATAACTAATAATTGTTGTTCTGGAAGTGAGAAACCATGAGAAATATCTGCAACATAGATATTTACTAAATTATTTGCTATTTCATTATCGGTAATTTTTGCAGCAATATCAGCATCAGCTAATGCTTCTAGGTATCTTTGGGCAGATCCTGCGCCTGCTGAAAAAATTACTATTTTCCATTTGAGACTTAATTTGTTTCTTAATTCGGTTATTACGGCACTGAAATCTCCCCTAAACCCTTCTAATACTCGAGCCTTTAAATCAACAACATCAAAATTTTGTTCATCATCAATATGGCCAATAAAAGGACTTACCTGCCACCATTTCAAATCTTTTTGGAGAGCATTTTTTTGAATAGTTTCTAAATCTTTAAAACTACCCAATGCAATTTCTTGAGGAATACTTCCACCCTGTGATGCACTCGACCAGGCAGCATTTAAGAATTCTTCAGATATTTTTAAAACTTCTGCTGCCCTAGTTTTAATTTTCTCAGCATCACTTAGAAGTACCACAGTATTTATTGGAAATAAATCTGTGAAAAGTTGTAATTCCCCAATTGGTTCAAATTGTTCATTTAGGAATGGTTCATAACAAGCAGGTGCCCATAAACCATGGGGTGCAATTTCTAAGCTTCTTTGGTCAGCGACAGAAAAATATCTAATTTCTTCAACATCATCACCAAAGAACTCAACTCTTAAAGGATGTTCATGTCCTGGAACAAACACATCTAAAATTCCTCCTCTAACAGCAATGTGTCCGCGCCTTTCCACCATTTCAACTCGTTCATAACCAATTTCAACAAGTTTGGTTACAGCTTTTGTTAAATCAATTGAGTGACCAACCTGTAAGGCTAAAGGTTCAATTTCTGCAAGAGAAGCTAATAGCGGTTGCATCAATGATCTAATTGGAGCAACTACCACATCTAATTTTGATGAATCTTTAAATTTATTATCTGGGTGAACTAATCTTCTGATGATGGCAAGTCTTTTGCCCACAATATCTGAGGTGGGAGCGATTTTTTCGTGAGGCAAAGTTTCCCAAGCAGGAAAATGTGCCACACTCAAATCTTTATTCCAAAATTTAAGTGCTTGTACTAAGTCTTCTGCTTCTCTTGAATTCGAGGTTACAGCCAGTAAGACTTCATCTGAATTATTTGAAATGTGATTAGTAATAACAGGAAATAACGAATTGGGGCTGGCAATTTTATATGTTGACTCACTTTTTATTGCTTGTGCAATTTTAAGCCATGGCTCAACTTTAGTTATTTCTTGAAAAACTTTATTCAAACTCATGCAACAGCCTGTAGCACAACCTCGAGTAGTTCTGGTCGACAAATTATTACGTTCTCTACTCTAATATTTTTCTGATTGAGCACTAAATTCTTTCCTGTTATGTCACAAACCATTAATCCCCCAGCAATTGCTACCCCCAAAGGTGCTGCGATATCCCATTCGTAAAAACCTGTGGTGTGAACATAAAGATCTGCTTTATCATCAAGAATTTGTACGACTTTGGCACCTACTGAGCCAACACTTTTTATTTCAACTCCGCCAAATGTTTCATCAAATAACTTCGTTAATTTAGGCATTTCCAATGGTGGTCTTGATCCAGAAACAAGTAAGCGAGGAATATTATTTGATTTAGTTGCTATTTTTTTACTTGATGTGTCATAAACCTTTTCAAGCACAGGCATTCCCACAGCTGCAACCGCAATATTTCCATTATTTTTTGAGTCTTTTTCCCATAATGCGATATGAACTGCAAAATCATTGCGATTATTTGCAAAGTAAAAAGTTCCATCTAGAGGATCGATAATCCAGCATCTTAAAGCATCTAATCTTGCAACAGGATCTATTCCTTCTTCACTTAAAACTAGATCATTTGGTCTGGCTTTAATAAATTCTTCCATCAAAAAATTATGTGCCAATTTATCTGCCTGTTCACCATATTCTTTTCTTTTTGCCAAATCATCAGGCGGAGGATTATTAATTCTGTGCTGATTTAGAAGTATGCCGGCTTGTAGAGCTAATCTTCTTGCAAGTTCTAAATCTGATTCATCTTTCATTTAAGCATTTCCATTATTTAAATTTTGTGCCTGATCTACACCTTGTGAAACAATGTCTGATAAGGCTTTACTGGCAAATTGTAAATAATCATTCAGTTGAGATTTTTCAAAGAAATTAAATGGTTTCAATACAAAATCACTTGGATCAATGTTGCCTGGAGGTCTACCAATTCCTAGACGTAATCTCACGAATTCTTCGCTGTCAATTGATGCTCTGATGGATTTCAATCCATTATGTCCGTTATCTCCACCACCCATTTTGATTCTGATTTCACCAAAAGGTAGATCTAATTCATCATGCAGCACAACTAAATTCTCAGCCTCGATTTTGTAAAAATTCATTAGCTTAGAAGTTGGTCCACCAGATTCATTCATATAACTTCTTAATGTTGCTAAAACAACCCTGTTAGTGCCAATTCTGGTTTCACAAACATCAGCTGAAACTTTTTTGCTATGAGTTAGTTTTTCGCCCAAATCAGTAATCACTTGCTCGATTACCATCGCCCCAACATTATGGCGAGTACTTTTGTACTCTGAACCAAAATTACCTAGCCCAATGACTAACCATGGTGAGTCAGTCATTTACTCGCCTTACTTTGTTGTTTAGGTTTTTAAACCTTAATTATTTTTTATCTTTTTTAGCTGGTGCTTCTTTTGCATCAGCAGCAGGAGCAGCAGCTCCATCAGCACTTTCTGCAGCAGGTGCAGCAGTTCCATCAGCAGCCGGCGCAGCAGTTCCATCTGCAGCAACAGCAACAGCAACAGGAACAGCAATTTCGCCAAGATCAAGTTTAGTTTTGGCTGCAATTTCCAAACGAATTTTCAAAGCGGCAGCAGCCATTTCTTCGGCTTTATCTGCCAGTTCTAATCTTTCTTTTTGCTCTTTGTCATTTAGCACAACTAAATCAACGTGTTTGTAAATTGGTTTGATTGGATCTTTTTGAATTTGTTGAGGTGCTACTACAAATTTCTTTCCATCTAATTCCAAATTAATAGTTGCATATGGAACACGCAGTACTAATGAAGCAGTGTGATGATCCAATGAAACGTGTAATGGTGGTTGGTCTTTTCCATAAACCACAGCTGGGATGCGATCGTTTTGACGATCACGACGTGATGCACCTTTACCGAAGTTATCTCGAATTTGTGCAGAGAGTGAAAATACTGTTTCTTTTTTAGCCATTATTAATCGAACCTTTCCGTCGATCACGGTGACCTAGTCACCCTCGCCGAATTGCGTAAAGAAAAGATTACCGGTGTGAGGTTTTTGCCATTGCGTTGAGGTCAAAACTTCTAGAACAGTGAAGGCTGTCTTTCATCAAACAGGCTAGTTACAGAGCCTTCGTGGAACACTTCTCTAACCGCATTGGCGATCATGGGAGCAATGGGCAAAATCGTCAATTTGTTAAATCTTGATTCGGCAACAATAGGCAAGGTATCTGTCACTATTACCTCGGCAATACGAGAACCTTGAAGTTTCTCAGCAGCTTTGCCAGACAAAATTCCGTGAGTGGCTGTAACAATTACATCCTTTGCCCCATATTCAAATAGGGTTTCAGCGGCTTTAACAATTGTTCCACCGGTGTCGATCATGTCATCTACTAGCACACAAATTCTGTCTTTTACTTCACCTACTACTTCAAACATCTTTACTTCATTTGGAACATCTGGATCTCTACGTTTATGAATAATTGCTAGAGGTGAACCTAAAATGTCGGTCCATCTTTCAGCAACTCTTACTCGCCCTGAATCTGGGGAAACAATAGTTATTTCTTTTCTGTCGTATCTTGATTGCACGTGCTCAGCCAAAATTTTGATGGCAAACAAATGATCCACCGGTCCATCAAAGAATCCTTGAATTTGAGAAGTGTGTAAATCAACTGTCATGATTCGATCTGCCCCAGCTGTTTTTAGTAAGTCAGCCATGAGTCTGGCAGAAATTGGTTCACGACCTCTGTGTTTTTTATCTTGTCTGGCATAACCGTAATAAGGCATGATCACAGAAATTCTTCGAGCAGAAGCTCGTCTTAATGCATCAATTAAAAGTAGTTGTTCCATAATCCATTTGTTTATGGGCAGTGTGTGTGATTGCAATACAAATGCATCGGTGCCACGAACTGATTCTTCAAATCGAACAAATATTTCACCATTAGCAAAGTCATAAGCTGAAAGTTTTGCTAATTCCACACCAAGTTCGCGAGCAATAGCTTCGGCTAATGCTGGGTGGGAACGGCCTGCGGCAAGAAGTAGTCGCTTACTGGTTACGGTTTCGACCTCGGCCACTTCAAATCCTTTTCTGAGGAAAGATTTCTTGGTGGTGCTTATTCTAATTCTGTCGGTTACTTCTTTCGCTTCTTACTTCGGGTTCGACGTGTTGTGGAAGATGATTTAGTTTTTCCTCTTTTTCTTGCAACCCAGCCTTCAATATTTCGTTGCTTGGTTCTTTCTACTCCAAGGGCACCTGCTGGCACATTTTCGGTGATTACAGATCCTGCTGCTGTGTATGCACCATCACCAATTTTCACAGGTGCCACAAGCATGGTGTCTGAACCAATTTTTACATGATCGCCTACAACTGTTTTGTGTTTTTGTACACCGTCATAGTTGACAAAAATTGTGGCCGCACCAATGTTTGTTTCAATACCAATTGAGGCATCTCCTACATATGACAAGTGTGGAACTTTTGAACCCTCACCAACGGTGGAGTTTTTAATTTCCACATATGCACCAGCTTTTACCCTATTTTTCAAAACAGTTCCTGGTCTTAAATATGTGTAAGGACCTATTTCACAATTGTTTCCGATTTTGGCACTAATCGCTGTTGTTCTTAACACATGAGAATTTGTTCCCACCACACAATCTTTAAGCATGGTGTCTGGTCCAATTACTGAATTGTTACCAATTCGGGTGTTTGCTAACAAATGGGTGTTGTTGTCTAAGAAAACATCTTGACCAAGTTCAACGTTGACATCAATTACTACTGAATCTGGGTTTCTCATGGAAACTCCTTGACTCATCCAGTATTCGTTAATGGTTTGTTGTAATATTTGTTGAGCAAGTGCTAATTGGCTTCGATCATTGATGCCTAGGGCTTCAAGATAGTCTTGACACATTACTGCGGTGACTGATTCACCCATACTGTTTATTACAGCAATCACATCGGTTAAATAGATTTCACCTTGTTTGTTATTTGCTTTTAATTGAGTAATGGCTTTCTTTAAGATTTCAACATCAAAGACATAAACACCGGTATTGATTTCAGTAATTTCTAGTTCTTCACTAGTTGCCTCGCTTTGTTCCACAATACGATCGACCATGCTGGCTAGTCGAATTATTCGCCCATAACCAGTTGGATCTGGAAGATCAGCTGTTAAGACAGCTGCTTTTGATTCTTTTGCAGCGTTGACTAAAAGTGCTATTGAATCAGATGTCAGTAAAGGAGTATCTCCTGCTGTTATTAAAACTAATCCTTTGAAATTATTCATCGCTGCTAGTGCGGTTTGCACAGCATGACCTGTGCCCTTTTGTTGTTTTTGGACAACTGTTTTAACTTTTTTAAATTCTGATGTTAAGTACTTGGTAACTCTTTCTTTGCCATGGCCAACCACGGTAATTATTTGTGTTGGTTTTAATTCTTCAACAGTTTCTAAAACATGACCAAGCATTGGCATACCACAAATTGGGTGCAAAACTTTAGGGGTTGATGAATGCATTCTTTTGCCTTCACCAGCTGCCAACACAATGGCGGCATTTAAATTACTCACAGAGTTGATGTTATTAGGTAGTTGTACTTTGCGCGTGGCTCCGGGACAGGGACTCGAACCCCGATTCACGGCTCCAAAGGCCGGTGTCCTGCCAATTGGACGATCCCGGAATAGCTTTTATCTGATTTGTAGTGCAATTGAACCAGCGCTCGCATAAGCCTAACCATCTGGAGCTGTAGCGTTGATTTGTGGCTACCAATTCAACGAGTGAACCTACCAAAGACGAACTCAAAGCTGCAAAGAAATTACTTAAAGCCCAAGAAAAAATGCAACTTGAAGCAGAACGTGCTCGGCAAAGAATTAGTAAGGCTGCATTAGAAGTAGAACGTGAAGCAGGACGCACTCGTATGAGTGGTCATGAAAGACGCGAGCAACTAATTAATGTTTCTAGACATTTATTTGCAGAAAAAGGTTATGAAGCAGTTTCAGTTGAAGAAATTGCACAGTGGGCATCAGTTTCCAAACCAGTTATCTATGAACACTTTGGAAGTAAAGATGGTTTATATGCAGTGATCCTTGATCGAGAAACCAGAGAATTACTTAACACAGTTACTACTCATTTAAAACCAGGTCATCCGCGCACAATGTTAGAACAAGCAGTTTATGCATTTTTTACCTACATTGACGAACATCCAGATGGTTATCGAGTTTTACTAAAAGATGCCCCAGCTGCCAAAGGTGCTGGTGCTTATTCTGGTTTAGTTAATGACATTGTTGATAAATGTGAAACAGTTTTAGCAGATGCTTTTGGTCGCTTTGGTTTACCAAGAAAATCAGCAGGAATTTACGCCAGAGCTTTGGTTGGATCTGTGGCATTGACTGGTCAATGGTGGGAAGAAGAACGTCATATTTCTAAGGAAGAAATAACTGCTCAAGTTGTTAATTTTGTGTGGAATGGTTTAACAGATTTGAAAGCAAATCCAACTCTTACTGCTGATAAAAAACTTATTTAATTCGAGCTCCCGGCACCGGACCATAAGCTGTCACAGCTGTTGTACAAGTTCCACTGCTTAAAAGATCAATTGCGATATCGGAAGCTGATGTGTCATCAAAACATAAAAATACACATGTTGGACCAGATCCAGAAACAATTCCGGCTAAAGCCCCTGCTTCTTCACCTGCTCTTAGCAAACGTCTTAAATCTGGTTTAAGTGATAAAGCTGCTGCTTGTAAATCGTTAACTAAGTTTTGGGCAACCTCATGAGGATCGCCCTGGGCGAGTGCTTGTAATAGTTCTAGTGAAATTTCTGGATCAATTATTTCTTTATCTTTAGTTAAATGATCAAATTCTGCATAAACATCAGGTGTTGATAAACCATAATTATTTGTAGCAATAACCCAATGCAATGAATCTCGGTGTAAAACTGGTGTGAGTTGTTCACCCCTGCCATATCCAAGGGCAGTATTTCCGTGTAATAAGAATGGGACATCTGAGCCAACTTTGGATGCAATTAAATTAAGTTCATCAATTGTTAAATGAAAATCCCATAAATGATTAATTCCAATGATTGTTCCTGCAGCATCAGCACTTCCTCCCGCCATTCCTCCTGCCACTGGAATTGATTTGTTTATATGAACGCGAGCATGAATTGGTTGATTGACATGTTTTGCAATTTCAGTGATTGCTTTAGAAACTAAATTATCTTTATTAGTTGGGATTTTATCTGCATCATCGCCGCCCACAGATATTTCTTCTTGCCCAGGTTTGACCATAGTTACTGTGACTTCGTCATAAATTGAAACTGCATGGAAAACAGTTGCTAACTGGTGAAATCCGTCTTTTCCTAGTGGTGCAACTTTGAGAGATAAATTTATTTTGGCAGGAACTTTAACTAACACATGTTTAGGTGCTAAATCTTTTAATGTTGCAGTCATGATCTACTTGAGGTGATCCTGACACCACTTTTTTTCATACCTTCAGTCAATCGCACATAGTCAGAAACATTCAACGCTTCCCCACGCAAACGTGGGTCAATTTGTACAGATTCCAGAATCTCGGATGCTTTTTCTGAACCTCCACACATGGAACTTAAAGCTGATCTAAGCATTTTTCTTCTTTGGGAAAAAGCTGCGTCTACTACAGCAAACAGTTCTTTTCTAATTGATTCATCAACGTTGTTTCTTCTGTGAAGTTGCACTAAGTCTGAATCAACATTTGGAACTGGCCAAAAAACATTTCTAGATATTGAACCTGCTTTAGAAACTTCTGCATACCATTGTAATTTCACACTAGGAGAACCATAAGTTCTAGATCCCGGACTAGCAGCTAAACGATCAGCGACTTCAGATTGCACCATCACAAGATAGTTCTTGATACTTGGAAAAGTTTCTAGAATATGAATTATGACTGGAACAGAAACGTTATAAGGTAAATTTGCCACTAACACATCTGGATTGTTGACATCACTTTTTGATATTTCTAAAGCATCTTTGTTAATTACTATTAATTGAGATTCACCAAATCCTTTAGCTTTAGCTGTATTTGGCAAAAGCTCTGCTAGGCGTTCATCGATTTCTACGGCAATTACTTTTGCCCCCGTTGCCATCAGGCCAAGGGTTAATGAACCCAGGCCAGGTCCAACTTCTAAAACGATTGAATCTTTAGAGACATTGCTAGTTCGAACTATTTTTTCAACCGTATTTTGATCAATTACAAAGTTTTGACCAAGTTTTTTTGTAGGTTTTAAACCAAGTTTTGCTGCTAGTTCTCTAATTTCAGTTGGGTTAAGTAATTGATTTGTCATTCAAACTTTCCGAATAATTTCTCTGCATTTAATCTGGTGGCATTTGCCACAGTGTCAATATCTACATTCATTTCTCTTGCCATGGTGGCAAGGGTTAAAGGAATCATGTAGGAAGCATTTGGGTAACCCCGATATGGCATTGGAGTTAAAAAGGGAGCATCTGTCTCAACTAATACATTTTCTAGTGGAGTAACAGATAGAGCATCTCTTAAGTTTTGTGCATTTTTAAAAGTACAAGTTCCAGCAAAAGATAAATACCACCCTCGTTTAACAAGTTCTTGGGCAAATTCTTTGTCGCCTGAATAGCAATGAAAAATAACTCTTTGAGCTTTTTCTTCATCAAGGATTTTTAATGCTGCTGCATGTGCGTCACGATCATGTACCATCACTGGCTTATTTAATTTATTTGCTATTTGAATGTGGGCTCTGAAAGATTTTTCTTGATATTGTCTTCCTGCCTCCCCTGTTCTAAAAAAGTCAACTCCTGTTTCACCAATTGCTCGAACTGCATCATCTTTGGCCAACTCGGCTATTTCGGCAATTGCTTCATCTAGTGCTTGTTCACTTTTTTCTAAAGCTATTACTGGTGCATCATTTGGATGAATTGCTACTGTGGCATGAATATTTGAGAATTCTTTGGCAGTTTTTATGGCCCATTTTGAACTTGGAACATCTACTCCGACTTGGACTATTCCAATTATTCCCACAGCTTTTGCCTTATTAACTGAGTCTTTTACAGACATGAATATGTCTTCATCTTCAATATCCAAATGACAATGCGCATCAATGGTGGTGGTGGTTAGTTTTGTAGGAAGTGGAGGATATTCCCTTTTTTTTGATTCGGTCACACCAAAATCTTTTCTGGCGCGTAATTCATTATCTTTATTGTTCATCTTCTGCCAGGCGAGGAAAAATTGCTTCACCTTTATTCACTTTGCTACCTGCAGGCAATACTCCCCAATTTCCCACTTCACTAATTTTTTGTTTAGCAATATCACCAATTGATTGATTTGCTCCCAAAATATTCCAAATCTTTGTTGTGCTTTCAGGCATTACTGGGTGATACAGCACAGCTATTGCTCTTAAGGTTTCTGCTACGCAATAAAGAACTGTGGCTAATCTTTCTTTGTTTGCTTCATCTTTAGCAATTTTCCATGGTTCTTGTTCTGTTACATAAAGATTTGCAGCATCAACTATTTTCTTTATGGCATTTATTCCTTCAGAAAAATCAAGCTTTGTGATGAAATCATCAGCATCTTTTGCAGCAGTTTTTACTGCTTCAACTAATACTTGATCAGCACTTGTTAGATTTCCAGGCTGAGGAACTATTCCTGCAAAGTATTTTTCAATCATCGCTGCTTCTCGAGAAGCAAGGTTTCCTAATCCATTTGCTAATTCACTGGTATATCGGGCAGTTAAATCTTCCCAAGAAAATGATCCGTCTTGACCAAATCTTATGGCTGATAAAAAGTAATAGCGAAATGCATCTGCACCCACATAATCAACTATTTGAGATGGAGCAATACCTGTTAATTTTGTTTTGCTCATTTTTTCTCCACCCACCAGTAACCAACCGTGAGCAAAAACGCATTTAGGTAATTCAACATTTGCTGCCATTAACATAGCGGGCCAATAAACAGCATGAAATCTTAAAATATCTTTGCCCACTAAATGAACATCAATTGGCCAAACTTCTTTAAATAATTTTCCTTCTTCACTATCTTCTGGCGCACCGTAACCCGTAGCAGTTATGTAATTAAGTAATGCATCAAACCAAACATAAACAACTTGATCTTTATCCCAAGGAAGGGGAATTCCCCATGAAACCGCTGATCTAGACATCGAAATATCTTCAAGTCCTTGTTTCAAAAATGCCATAACTTCGTTATAGGCAGATTGAGGTTGAATACTTTCAGGATGTTTGGTGTAGTGATCAATTAATGGTTGTTGATATTGCTTAAGTTTAAAAAACCAATTTTGTTCTTTTAGCATTTCAACTGGTTTGGAATGAATTGGACAAAGTTCTTGTCCATTTTCTTTTACTAAATCACCAGGTAATTTAAATTCTTCGCATCCCACACAATAAGGTCCTTCGTAGCTACCTTCATAAACTGCACCATTTTCTTTTACTTTTTCCCAAAAAACTTGCACACCTTTAATATGTTTATTTGATGTGGTTCTAATAAAGTCGTCATTGGCAGCATTAATGATTTTTAATACTGGAAGCCAAGCTTCTTTGACTAATTTATCGGCCCAATCTTGTGGCTTAAAATTATTACTTTCGGCTGTTCGTTGAACTTTTGTGCCATGCTCATCGGTTCCTGTTAAAAACCAAACATTCTCACCACGTTGGCGATGCCAACGAGTTAAAACATCTCCTGCTGTTGTGGTGTAGGCATGTCCAATATGAGGGGCATCGTTTACATAGTAAATAGGTGTAGATAGATAGAAAGTATTTTTGCCGCTACTCATGTGTCCAATCTTAGGGACGCTTCGTATAGCTCTCGTCTAGACAATCCTTGTTGTGTTGAAACTTCTTGGACTGCGTCTTTAAAACTACTTCCAGCATCAACCAATTGCCTTACACGTTTGACTGCTTGTTCATCAACTTGTTTTCTGGCTGTAGTTTCAAGCCCTGCTATTACCAGAGTTATTTCCCCTAACACTTCTGTATCAATGGCCCAATTAACTAGCTCTTTGATTGTCCCCCTGATTACTTCTTCATAAGTTTTAGATATTTCTCTTACCACTGCTGCTTTTCTGTCATCTCCAATTGTTTCTTGTATATCTTTAAGTGTTTGTAATGTTCTTCGAGGTGATTCAAAAAGTATTGTGGTTTTATTTTCATTCCCTAAATTATTCAAAAACTCTGTTCTTTCTTTTCCTTTCTTTGCAATAAAACCTTCAAATATAAATCGATCAGTTGGTAAGCCAGATAAAACTAAAGCTGATAAAACTGCACTTGGACCAGGAATTACTGTGATTAATATTTTTTCATCAATAGCAGCATTTACAAGTCGATAACCTGGATCACTTATTGCAGGTGTGCCAGCATCACTTATCACTACAACTTTTGCACCATTTTTTAATTTTTCTATGATTTCAGGAATTCTTTCTATTTCATTATCTTCAAAAAGAGAAATTATTGGTGCTTTTACATCTAGTTCCAAATCAGCAAATAATCTTCTGGCCCGCCTGGTGTCTTCTGCTGCTATTAGATCTGCTTGTTCCAAAGTTTGTTTTAGGCGCAAAGATGCATCCAAAATATTGCCCAAAGGCGTTGCCGCCAAAATTAATTGTCCGCCACCCATAAACCTCATCCTTTCAGGCGCAAGTTAGTCGTAATCTTTCAGCCGTGGGAAAAGTTCAGCCGGCACATGCCAGAAGAAAAATAGACATTCATAACACCAACCAACTTGTTGATACCCCCACCAAGCAACATTTATTGAGTTGGGGTTTGACACTTTTTGTTACCGCAATTGCAGCACTTGTTAGGTGGCCCAGATTAGGCATTCCAAATGATGTTGTTTTTGATGAAACTTATTATGTTAAGGATGCTTACGCTTTATTAAAAAATGGTTATGAACGAGAAGCTGTTGAAAAAGCCAATGAATTTTTATTACAAGGTCGAACCGATTTATATGAAACAGTTGGATCTTTTGTGGCTCATCCCCCAATGGGAAAATGGATAATTGCAATTGGTCAACAATTATTTGGTTTGAATTCTTTTGGTTGGCGCTTTGGTGTTGCTGTGATGGGAACACTTTTAGTGTTAGTGACAACTAGGGTTGCAATCCGATTACTAAGATCAATTTGGTTTGGTTCACTTGCAGGATTTCTATTAGCAATTGATGGTTTAGCAATAGTAATGAGTAGAACGGCATTACTAGATGGAATCATGGCAACTTTTGTGATGATGGGTGTTGGTTGTTTATTACTTGATCGAGATCGCACTAGAAGTCTTTTAAGTAGGAAATTAAAAGAAGACTCAGCTTTTGGCGGAAGATTTACTTGGCATCCGTGGAGAATTGGTGCAGGTATCTTCTTAGGTTTAGCAATTGCAACAAAATGGTCAGCGCTTTATTACTTAGTCGCAATTGGAATATTAACTTTGCTGTGGGAATACTCATTCAAAAAAATTAGAAGAGCAAGAAAACCATTTATGGGAACATTTTTTATTCATAGTTGGTGGGCTGCAATCCAATTGATCGTTCCCGCATTTTTGGTGTATTTGGGATCTTGGACAGGTTGGTTTAGAACTGAAGATGGTTGGGGAAGAAATCCTGATAATCCAGGATTACTGAATGCACTTAGATCTTTGTTTAATTATCACGAACAAATTTGGAATTTTCATATAAATCTAAGTGATGAGCACAGCTACGAAGCTTATGCACTGGGTTGGCCAATTTTATATCGACCAACATCATTTTTTTATCAAGAAAACCTACCAAATTGTGCTAGCAGTAATTGTGCACAAGAAGTTCTAGCAATTGGTAATCCAATAATTTGGTGGATGTCTATTTTAGCTTTAATTTTGTTATTAATAAATTTTCTCAGATCTCGAAATTGGCGTTCGGGAACAATTGTATTTCTATTTTTAGCAGGTTGGGCACCTTGGTTACTTTTGCCTGATCGAACAATGTTTTATTTCTACTCTGTGGTCTTTGTCCCATTTTTAGTTATTGCAATCGCCTATATTGCTAACTTAATTTATTTGGGAGTCGTTGCGCGAGAGTCAAGTAGAAAAGCATTCTTGGTCATAGGAACAATTCTTTTGGCAGTAATTATTGGTGTTTCAGTATTTTTCTATCCAATTTGGGCAGCTGTTGAATTGCCCAAAGATGATTGGCTGTTACGGATGTGGTTTAGCAGGTGGATTTAAGCGCCTTGTGCACGACGTTGTACAGCAACAACTTGAACTTCTTGAATACTAGGTTCAATAATTTTTTCAACTGGTCTTTCATCCATAATTAAATCTCGTTCAGGATCAGGTTTAATTAAAGTCTTAGGTGCAACTGGTTTTTTATAAATAACATAATTTTTTCTAATCACAACTCTTTGAATTTTTCTAGTATCAGTTTGCATTCGTTGTGCTGCAATAAATACGACGACTAACCATAATATTAATAATCCCACTGGGATAAGTGAAACATATTGTGAAACATATCCAAAAAATGAAGCCACGATGACACCAACGTTAGTAATAAATAAAAGATAGGTAACATTTCTTCTTCTAAGAGCAGCTTTTTTTTGTTGGGTAATTTCTTCTTTATTTCTTGTAGGAATTAAATCACTTATTGATCTCATAGCCTTGTTGAAGCGGTCTATTGATTTTGTTTCATTTGAATTAACTCTATTTTTGGCAAATGTGGGATAAAGCACTATTACCCAAAGACCTAAAACTATTGCTAATAGAAACCCTGACCCCATAGAAATAGGTTAGAAGTTTATTCACAAATTTTTTCTGACTTCTGGGGTGTGTCGTTATGTGAATTAGATTATTTCAGATTTTTCATCTTTAAAACTAAAGATTCGTTATATTCATCTTTATTTATTGCAAAAACCAAATGATCTCGCCAATCCCCATCGATATGCAAATACTTTGGCCTTAAGCCCTCACTTCTTAAACCTAGCTTTTCAACAACTCTTAAAGATTTTAAATTCTCTGGTCTAATGGTGATTTCTAGGCGATGCAGTTTTAATACCTCAAAACAATGATCAATTGCCATCGCTACAGCAAGTGGTGTGTAACCTTTGCCAGCAAATTCTTCTGCGATCCAATAACCAATATAGGCACTTCTAGTAGAACCATAATTAATATTGGCAACAGTTATTTGGCCAGCAATTTTCTTATCAATTTCCATCACAAATGGTAAAGATCTTTGGGCTTTTGCTTCAATTCTTAGGTTCTTAACTATTTGATAAAAACTTGCTTTCCCATCACTGAATTCATCCGGAACTGTTGATTCCCACGGCTGAAACCAATTTTGATTTCTTTGTCTTAATTTAGTCCACTCTTTTTTATCTCTCAGTTTAAGTGGACGAAGCACTAAATTATCTTGTTGTAAAACCACGGGCCAAAAAGGCGCCATAATTAATTTCCTAAATTACCAACGAAAGTTTTTAACCATTTTTTAAATGCTGGACCTAGATCTGGTCTTTCAGTTGCTAGTTGCACGACTGATTGCAAATAAGACAACTTATCTCCAGTGTCATATCTTCTACCTTTAAAAATAACGGCGTGCAATCCTCCACCATTTTCTTTACTTACATCTTTGGCAAGTGTTTTCATGGCATCAGTTAATTGAATTTCGCCATTTTTTCCTGGTTTCGTGTTTTTCAAAACCTCAAATACTGCCGGATCAAATAAGTATCTGCCAATTACTGCAAAATTACTTGGCGCATCTTTTTCATTTGGTTTTTCAACTAAATCAACAACTTTTACTACATTATCTTTATCCGTTTTTTCAACTTTTGCTGAACCATAAAGATGAATCTCAGATGGTGGAACTTCCATCAGTAATACAACAGAGCCACCATGTTTATGTTGCACATCAAACATTTCTTGCAAAACAAAGTCTCTTGGATCAATTAGGTCATCACCCAGCAGCACTGCAAAGGGGTTATTTCCCACATGCTCTTTTGCCATTGACACTGCATGTCCTAAACCTTTAGGTACTCCTTGGCGCACAAAATGTATTTTGGCTAATTCAGATGGATCTTTAACTTTTCCTAACAATTCACTTTTATTTTGTTTAGCTAATTCTGCTTCTAGTTCAGGTGAATCATCGAAATGGTCTTCTAGCGCGCGTTTGCTTCTACCGGTGATGAACAAAACATCATTTAACCCGGCAGCAACTGCTTCCTCCACTACATATTGAATGGCAGGTTTATCAACTACGGGCAACATTTCTTTAGGAGTTGCTTTGGTGGCAGGAAGAAAACGAGTGCCATAACCAGCTACTGGCACTACAGCACAAGTAACTTTCGACATTTCCATTCCTTTTCCTAAATGTGTTATGGCTAAAGATTACGCGCTTTGAGTATGCTTGTGTATCTATGCCTACACCAAATACTCAAGAGACCAAGCAAAGTTTGCGAAAAAGTCTGCAGGAAACCAGACGAAGCACCAAACTTGGCTCATTTGATGTTGAGCAATTAACTAAACGGGCAATCTTTGAACTTTCAAAAACAACAGGTGATGTTGCTATATACATGTCACTTCCTGAAGAGCCTCCCACCCTTGATCTAATTGCTGAAGTTAGAAAACTTGGTAGAAATGTTTGGTTACCTAGAGTTAATAACACTGATTTGCTGTGGGTGAAAAACCCGGAAGATTTCAACATCGGAGCCTATGGCATTAAAGAACCACAAGGTGAAGCAAAGTTAGCAAAAGAATTAACACACTTAGGTGCCATCATCTTGCCTGGTTTAGCTGTTGATGTTAACGCAACCCGCTTAGGTAAAGGTAAAGGTTTTTATGACCGAGTCTTAGAACAATTAAATACAAATGTAAAAAGAATAGTTTTATTATTTGATACTGAATTTATTTTAGAAATCCCTAAAGAACCCCACGATCAACCAATTCACACTATTGCTACACCTTATAGATCAATTCATTTCACAAAACCTGACTAAGTAGGAACTGAAGTTCCTAAATATAAACCTAAAAATAAAGCAGTTAAACCTGATAAAAGAACTATGACCGCATAACCAATACTTTTTTGCCAATCAAGTTTTTTGGTATTTTCATGCATTTCTAATGCTAAAGCCGAAAAAGTAGATAGTGATCCTGCTACTCCAATAGATAAAAACGGATAAAACCAGGCTCGCCAAGATTGGACTGCAAAAAATGCATCAGCAAACAAAGCCGTCACAAATCCTAATAAAAATGAAGCAATAATATTGGGCACAAAAGATGAGGCAGAGTATTTAAGTTTTTGGGTCAAAAATCTAAATCTGAAACGAAGCATGGCACCTAATGCGCCACCCATGGCTACAGCGAAAAAAGTTGGGACTGTTTCGTTCATCGATCACTTCTTTGTTCAGATTTTTTGAGGGTGTAAGCAGTTGCTACATAACATGCACCAAATGTGGCTAGGACATAAAAAATTGTGTAAGGCCAGTTTGCGGCTTGAATTTGCCAAGTAGTTTCTAAGACAAATGTGGAAAAAGTTGTAAATCCACCTAAGACTCCAACAATCCAAAAATGCCACACATCAAGGGAGTGTTTGTGGTGTCCGGCAATCCACCCAATGGCTAAACACCCCAAAATATTTACCAATAATGTTGGCCAAGCAAATCCTTCATGGCCTAAGGGCAGTCGTCCTAAAGAGTCATCTAATCGAATTGAAATTATCCAACGCAAAACACTGCCAATAGCTCCACCAAGTGCAACTAGTGCATATGGGTGTAAGTGCATGTATATAAGAGTAAGGCTTTGCATTGGTAAAAGTAAGTAATTGGCAAGATAGTTGCTATGCCCACATACCAATATGCGTGTACCAAATGTGATTTTGAATTTGAAGAAATTCAATCTTTTTCTGATCAATCAATCACAAAGTGTCCTCAATGCGAGGGAATAGTGAGAAAGAAATTTGGTGCTGTTGGTGTTGTTTTCAAAGGTTCAGGTTTTTATCGAAATGATGCCCGAGAAAAGAAAAAACCTGAAAGTACCACCAAAAAAGATGACAAGGCTAAAAAACCTGAGAAAAAAGAAGCCAAAACAGAAACAAAAACGGAAACAAAACCAAGTAAGCCTAAAGCAGACAAATAGTTATCCACAGGTTTGATTAACTCTTAAGCAGGAATATTTCAAATCCTTTACTTTAAGAGGATGCAAATACCACGTATAAGTATTGAGAAATCAGATCTAGTCACACTTTTTCGAATTTATCGAAAAACTATCGCCTATTGCCTCATTGCAATAGTCATATATTCAATTGTTGATAAAGCAGCTAATAATTTTGCTACCAAACCTGTAATTGTGGCTAGTAAAGAATTAGCTGCAGGCTCTGTGTTAGTTGAAACCGATTTGAAAGAAATAAGAATTCCTCAATAAGCTATTGTGGCTAATTCTTTAGCAAAAACAGAGCTGGTCGGCAAAATGCTTTCGGCAAATATTGCCCCTGATGAGCAATTAACTAGTACCAGAGTGATTGCTTCAAATTATGTTATTTCTGACCAAAGAGTTGTGGGGGTAAGAATTATTGATTCTGAGATTGCTTCAATTCTTCGACCTGGTTCGCTAGTTGATGTGGTGAAAATCAACAACAGCAATGGCATCTATGGCGGGGGAATTGCCAAAAATGTTTCAGTTATTGCCATTGCTAGTAAAAAGTCATCTTTTGGCTCAAGTGCTGGATCTGTTGTGATGGTTTCAACCAATAATGACACTGCAGTTACTTTGGCAATAAATTCAGGTGAAAAACTTACTGTTTTATTGCACTAAAGATATAGACAACTTCAAGATGAATTAGGCTTGAATTTGTTAGTAAAGCCTTAGCCCTCGTAGCTCAACGGATAGAGCGACTGCGTCCTAAGCAATAGGTTGGGGGTTCAATTCCCTCCGAGGGCACAAATTCAATTTCTGAAATACCAACTTTTAATTAGATTCGGGTCTAGTATTCGTTTTATGTTTGATTTAGGAATGGCAGATGTTTGGCAACAATCAGTTGTAATTTTTAATACTGTTTTGGCAGCAATTTTAGGTTCAATAATTGGTTATGAAAGAGATCGTGCCGGTAAATCTGCCGGACCACGAACCATGGCTTTGGTGGCATCTGCTGCTGCACTAGTTGTAACAGTAGGTGCATTAGTTGATATCAATACCCAATTTGGTGATCCAACTAGAGCAATGCATGCAATCATGACTGGTATTGGTTTTCTTGGTGCAGGATTAATTTTTGCCAGAAAAAAATCTGGTGTTAGCGGTGTAACAACTGCGGCAACTGTATTTGCAACAGCAGCAATGGGTTGTGCTGTTGGTTTAGGTTTTCAACTTTCAGCTGTAGGCATGACACTAGTTGTGGTGGCAATTCTTAGATCAACTCATGTATTAGAAAGAACACTTCATTCAAATGAAGATGATGACGACTAAGAGTAGTTAACTCTTCCATAACTAATTCTTTTTGCATTGATATTTGTTTTAGCCAGTTTTAATCCCGGGCGTCTGGTGTGCCAAATCTTTCCTTTGCCAGCATAAATTGCTACATGATAAACAGTTCCCTGTTTATTATGATAAAAAACTAAATCTCCAGGAAGTAATTCTTCTTTTGTAATTTTTGGAGTTTCACGTCTCATGTCTCTTGAAGTTCTTCCAAAAGTTACCCCAACTGGTTTCATGGCATAAAGCACAAAACCTGAACAATCAAATCCACTAGTAGATGTGCCACCACGTCTATATCGGGTTCCTTTAACAGTTGCAGCTCTTGCTAACACTTTGGAAACTTTGGCAGCTCGTGTAGTTGCTGTTGCTAAATCATCACCAACAACAACGTCTTCTGGCTTTACTAAATCAGCTGAAGAATCTTCCACTTCCCCATCTTCAACAATTGGGGTGTTTTTTTCTTCTCTGTTTATTGCTACAAATAATGCCCTCCACCCTGCAGGTCCAAAAGTTAATCCATCATCCACATCACCTTGAACTTCATAAAATTCTGCAATTGCTGCCGTTGTGGCAGGACCATATTTTCCATTTGCTACTGGAATTGGATAACCAAGTTTAATTAAGGCTTGCTGAACTTTTTTTACTGAACTATTTTCAACTCCTCGACTTAATTTTTCTCTACCTGGATATGCGGGTATTTCATCGGCAAATGATGGGGTGGCATAACCAGTAGCAATCAATAAAGTTGCCAGGATGCTGATGAATATTTTTCTCATGACTTCCAAAATAACACTATGAATTGATTTTGGTGCTATACAAATGAGCACAGTTGTGAATGAAGTGACGAGAATCTCACACATTTAGCAGAAAAGATTTGTGCTCTAACTAGTCAACTCCTAATCTATACCCATGACTAGTGTGATGTGGTTTCGTCGAGATCTGCGACTGCATGATCACCCTGCCTTAAATGCTGCAATTGAATCTGCCTTTCTTGATGGTGATGGTCAAGTTGTTGCATTATTTAATATTGACCCCAAAGTTTTTGATGATGCAGGAGCTCCTTTACAGGCTTATCAAAATGCATCCTTAACAAAACTAAATGAATCGCTAAATGGAAATCTTCTAATTAGATATGGGGATCCGAAAGAAGTATTAGTGGAAATAGTCAAAGCATGTAATGCCAAAACTGTTCATATTTCAGAAGATTTTGAACCATATGGTCGAATCCGAGATGTTGAAGTTGAAAAAGAACTAGCAAAAATAAATGTAAAGTTAATAAGAACAGGTTCTGCATATGCTGTGGCACCTTTTAGGGTTAAGAAAGATGATGGAACTCCATATCGAGTTTACACACCTTTTTACAGATCTTGGTTGAAACATGGTTGGAGAAAACCAGCACAAAAGTTTAAGAAAAATCCTCCCTGGTTAATGCCACTGCCCAGTCAAGAATTACCAAAAGTAAGTATTGATATTGAGATACCACCAGCTGGTGAAGATAATGCTTTGAAGCAATTTGATAAATTTCTGAATTCAGCAATTATTGGTTATGACCAAAACAGAAATAGACCTGATTTAGAAGGCACTTCTCGATTAAGTATCCCTTTAAGATTTGGGGAAATTCATCCCCGCACAATATTGCAAGAATTAAATGAGTCAAAAGATCATGACACTTTTAGAAAAGAAATTTGTTGGCGCGAATTTTATGCTGAGGTTCTTGCCACTGCTCCAGAAAGTGAAACAAAGTCATTAGATCAAAAATGGGAATTAATGGGTTGGGACCAAGAAAAAGACTTTGCCCAAAGGTTAACTAAATGGCAAGAAGGTAAAACTGGTTTTCCCATAGTTGATGCAGGAATGCGACAACTTAAACAAACCGGTTGGATGCATAACCGTGTAAGAATGATTGTTGCTTCTTTTCTTGTTAAAGATTTACACATTCATTGGATTCATGGCGCTAAATGGTTTATGAAACATTTGCTTGATGGAGATATTGCAAGTAATTCTCATGGTTGGCAATGGACAGCAGGATGTGGAACTGATGCATCTCCTTATTACCGAATTTTTAATCCCATGATGCAAGCAGAAAAATTTGACCCTGATGCAAAATATGTTCACAAATATATTCCTGAATTAAAACATTTAACAGGAATGAAAGCCCACACACCTTGGGAACAACCAGATGGTTACATCAACAATTACCCACCAAGAATGGTCGATCACGCACAAGAACGTGAAGAAACTTTAAGAAGATATAAAGCAAGTAAGGGAGAAAAAATTATTAAGGAGAAATTCTCTCAATAATCCAGCTTTTTTCTTTTTTAGTAAATCTAATTCGATCATGCAACCTTGAAGGTCTACCTTGCCAGAATTCAACACTTTCAGGTTTAAGAATATAACCACCCCAGTAATCAGGCATCGGAACTTCTTCTGGATATTTGTCCATAAACTCTTTTACTTTTTGTTCTAATACTTCTCTGTTTTTTATTACTTGTGATTGATTGCTTACCCAAGCACTTATTCTTGATCCATAGGGTCTGGTTTGAAAATATTCATTTGATTCTTCTCTACTAATTTCAGAAACTTTCCCCTTCACAATTACTTGACGATGTTGGGATAACCAAGAAAATAGCAATGTTGCTTGAGGATTTTCTGCTAAATCTTTTGCTTTATCTGATTGCTTATTGCTAAAGAAGATAAAACCTTTTTCATCAGCTGATTTTAATAAGACATTGCGAGCAGAAGGTTCTCCATTTTTATTTGCTGTAGATAACACCATTGCATTTGGTTCTGATACTAAATTAGCGATGGCTTCTTGTAACCAGATGTTGAACTGTTGAATTGGGTTGTGGTTTACGTCACTTTCATTAAGTTCTCCTTGTTCATAGGAAATTCTTAATGATTCAAACCATTGTGTGGAATCAGACATAACCCGATTCCACCATGGTGGAGTAGTTAGGTAAAGATAGTGCTAACAAAACTCCTCAATGCGAAGGTGAGAAATGCCAGATTTTGTTCCCGGTCTTGAAGGAATTGTGGCCTTTGAAACAACAATTGCTGAACCAGATCGCGAAGGCGGAGCACTTCGTTATCGCGGAGTTGATATTGAAGATTTAGTTGGTCGTGTTTCATTTGGTCCTGTGTGGGGATTATTAGTTGACGACAATTTTTCTCCCGGATTACCCATTCCAGATGTTCACCAAATTCCTATTAGAACTGGTGATACTCGAGTAGATGTGCAAAGTGCTGTTGCACAATTAGCTGCTCGTTGGAAATTAAAACCAATGTTAGATATCGATCATGTGCAAATTAGAGAAGATTTAGCAAGAACCACCGCTGCCACCTTAATGTATGTTGCACAATCTGCTCGTGGTGAACAAACACCTGTTAGTGAAGAACACATCACAAATTCAAAAACTGCCGTTGAAAGATTCATGAAGAGATGGCGCGGAGAACCAGATCCAAAACACATTAAGGCAGTTGATGCATATTTTGTTTCAGCAGCAGAACATGGCATGAATGCATCAACTTTCACAGCACGAGTAATTGCTTCAACTGGAGCAGATGTTGCTGCCGCTATTTCTGGTGCCATAGGTGCAATGAGTGGACCACTTCATGGTGGTGCACCAAGTCGTGTGTTGCACATGATTGAAGATATTGAAAAAGGAATTGATCCAACTACTTATATTAAAAAACTACTTGATTCTAAAGAAAGATTGATGGGCTTTGGTCATCGAGTTTACAGAGCACAAGATCCAAGAGCAAAAGTGTTAAGAAGAACTGCTAAAGAATTAGGTGCTCCACGATATGAAATTGCTGAAGCTTTAGAAAAAGCAGCACTAAAAGAATTACATGAAAGACATCCCGAGCGTGTATTAGAAACTAACGTTGAATTCTGGGCTGCAATTGTTTTGGATTATGCCCAAGTTCCAGCAAACATGTTTACTTCAATGTTTACTTGTGCTCGATTAGCTGGTTGGTCTGCTCATATTTTGGAACAAAAGATTACTGGCAAATTGGTCAGACCTTCAGCAAATTACATTGGCAAAGGTCCAAGGGGTGCTGAAACTGTGGCAGGTTTTTCCGACAAAATACAACCCTCTTACTAAACATGGGTAAAGAAACACCTCAATTAATTATTCCTGAAAATTTAAAACCTAAAGATTTACGCTTTGGATCAGGTCCATCAAAAATTAGAGCAACACAAATTGCTGCCCTAGCTGC
>JAQCGN010000064.1 GCA_027730605.1 Actinomycetota bacterium
ATACAAATAAGAAAACAGCAATTTTGCTAAAGAACCAAATAAGCGGAACCCAACCTTCATTGGCTCCGGGTATTAGTGAGAGTGGAAACGGTGCTCTCCAACCACCTAAAAATAAAGTTGTCGCCAATGCTGAAACTGTGACCATGTTTATGTATTCAGCTAGGAAAAATAAAGCAAACTTCAAAGAGGAGTATTCAGTGTGAAATCCTCCAACTAATTCACCTTCTGCTTCGGGTAAATCAAATGGAGCTCTGTTGGTTTCTCCCACCATCGAAATTACATAGATTAAGAAAGAGGGAAGTAGCAACAAGATGTACCAAGTTCTTTCTTGTGCGGCAACTATTTGGGATGTACTCATTGAACCTGCATAAAGAAAAACTGCCACAAAAGATAGACCCATTGCTATTTCATAAGAAACCATTTGCGCCGATGAGCGCAAACCTCCCAGCAAAGCATAAGTAGAGCCAGATGACCAACCTGCTAAAACAATGCCATAAATTCCCACACTGGCAATTGCTAATACGTATAAAACACTGACTGGAAAGTCAGTTAGTTGCAATGGTGTTATGACACCGAAGAAAGAAACTTCAGGACCAAAAGGAATTACTGCAAAAGTCATAAATGCAGTTGTGGCAGAAATTATTGGAGCCAATATGTAAACAACTCTGTCGACTGTAAATGGAATAACATCTTCTTTTAAGGCAAGTTTCACACCGTCCATCAAACCAATTAAAACTCCACCTGGTCCAACTCTGTTTGGTCCAACTCTCATTTGCATTCGGGCAACGATTTTTCTTTCACTCCAAATTGCTAATAAAGTCATCACCACCAGAGTCACAAAAATTACTACGACTTTAATTAAAGTTATCCACCATGGATCAATTCCAAATGCGTTTAACTCAACATGAGGCAGAATTCTCATCACAATCCTCCCTTTTTAATTGTCACAACATCGCCTTCTTTAGCACCAAGTTTTGACTTGACTTTACTGTCATGATTATTAGCTGGAATCCATACAACGTCATTAACCATTTCAATTATTTCTAATTTAGCTGTTATGGAGCCACGATCATTTGAAATATTGATTTTTTCGCCATTTTCAAGTTGCTGTGCTTGTGCAGTTTTTTCACTTAAGTGCGCAACAACTGGTCTTTGAGTTCCAGCTAGATGTTCTTCACCTTTTTGTAGAGCTCCATCATCAAGTAGTAAATTCCAAGTCGACAAAATTACGTTATTTCCAGAAGTATTTCGAGCACCAATTGCATCGACCTTAGGTTTGTCAACTTTTGTGCCCATCCAAGTTCCAAATGAAGAAAGTTCTTGTCGAATTTCTTCAATGGTTTGTAAACCAAAATCATGGCCTAAACTTTCTGCAATCATTGCTAAAACTCTGGCATCAGTTAGGGCATTAGTTGAAGTAATTGCTCTACCAAATGGGCGAGGGCGTCCTTCCCAATTTATGAATGTTCCAGATTTCTCCGTTACTGGTGCTACCGGTAAAGAAACATTTGCATATCGTGTTAATGAGTTTTCTTGAATTCCTAAAGTTACAACAAAATCAACAGAATTAATTGCCTCACTTAATGCTTGTGGATCTGGTGCATCAAGCACATCAAGTCCAGCAATAATCAAAGCTTTAATTTCACCATTTAGTGCTGCTTGCACAATTTCAGAATGTGTTCTTCCAGGTTTACTTGGAATATCTGAACCATTAACTCCCCAAATGGCACCAACTTCACTTCTGGCACCTGAATCAATTACTGGTCGTCCTCCCGGCAACAAATTAGGTAGAACTCCTACTTCAATTGCCCCACGCTCTCCTGCTCTTCTTGGTATCCAAGCTAATTTTGATTCAGTCTTTTCGGCAACTTCAATTACTGCACTTAATGTTCCAAGAGTTGCTGCTGCTCTTTCTCCAACCAAAATTATGGAATTTTTTGCAATTTTTAAGCCTCGCAAAACCTTTGCTTCATCCCCAGGTTTTGTGGCAATTACTTCTGCATCAATTTTTTCTAAACCTCTTGAAAGATAGGGTGCAATTGCTAAAACTTTTATTTTTCCTTTTGCTGCTGCTTTTCTTAGACGAAGAAATATAATTGGTGATTCTTCTTCGGGTTCAAAGTTAACTAGCACAACATTTTCAGCTTTTTCTAAATCTGCATAAGTAACAGTTCCTGCATCCCCTGCTACAGCACTTGCGAGAAAGTTTAATTCTTCAGCACTGTTTACTCTGTTTCTAAAATCAATATCATTTGTGGAAAGTGCTAGACGAGCAAATTTGGAATAGGCATAGGCGTCTTCTAGCGTAAGTCGTCCACCTAATAAAACTGCTACTTTTCCGTTTGCTTCTCTTAATCCTTTAGCAGCAAAGTCGATTGCATCAGGCCACAGCGCATCAACTTGATTACCATCTTTTTTTCTGACCTTTGGTTGAGTTAAACGATTAGTTTTTAGATAACCAAATGCAAATCTGCCCTTGTCACAATTCCAATCTTCATTGACAGCGGGATCTTCCCAAGCAAGTCTTCGCATCACAGTTTCGCGACGATAATCAGTCCTTAAAGAACAACCAGATGCACAGTGTTCACATGTTGTTGGAACTGAAACTAAATCAAAAGGTCTTGCTCTAAATCTGTAAGCAGAACTTGTGAGTGCTCCCACGGGACAAATCTGAACTGTGTTTCCTGAAAAGTATGAATTAAATGGCTCATCTGTAGCAATTCCAACTTGTTGGTTAGCCCCACGTTCCAGTAATTCAATAAATGGATCTCCCGCAATTTCTTCTGAGAATCTGGTGCAGCGAGCACATTCAACGCAACGTTCACGATCCAACAAAATTTCAGTACTTAATTCAATTGGTTTAGGAAAAGTTCTTTTTTCTATTTCAAATCTTGATTCTGCTCTTCCTGCTGTCATTGCTTGGTTTTGTAATGGACATTCCCCACCTTTGTCACAAACTGGGCAATCAAGGGGATGGTTTATTAACAAAAATTCCATCACTCCAGCTTGTGCTTTTTCAGCAACTTCAGAGGTCATTTGAGTTTTAACAACCATGCCTTCAGTTAAAGGTATGGCACATGATGGTTGAGGTTTTGGCATTCCTTCAATTTCAACTAAACACATTCGGCATGCCGCAACAGGTGCTAGGGATGGATGATCACAAAATCTTGGAACAAAAGTTCCCATTCTTTCAGCTGCTCTTATTATTAATGTTCCTTTAGGAACTTGGACTTGAATTCCATCAATGGTGGCAGTAATTAAGGTTTTAGTATTTGTTTGTTTATTATCTGAAGTTAAAGTCATTACACACCTGCCTTATCAAAAATTGTTGTGGCAGATGGTGGGAAAGATGCATCTGCTGAAATCCTGGTCGCTTCACGAAATTCATCAGCAAAATATTTCATCGCACTAGGAAATGGTGTTGCTGCTGCATCACCTAAAGCACAAAATGATCGGCCCGCAATTTGGCCACAAACATCATCAATCAAAGCTAATTCTTCTTCTTTACCTTTTCCGTGTTCAAATTTTTCTAATACACCTGTGATCCAGAAAGTTCCTTCACGACAAGGTGTGCATTTTCCACATGATTCGTGTTTATAAAACTCAAGCCATCTTGTTACTGCTTTTACAACACTGGTGGTTTGATCAAACATCATTGGAGTTCCGGTGCCAAGCATTGTTCCAGCAGCACTTAGGTCTTCGTAAGTCATCGGAATATCAATGTGATCAGGTGTCAACATTGGAACAGAAGATCCACCTGGAATCCAAAATTTTAATTTACTTCCCTTTCGCATTCCACCGGCGTAATCAAGTAGTTCACTCATTGGTGTGCCAAGTGCTGCTTCAAAAATTCCTGGTCTATTTACATGTCCTGACACTGCAAATAATTTAAATCCTGGTGATTTTTCTGTTCCCATAGATTTAAACCAGTCAGCACCATTCAAAACAATTGATGGCACACTTGCCAAAGTTTCAACATTATTCACAACAGTTGGTGATGCATAAAGTCCTGCTACTGCTGGAAATGGTGGTTTTAATCTTGGTTGTCCTCGTCGACCTTCGAGTGAATCAAGTAGTGCTGTTTCTTCTCCACAAATGTATGCACCAGCTCCTGCGTGCACCACAATATTTAAATCAAATCCTGAACCTTGAATATTTTTTCCAAGCAGCCCATCTGCTACTGCTTGTTCCACTGCATTCATTACTCTTCTTATGGCGTGGGGAACTTCTCCCCGAATATAAATAAATGCATGATTTGCTCTGATGGCATATGAAGCAATGATTATTCCCTCAATTAAAGAGTGAGGATTGGCAAGCATTAGTGGAATATCTTTACAAGCACCTGGTTCTGATTCATCTGCGTTAACAACTAAGTAATGTGGTTTGCCGTCATTTTGTGGAACAAATGACCATTTCATTCCGGTAGGAAATCCTGCCCCACCTCTTCCTCTTAAACCTGAATCTTTAACAACTCCAATTACTTCATCAGGAGTCATTTTTAAAGCTTTCTTTAATGCAACATAACCACCATATTTTTTGTAACTTTCTATTTCAAATGATTTCGGATCATCCCAATGTGCAGTAAGAACTGGTGTTAAGGCCATTTTATTGTGCGCCCTTTGCTGCTGGAGCTTTCATTTTTCTTTCTTGCGCAACTCTTAATCCAGCGAGCATTGAATCATCGGCAAGGGGTGATTCTTCATATTTACCATCATTAATTCCTGCTAAGACTTTTCCAGTCTCTGCTATTGAAGTAATTTTTATTCCCCGAGTGGATTGAACAGGAGCACCTAATTTCAACTTGTCTATTAGTTCTCTTAAAGATTTTGGATTCATTGAATCCATAAATTCCCAATTGACTGTCACCACTGGTGCGACAGTACAAGCTGCTTGGCATTCAATTCTTTCTAAAGTAAATAATCCATCAGCAGTTGTTTCATCATGACCAATTCCTAAAGTGTTTGTTAATTCTTTCCACAATTCATCGCCACCTAAAAGTGCACACATTGTGTTGGTACAAACACCAATATGGTGTTTGCCCATGGGAAATCTTTTATACATCGTGTAAAAAGTTGCAACCGCAGCAACTTCTGCTGGAGTCAAATCTAGAACTTGGGCGCACACTTGAATTCCGGCAGGTGAAACCATTCCTTGAATCGATTGCACATAATGAAGCATTGGCAATAACGCTGATCTTCTTTCAGGATATTTTGCGGCAAGTGTTTCTAGGGTTTTAATATCTTCTTCACTAATTACTTTGATACTCATCTATCAACACCACCCATCACCGGGTCAATGGATGCAACGGCTGCAACTAAATCTGCAACTTGGCCGCCTTCTCCCATTGGGCCAACTGCTTGCAAATTATTAAATGAAGGATCACGAAAATGAACGCGATAAGGTTTTGTTCCCCCGTCACTAATTACAAATGCACCTAATTCACCCCGAGGAGATTCAATTGCAACATAGGCTTGCCCAGCTGGAACTTTAAAGCCTTCAGTTACCAATTTGAAATGATGAATCAAAGATTCCATCGATTGACCCATAATTTTTCTGATGTGGTCAAGGGAATTTCCTAATCCATCTGAACCTAGGGATAATTGGGCAGGCCAAGCAATTGTTTTATCCTCAACCATGATTGGTCCTGGTTTTAGGCGACTTAATGCTTGTTCAACAATTCTTAAGGATTGATGCATTTCTCGCATTCTAATTAAAAATCGACCATAACTATCGCAAGTATTTTCTGTGACCACTTCAAATTCATAATTTTCATATCCACAATAAGGTTGTGTTTTTCTTAAA
>JAQCGN010000065.1 GCA_027730605.1 Actinomycetota bacterium
TTGGTGCTAAGTCTTCTGCTTTAAATCTAAATGAGGGAGTTGCAGTAGCAGTCAGTTTTACAATTACTGGTTCTGGAAAATCATTGGCAACAGTAATTGGGATAGGACCTTTATCACTTGGTAAAACCACTGAATTTCCTGCCAAAATTCTTACGTTATCTCTACTTGTTTGCAAAGTTGAATTTATGTTGTTTATAAAATCACGAGCTTGACTTGGCGCATTTTGCCAATATTGGGAACCTGCTCTTAAAATAGCGGTGGCAAAATCTCCACTAACAACTCCAGGTTGTTCAAATAAACCAGTTAATTGAGCTAATAAAGATTGACCTCTTTTTATTCTGGTCATCTGATCAGCACTTAATTCAATATTTTGGGCAGGAGTTGTTGTTAAGAAATTATCTCTTTGCACCGTTGAAACATCTTTGGCAAGAACACTCCATGCTTCAGCAGTTTTTACCCATGGTGCTTTTGTTATTCCTTCAGCAAAAACAGCAGCACCTTCACTTGTTGGTTCCCAATAAGCATTAGGTGAAACTAAAATGTTTCTTTCAATATTTGGTAATTGTAAAGCTATCAATAAAGTATCGGAGTAAAGTCTTTGTCTTTGCAAACTTGTTTGCACAGCATTTTCTACAGTGTTATTTGATGCATTTGATAAAAGAGAATCTGTTAAAAATACTTTGACCCGACCATTAGGAGTTTGCACTGTTGTAGTGCCAGAGGGAGTAAAAGTTGTGCCCGCAATTGGAGGAAGTGCTGAATCTGGAACAACAATTGCATTTGTGCCAAAAGAATTTGCTAAACCAATTACAGATTCTGGAATTGGATATTTATCTTGAAAAAGAAATGTGCCACCGGTAGTAAAGCCAAGTTTTTGTTCTGTCGTAGCTCTAGCTATTGTGACAGATTGCTCAAACGCACTGTTTGCTTTATTTCTTTGCATTGAAGCTAAATCGGCATTGGCGTAAGTCAGTGACCAACGTTCACTGGCAGCAACAGCTGTTCTTAATTCACCAAACCATGCGCCAATCTCATTAGTGTAAACACCATTTATTTTTTCAGGTGAGTCTTCAATAAAATATCCCCTTGCAGTTTTTTCTGCTAAATCTAATAAATCTGGATCCAAAAGCCAAACAACAGAGTTTGTTCTCCCGGCATATAAAATATTTCTCAGTCGCCCAGTTGCGGTTGTTGACCTAGGAATTGTTTCATCAAGTAAATAACCATCACCATTTCTTAACGGTGGGGCAGTAACTGGCCATAACAGAGTTATTCCAAGTTGAGTAACACTACTTCTATCTGGCAGATATGGAACTACAGTGAAACTTGAACCTAAAGTCTCTGTTTCGTTAATTACTTGGTAACCAATTAAATACGCTCCTGGTCCCTTACTTAATAACTGAGCTGTATTAATACCAATTGAAAAAGGGGCGATACCACCAGGTCTTAAATCTGAAACTTTATAAATTTGTCCACGAGGAATTAATTCTTCGGGTGCAGAAGAGCTAAGAGCTATGTTTAAAGCACTTCTACTAGTTATTGGATCTGAAAGTAGTAATTGAAAAGATAAATTAGTAAGGTTTGTATTTGTTTTATTTCGATAGGTGCCCTGCAATAAGAGTGTGTCATTTCCAAGGGGGGCATAAGGCGAAACAACTTCGATAGATACTTCAACAGAATCTGTGGCACCAAAACTTGGGGACGTGAGAAACACTGAGATTAAAGGGGTAATAATAAAAGCTATTAACACCTTTTTTATTTGTTCCACATCTTGAAGAATAGGTGACGCGCCCAAATCTTTGAGGCATCCCTTCAGGGATAACGCGTGGTTCTAGGCTCTCATGCGTGAGCACATCAGAAAACAATTCCACAGCCTCAAATCGCATCTTGAACGCGTTGGGTCCAAGTGCAACGATTTTGAAAGAACTCGGTGAGCTATTTTCCAAAAATGGTTTTGAAATTTCCTTAGTTGGTGGACCAGTCAGAGATGCAGTTCTAGGTAAAACTGTAAAAGATTTAGATTTAACAACAAATGCTAAACCTGAAGAGATTCAAAAAACTTTAAAAAATTGGGCTGATTCAATTTGGGATGTAGGAATTAAATTTGGCACCGTCGGTGCCAAATTAGGTGATTATGTTTTTGAAATAACAACTTATAGAACTGAACAATATGAAGATAGTTCAAGAAAACCAAGTGTTGAATTTGGTAAAACTTTAGAAGAAGACTTAGCAAGACGAGATTTCACCATAAATGCAATGGCACTTCGTCTTCCTAGCTTTGAACTGGTTGATATTTATAATGGGTTAACGGATTTAAATAATAAAATTCTTCGAACACCACTTGATGCCCAAATTTCTTTTTCTGAAGATCCATTAAGAATGTTAAGGGCTGCAAGATTTATTTCTAAATTAGAACTTAAACCACAAGCTGATCTAGTAGAAAGTATGAACAAATTAGCTGAGAGAATAAAAATAGTTTCAATGGAAAGAGTAAGTGATGAGTTTAATAAATTAATTCTTACCAATAAACCAAGAGTGGGAATTGAATTATTGGTTGAAACAGGAGTGGCAGAACATTTTTTGCCTGAATTGCCTGCTTTAAAACTAGAAGTTGATGAACATCATCACCATAAAGATGTTTACCAACACAGTTTAACTGTGTTGGATCAAGTTATAAACCTTGAAATAAATCATGAACCTAAAGGCAAACCAGATCTAATTTTAAGATTGGCAGCACTTTTGCACGACATTGGTAAACCTAAGACCAGAAAGTTTGAAGGAGAAGGAAGAGTTTCTTTTCATCATCATGAAGTATTTGGGGCCAGGTTAGCAAAAAAACGTTTAATAAAATTAAGGTATGCAAATGAAATTATTGATGAGATTTGTTTACTGATTGAACTTCATTTACGTTTTCATGGATATGGAGATGGTAAATGGACTGATTCAGCTGTTAGAAGATATGTCAGAGATGCCCAAGAGCAATTAATTCGGTTACACAAATTAACAAGAGCCGATTGCACAACTCGAAATGAAGCAAAAGCAGAAAAACTAAGAAAAGCTTATGACGATTTAGAACAAAGAATTATTGAATTATCAAAACAAGAAGAACTAAAGAGTATGCGTCCTGAATTAGATGGAGCAGAAATAATGCAAATTTTAAATATAAAACCAGGTCCAGAAGTTGGCCAGGCATATCAATTTCTCCTGGATCTAAGACTGGATAAGGGTGTTTTAGGTAAAGAAAAAGCTACTGAGGAGTTAAAAACTTATTGGGCCAAAAAGCCCTAATTAGTTTAGGATCATTGCCATGTCTGCTCTTATTGAAAATGAAATTTTTGATCCAACAATTCCACGCGAGGTAATTAACTATGCGCTGCAAAGGAGATCTTCGGTACAGGCTTGGAAAAATGGCCGAGTTTTAAAAACAGATTTATGTGATGCTGATCCGTATTTAAAAAAAGCTGCACAATTTCACGGTGTGACAACTTCAAGAATTTGTCCGGTGTGTGAAATTGTTAATTTGGTTGAAATTTCTTATGTTTTTGGAAAAGAATTAGGACCTTTCTCAGGAAGAATTAAAGCTCCACACGATTTATTACGAATGAGTAAAGAACATGGTCAAATAAAGGTTTTTGTGGTGGAAGTGTGTCAAGGTTGTAGTTGGAATCATATTTATAGTTCCTATGTTTTGGGTGACGGAAAAACAAGACGTCCACTCAAGAAACCGGCAGATTGGTTGGATTAATTAAGTGGCTAAGCGACCGCGTCCAATTTCGCGCCCACCACGAACAAAATCAAGAAAAAAATCGAAAGTTAAATGGCGCTTATTTAGTTGGATAGTCACAGTTGTTTTATTCACTGCTGTTGTTGGAGGATCACTTCTTGCTTTTGCTGTTTCAGTAACTCAAATTCCAACACCAAAAGAAGTTGCCCGAGCCCAAACCACAATTGTGATGTGGGCTGATGGTGAAAAAGAAATTGGTAGATTTGGGGAATACAACAGAACCGATGTTGATTTAGAAAGAGTTCCCCCACATGTGCAAGCAGCAGTTCTTGCTGCTGAAGATAGAGGTTTTTATAACCACAGTGGATTTTCCATTCAAGGTTTTACCAGAGCTTTAATTTCTAATATTTTTTCTGGTACCCGAGTTGGTGGATCAACAATTACTCAACAATACGCAAAATTAGCATTTCTCACGCAAGAAAAAAGTATTATCAGAAAAGCCCGCGAACTAGTTTTAGCAATAAAACTTGAATCAGTTGATTCAAAAGAAGAAATTCTTGAAGCGTATTTAAACACAGCATATTTTGGTCGTGGTGCTTATGGAATCCAAGCAGCCAGCAGAACATATTTTGGACTTGATGTTTCACAAATCTCTGTTTCACAAGGGGCAGCTCTAGCAGCACTTTTGCAAGCACCTTCTGCAATTGAAAAAATTGAAAACAGAGAACGTTGGTTAAATCGGTGGGATTACGTAATTTCAGGAATGACTCAAGTAAATGCAATTAGTGAAACAGATGCTAAGTCTTTAACTTTTCCAGAATCAATTACTTATAGTTCAACAAATAAATTTGGGGGCACAAATGGTTATCTACTTTATTCAATTAGAGAAGAAATGTTGGAGCGTGGTTACACAGAAGATGATTTAAATTTAAGAGGTTTAAGAGTTGTTTCAACATTTGAAGAACAAGCACAAACTGGCATGGTAGATGCCGTTACCGAAGAGGCTCCTACTTCTAAAACTGAAGGTTTAAGAATTGGGATTGCATCAATTAGACCAGGAACAGGTGAAGTAGTTGCACTTTATGGTGGACCAGATTATGTGACAGAACCATTAAATAATGCTACCCAAGCAATTGCGCAAGCTGGTTCAACTTTTAAAACGTTTGCCTTAGCTGCAGCTTTCGAACAAGGAATAGCACTTGACACAGTTTGGAATGGAGACTCTCCTAGAACTTTTGGTGATTACACATTGAATAATTACAGCAAAAAATCTTTTGGCCAAATTACTTTATTACAAGCAACAGAAAGTAGTGTTAACACGGTTTATGTAGATGTGGCATCAACTATTGGTAAAAATAAAGTCTTTGACGTAACTTTAAGAGCAGGAATCCCAGCAGATGCAGTGGGAATGGTTAATGACATAACTTTAGTTTTAGGAACGGCTTCACCACACGTTATTGATGTGGCATCAAGTTATGCAACATTTGCAGCCCGTGGAATTTATGCCAAACCAACAATGATCAAAGAAATATATGGAAAAAACGATGGTCTACTTTTCCAAATAAGCCCTGAAACAAAAAGAGCATTTACTGCTCAAGTAGCTGATGAAGTTTCTTACGCATTACAACAAGTCATAAATGTAGGAACAGGGGTTAGAGCAAAAGCGATCGGTCGACCTGCTGCAGGAAAAACTGGAACTACAGATGGAAATAAATCTGCTTGGTTTGCCGGTTACACACCACAACTTGCAACAGCAGTGATGATGGTTAAGCAAGATGAAAAAGGAAACCCAATTTCTTTAGCAGGAACTGGTGGAATGAAAAGTGTTACGGGTGGATCTTTTCCAGCATTAATGTGGACTGCTTATATGAAAGCAGCACATGAAGGTTTACCTGTAGTGCAATTTGCACCACCAACAGGTGTGTTGCCAATTAATACTGCTCCAGCAATTCCAGATCCAGATGAAACTTTTATTCCAGTTGTTATTCCAAGTCCTGAAATAAGTATCACGCCAACTCCAACTCCGACACCTACACCTACACCGTCTCCCACACCAACGGTGACAATTACTGAAACA
>JAQCGN010000066.1 GCA_027730605.1 Actinomycetota bacterium
GTTATTTTTCTATCATCGCCTGCGACATTGGCAGAAATTTGATAAGCCCCAATGTGTTGGGTTATTCCACCTGCTTCTCCCCCTGCAACATTTGCCGAACGAATTGTGTCAAGTAACAAAGTTTTACCATGATCAACGTGACCCATAATTGTTACTACCGGTGGTCGAATAACAAGTTCACCTTCATTTTCACCAAATGAAACATCAAATGAATCTAATAATTCACGATCCTCATCCTCTGGTGAAACCACTTGAATATCAAAATTTAATTCTACACCTAAAACTTGTAATGTTTCATCAGGTAAAGATTGTGTAGCTGTTGCCATTTCACCTAAATGAAATAATGCAGTAACTAAACTGGCAGGATTTGCACCAATTTTTTCACCCAAGTCCATTAATGATGAACCACGACTTAAACGAATTGTTCTGCCATCACCTTTTGGTAATTGCACACCACCAAGTTGTGGTGCTTCCATGAAATCTTCAAACTCTTGACGTTTTTCACGTTTTGATTTGGAACGTTTCTTATTTGCTCCACCTTGTCGACCAAAAGCACCAGCTGCGTTTCCGCGACCTCCAGCACCACCTCGTTGACCAGGACGTCCTGATGGTTGAACACCAGGCATTGTGGGAATTCCACCCGGACCACCTGTTCTGTTACCACCAAAATTTCCTGGACCACCCGGTCCACGATTTGGGCCACCTGGTCTTGGACCACCAAAATTACCGGGACCACCAGGTCCACGATTTGGACCACCTGGTCTTGGACCACCAAAATTACCGGGACCTCTATTTGGGCCACCTGGTCTTGGAGCACCAGGTCCCCCTGGTCTTGGACCACCTGGTCTTGGAGCACCAGGTCTTGGACCACCTGGTCCAGTTGGTGCACCTGGTCGACTCATTGGTCTTGGCATACCGGTTGGGTTTGTTGGTCTTGGACCTGCGGGTTGACCGAAAGGATTATTTCCCGGACGAGGAGTTCCTGGACGTGGTGCTGGTGGAGTTGGGGTGCCGAAAGGGTTATTTCCCGGACGAGGAGTGGTTGATCGAGGACTTTGGGTTGGAGCAGGTGGAATTACTGGGGTTTCAACAGTATTTTCAACCGGGGTTTCAACTGGTTCAGGTTTTTTGGGTGCAGCAGACTTTTTAGGTTTTGTCACCTTTGCTGGCAGGGCAGCTTTTAAACGATTGGCAACTGGAAGTTCAATTGTTGAGGAGGCTGAGCGAACAAATTCGCCCATTTCTTGCAATTTTGCGAGGACGTCTTTGCTTTCGTAACCAAGCTCAGATGCGAGCTCGTACACACGAATCTTGGACAACTTATATCTCCTGCCTTGGCTAAGGACAGGGATTGGTCCCGATCCTTAGGACACTAAAAGTAAAGCCTTCATTTCGAGGGGCTCATTTAGTGCTCATTGGGTTTTCTCCGTTTGGGAGTCGAAGTTACATCTCTTAGGGTACTTCACGGCTGATTTCTTTTAGGAGTTGAGAGGTATTTAACGCGCCGCTGAATTTGAGGGCTTTATGAAACGCCTTGGTTTTAATTGCCTCATTAAGACAGGCAAAGGATTTGTGAATATTGGCACCCCTGGAACCAAACCTATTTTTGCGATCAATTACCAGTTGAGAATCTACTTGAATAATTCTAAGTAACTGTTTTTTTTCAACTACTTGTTTACAACCTACACAAGTTCTTAAAGGATGAATTATGACTGCCTTAATACTCTAGGAAGCATCAACATCAATACCAAGAAGTTCAGCTTGGTGTGCCAAATCTGGGTGTTGTTTTACTAAATCTTCAAATTTTCCAGATCCAGCAAGTTTTCCATCTCTTAAGAATAGAACTAGATCACTATGTATAACAGTACTCAATCTGTGGGCAATAGAAATAATTGTTACCTGTCCATGTAGCTCTTTTAACATTCCGGTGATAGCAGATTCTGTTTCAGCATCAAGTGCACTTGTTGCTTCATCTAGCACCAAAATTTTTGGATTACTATAAAGAGCTCTAGCAATTCCAATTCTCTGGCGCTGACCACCTGATAAACGAGTTCCTCTTTCCCCCACAACTGTTTGGATACCCTGAGGAAGTCCTTTCACAAAATCATAAATGTGAGCTCGCTTAAGCGCTGTTTTAATTTTATCTTCATCTATTTCTGATTCAGGCATCGCAAAAGCAACATTTTCCCGTATCGATCCATCAATCAAGGCAACATCTTGAGAAACGTATGAAATAGAACCATTATTTATAGTTCTATAAATTTCTGGTGCCGTTTTATCAATTTCTACACTTCCACTAGTAGGCTCAAGCAATCCTAATAAACAATCAGCCAAGGTCTTTTTACCAGAACCAGATGAACCTATAATAGCTAAAGTTGAACCTGAATTAATTTCAAAAGTTACCTCATTTATAGCAGGCTTACCTGATTCAAAATAACTATAAATTAAATTCTTTACTTCAATTTTAAAAATACTATTAGGAGTTGGATTATTTGGTAAATTATGTAAATATTCTTTTCTACCAGGAATTTCTGAATCAAGATAGGTAGAAAAAGAATGAATTCTTTCACTCATTCCCTGCGAATTCCTTATCCGGTTAATTGAACCTTGGATTGGTACTATTGTAGGTAGAATTCTTAATGCTGCTGTTAAAAAAAGTGCTGTGCTTGATGCAGCTTGAGCTAAGTTATCAGTATCTGCTTGACCCACTGCTACCACCACAATGCCCAAAACTAAAGCCGAATCAATCACAAATCGAGGTACCTGTTGTAGCCACTCAGTTGAAGCAATTGCATCACCTTGGGATATTCGATTTTCTTTAAAGGTAGAAACCTGAAATTCTATTTTACCTGAAACATATAATTCTCGAAACATTGCTAAGAGTTCCATAATACCTTTAGTAGAACTTCTAGAAGTAAGTCCAACCACCCTTCCGGCGTCTCTAATTTTAGTTCCCGTTATCCATGCTAAGAGTGCAAATAATAGAAATACATAAATCATAAGGCCTATAGTGATTAAGGGGTTAGTAACAAATAAAGTAATAAAAAACATCAAAATTAATGCGATGTCGGAAATTAGCGCAACAGTCGTCCATAGAAGGTTTAAAACACTTGGCAATCCCGACGTCGTTGCATAAATCACATCTGGACTAGACCATTTTTTAATTGATGTTAGTGGTAATTTGGTAAAATTTGTTAAAAGTGTATTAGTTAAAATAGCTCCTTGTCGATGAATCTTGAAAATTAGAATTCTGCTTGTAGTTAAAATAATCAATGGTTTTAAAATGAAAACAACTAAAGTAGTTAGGCCAAGAATAATTACTTGATTTCTGATAGAAGATGATTCTAAATTAAAGAAGTTTAGCAAGGGGCCTATACCGATAATCTGAGGATTGCCACTAAGTGCGCTTACCACATAGCCCACCAAGATTGCCATTAGTGCGGTTCCAATTAGATCAAAAAAATTAGTTACCAGCCTGACTATTAACAGAACATTAAATAATTTCTTTAAAGGCCTATCAACAAAATTCCATGCCTCTTTAATTGCACTAAATACCATTTATCACCATTGTCTTAATCTATTACGTTTTCAACATTTGGTTTGGAATCTGATCGTATGTCAATCTTCCATCCAGTCAATCTTGCCGCTAAACGGGCATTTTGTCCCTCTCGCCCAATTGCTAATGATAATTGAAAATCGGGAACAATTACTTGAGCTGATCTTAAATCTTGATCCACCACAGTCACTGAACTTACTTTTGAAGGAGAAAGCGCATTGGCAATAAAGACAACTGGGTCAAGTGAAAAATCAACAATGTCAATTTTTTCACCACCTAATTCACTCATCACGTTTCTTACTCTTTGTCCCATAGGACCAATACATGTTCCTTTAGGACTTATTTGTGGATCATGAGTTAAAACCGCAATTTTAGTTCGATGACCTGATTCTCTAGCAACTGCCACTATTTCTACCACTCCTTGCAAAACTTCTGGTGCTTCTAATTCAAATAAACCTTTAACTAATCCAGGATGAGTTCTAGATAAAATTATTTGCGGTCCTTTTTGACCTTTTCTTACTGAAACAACAAAACATTTTATTCTTGAGCCGTGTTCATAAACTTCACCTGGAACTTGTTCTTGCGCTGGGATAAACCCTTCCACGCCATCAGCAATTTTGACATCTATTAGTGAAGGATCTTTTCCTTGTTGAATTACTCCAGATATTACTGAGTTTTCTTTTTTAAGAAAATCTTTGAATACCTGGTCATCTTTAACATCTCTCATTTTTAAAAACAAAACTTGTTTGGCAGTTGAGGCTGCAACTCTTGCAAAGTCAGCGGGGGTGTCATCAAATTCTCTAATTAGTTTTCCTTCAAGATCAAATTCACTTACTTTAACTTCAACATGTCCGGTGGTTTTATTCATTGTCACTTTGGCATTTGCTCTTGACCCAGGATTTTTGTTATAAGCAGCAAGTAATGCCTCTTCGATAGCTACCACTACTCTGTCCCATTGCATTTCACGCTCTTTGACAAGTTGTTTCAAAGCTTTGATATCAATATCCATTATTTGCTACTTTTCTTGGAATTGAATTCAATCTGGATGAAAGCTTTGTCTATTTTGTTGAAGAAAATAACTCTTGATTTGCTTTTTATTTCAAGGGTAACTTTTTCGTCATCTGATTGAATTATTCGACCAATTTCAGAATTTGAACCAAAATTTATTTTTACTAATCGGCCTATGTTTCTACGCCAATGTCTAGGATGTGTTAGTGCTCTATCAATTCCAGGGGATCCAACTTCTAAGGTGTAGGGTTTTTCACCAAGAATTTCTTTAGTATCAAGTATTTCTGAAATCTCATTTGATATGTGTGCAACTTCATCAAGAGTTATCCCACCATCCTTATCAACTGAGATTTGAACGATGGAGTGTTTTCCTGCTGATTTAATTTCTACATCTTCAAGATCTAGCCCCAAATTTGAGGTGATGGGCTCTAAAATTTGCAAGATTTGTTCACGCGTGGACATGGGCAACTCCGTTGCGTGTAGGCCGTGCTGTTCAGTTGGGTCTTGCAGTTGTGTCTCTAGGGTAGCGCTGATTCAACATTAAATTACTTTTGAGTTCACTAGTCAATAAGATAAAGAACAATCTTGCAGAAAGGCTGAGGGTAATTTGTTAAATCGCAGAACCTTACTAGCCTCGACCAGCGTTTTAGCACTTAGTGCTTGTGTTAGAACACCTTTTCTTGATACTAAACCAAGCAGTGATGAAATATTGATTCAAGAATTTATCCAAAGAGAAACCGATTTAATTGATATTTATTTTGCAGGCATAAACCAAGAGCGAAGTTTTCGAACCCAATTACAACAATTGAGGGATCATCATTTAATTCATTTAACACTTTGGACTAATCAGGTTTCAGCTTCGCCAAATCCCACTCCAACGGGCCTACAAGTTGCAAGTATTACTCAGTTAATTCTGGCAGAAGAAAAACATTTACAGTTTTGTTTGTCTTCTATTCTTGTAACTGATGATGAAAAAATATTACAAAACATTGGACAAATTGCATCAAGTGTTACTCAACATATTTACTGGTTAAATAAAATGATAACTCCGGCAACACCAAGTCCTAATGCGCGCTATGAGGGATCTGACATTGAAGGAAATAATGACAACTAGTCCTAGTCCATCAATTTCT
>JAQCGN010000067.1 GCA_027730605.1 Actinomycetota bacterium
GCTACAAATTCTGCGTTCAGCTAATGCTGCTGCTGCAACATATTGAGGGATTGTGTGCAAATCTTCTGGGGCTGAAGAAAGTAACACAGGTCTTATATTGGCGGGGGCTTTTAGTTGGTCTGCTCTTTGTTTCATTTGACCAATGATGCACTCACTTAAAATATGTTCAGATTCAATTCCTTCACCTGTTAATTCCCATTTTCTACCCAAGGCAATTAATACTGGTGTTAATAATTTTTCCCAAGTCCATATAACACCGCGAGCATTAATACTGTTTTGAATAATTTGGTTACACGCCAGACCATCAAGTGAATAAGCAGCTTTGGCTAATCCTCTGGCAATTGCTGGTGAGCCTTGCATTGATAAAACTGATCCACCACCTGGGTGACCATAATCTGTGGAAGGTGAAAAATCTTCCAGCATAGAATCAACTTTGTTACCTAAAGATTTTGAATCCATTAATGAAATATCAGTAACATCACAAATTTCTGATTGCAATGCTTTTTTAGCAGCTTCTCCAGCAGGCATGCCTGCTAAAACAAGTTTTCGCATTAGCTCTAATCGAGCAACATCTGTGACACAGTAACGGCGGTGTCCGCCTTCTGATCGATCACTTGGACAAAGTCCATAACGTCTTTCCCAAGTACGAAGGGTCGCAGGAGCTACTCCCACACGCCTTGCCACCACGGCAACGGTTAAGCCCAGGGATATTTGCTGGGTCTCTTCGGTAGCCATAGGCCCAATTCTCTCTTGGTTGAACAACTTTGGCTAATCGAAAGACGGATATGACCAGAATCACAAAACTATTCAAGGGGGGTGGTTGACTAACTTATGAACAATATCCTATATTGGAAGGTAGGTACAAAAAAAAGGAAAATCATGGCTGATGTAACCCGTCTTCCAGGACCGAATGCTGATTTGTGGGACTGGCAATTAAAAGGAGCATGCCGTGGTGAAGATCCTGAGATCTTCTTTCATCCAGAAGGCGAACGTGGGCCTGCTCGTGAAAATCGAATCAAACTAGCTAAATCAATTTGTGCCACATGCCCAGTTCTTCGTCAATGCGCCGAACATGCCTTAGCTGTTCGTGAACCATATGGCGTCTGGGGTGCGATGAGTGAAGATGACCGCGAGGCCATCTATGCACCAGTTAAAGAATCCTTACCTGCCGCGGGTTAATTAGTAAAAACCATTTTTTTAAGCCTTTAATCAAGGATAAATAAAACTTGTAGGACAACTATTCTCTTTGCTATGCTGACAGGAAATGAGCATAACTAAAGCAAGTTCCACAACGGATATAGAGAAAATAGCCTCTATCGCCCATGGCATTCGCCACCGGGTTTTAGAGCACACCGTCAAAAACAATGGCGGCTACCTCAGTCAAGCTTGTTCTTCGGCTGAAATCCTTGCTTGCTTATATACAAATTTAGTTAACCTCAAAGCCCTTGCTGCCCCCTTAGAACCACGTGACTTTGTCAATGTGCCAAGTAAAAATTTCACAGATTATGTAACTGGTGCAGAATTTCATGGCGAAAAAGGACCAGACCTAGATCGCTTATTTATAAGCCCTGCCCATTATGCGTTAGTAATTTATGCAGCATTAATTGAAACCGGAAGATTAACTGAAAAGTCTTTAGAAAAATTCAACAAAGATGGCACCACAGTTGAAATGATTGGTGCGGAACATTCACCAGGATTTGAAACCACCACAGGATCATTGGCTCAAGCAATTTCTCAAGCAGGTGGTGTTGCCTTAGCAAGAAAGTTGCGCGGTGAAACTGGAAAAACTTGGATATTTATGTCCGATGGAGAATTCCAAGAAGGACAAACCTGGGAAGCCTTATCTGCTATTAGTTTTCATAAATTAAATAATGTACGAGTAATTGTTGATGTGAACAGAAACCAAGTTGATGGTCCAATGGAAAAAGTGATGTCGATAGAACCATTAATTGATAGAATTAAAAATTTTGGTTGGGATGTTGAAAAAATTGATGGCAATGACATCAACCAAATATTAAAAGCCTGTTCAACTGGATATGACAAACCAAAAGCAATTCTTGGCTACACAGATCCAGCAAAGGGAATTGAAATTCTAAAAGATAGGCCTGATGCCCTACATTACGTAAGATTTGCTAGTCCTTTTGAAAAAATCAAATACAATAATTTCTTGAAAGCGTGGAAATAACATGGCTTACGAAATTGTTAAAAGACCCCATGTGGAAAATTTTGTTAGGTGGAGTAAATTCAAACCAAAAGTTGTGGTGTTATCAGCTGACTTAACAAGTTCTTGCGAAGTAGGTAAATTTAGAGATACTTTTCCAGATAGATTTTTCTCATTTGGTTTAGGTGAGCAAAATATGTTGGGTTTTGCAGGTGGTTTAGCTAGAGAAGGTTTTGAGCCTTGGATTCACACTTTTGCAGTGTTTATTTACAGAAGACCGTTGGATCAACTAGAAATGTCGGTGGCCTACCCAAATCTTCCCGTGAGAATGGTCGGTTTTCTCCCCGGAATAACCACTCCTGGAGGAGTGACCCATCAAGCAATTGATGATGTGAATGTTTTAAGAGGTATTCCAAACATGACCATTTTGGAAACAGGTGATGCTACAGAAGTTGAATCTGTGTTAGAGGTGGCCCACAAGATTGATGGACCTGTTTACATAAGAATGCTACGCGGAGAAATATCTAGAATTTTTCCTAAAAACGAACTTATGCAATTTAACACTGCTCGAGTCTTAAGTACTGGTACAGATGTCACAATATTAAGCTCTGGTATTTCAACTGAAGAAGCTTTAAGAGCAATTCCTGCGTTGAAAGAACATGGGGTAAGCGTGCAACACTTACACATTTCTACTTTGAAGCCTTTCACTGATCCACAAGTTATTGAAAGCCTTAAATCAAATAAACATGGTGTTATCACCATGGAAAACCACAGTGTGATTGGTGGATTAGGAAGTGCTGTTGCAGATTTAATGGCTGAGCATGGAATTGGAAAAAAACTTATCAAGATTGGTCTTAAAGACACTTACGCTCATGGAGCTTCTCAAAAGTATTTGTTACAAAAATACGGGATGAGTGCCAGAAACTTAATTGAAGCAACAGAGAAACTGATTGATAAAAACTTGCAAATAACAGAAGATGAACTTTCACTAACTAGAGTTATTGATGTCCATAGCACGGCCAAAGCTGAGGCTTTGTAGTTTAAATGTCTTCGATTCAAATTACGTATTTAGTTAATTCCCAAACCAGTAAAGAAGTTACTGAGGCTATTCGTGTTGAGCAAACAATTGAGTTTCCCTTTGAGTTAGCACCTGAATGGATTCAACAACAAGTTGTTGGTCAAGTAGTTTCTGCTAAAGAAGTTGGAAATTCTAAGACTGAAGTTGTGATTGATTTCAACACTGACACCACAGGATATGAAATCGGTCAGATGTTAAATGTTGTGTGGGGAAACGTATCTATGTTTCCCGATGTCAGAATCACAAAAATTGAGTTTCCAGAAAACTTCCTGAACGCATTCAAAGGACCACGTTTTGGAATAAGTGGTGTTAGAGAAATATTAGGAGCAAAAAAACGACCAATATTGGCTACTGCTTTGAAGCCAATGGGATTAAGTTCGAATGAATTAGCAAAAATCGCCACAGTAATGGTTGAGGCAGGAATTGATCTAATAAAAGATGACCACAGTTTAGCTAACCAACCATGGGCTAAATGGAATGAGCGCGTAAAAGTTATTGCCAGTGCTGTTGTGGAAGCAAATCAAAAATTTAATAGAAAATCTGTTTATGCCCCAAGTATTAATCGTCCCGCAGAACAAATTTTGGAAGCAGCAATTACTGCTAGAAAATTAGGCAGTGGTGCACTAATGGTTCTTCCAGGAGTTTCTGGGTTTGACACCATGAGAATGATTGCCGATAGTGATGAAGTAAGACTTCCTCTTATGAGCCACCCGTCTAACTTAGGTTCACACATGATGAACAGTAATCATGGTTTAAATCATGAAATTGTCTTGGCAACAATTATGCGTTTAAGTGGTGCGGATATTAGTGTGTTTCCTAATTTTGGTGGCCGATTTAGTTTTTCAAAAGAAGAATGCACAAATATTGCTAATAGCTGCAGAGCTAAATTAAGAAATATAAAGCCAATTTTTCCTTCCCCGGGTGGAGGAATGACTATTGACAGAATTCCTGAAATTACTAACTTTTTTGGTCAAGACACATTCTTACTAATTGGTGGTGCACTACATCGAGGAAATCTTTTAGAGAACGCTAAAGGATTAAGAAACTTTGTTGATGCGTTAGAAAATTAAGCGTTTAAAACTGTTGGATCAAAGTAAGCGTGTACGGACTCAAATTTTCCATCTCTTACCTTAATAACATTTACTCCAGGAATATTGAAAACGTTTCCATTTTTATCAGTTAAAGTCGCATACCATTCTAAACAACTTTCATCACCATTTCTAACTTCATGAAGTATCTCTACTTTTAAACCAGGAAAAGCGTCTCCAGATGAATCATAAAAAGTACTTATTTGATCATGTCCTACAAGTTTTTGTCCAGGTGGGCAAAAAATTGCATCTGGGTGGTAATGCTCCAAAACAGCTTTTGTGTCTCGAGCGCATTCTGCTTTCCAGTATGACTCAGCAATTTCTCTAGGTGTTTTCATATCTTCCTTATTTTGTTGCGGTTTTTTGAATAATTTCGGCTGCTTCTTTGGCAAGAGCGGCCCATGATTTAGCTTGATTTCTTTCCTTTGTTGTTTTTCTGGCTATCTGCAGAACTGCTCTTGCAGCGCCTTCGCGAACATTTGGTTCAAGAGTTTCAATATCAGAAGTTTTTGCTAGGCCCACAATTCGTCTTGCCATCTTTGCTCCTGCATAGCCCAAAGTATCTGCTCTCCAGGTTTTGATTAATTCTTCCAAAAGTTGATCAGTGAAAACTCTTTTATCGACTCTAGATGGCCAAAGTTTTCTAAATTCTTTTTCAAATTCAACCCAAGTTTGTTCACCCAGACTCAATGCCCAATGCATTTGGTCAATATTTCCTAAAGCACAAGCTCTTGCTGCTGCAATTGTGTAATTTGCAACTAATGCCCCTAAATCAAAACCTATTGGGCCATAAAACGAAAACTCTGAATCAATGGCTTTGACACTCACAGCTTCTTTTTTATCTTCGCACTTGATCATGGCTGAACCGGTGTGAAGATCTCCATGAATCAAAGATTCTGCTGCAGTCATAAATTTGTATTTCAATAAACCAATTGCATTAACCATCTCTTTATCATTAGCAAGCTCTTGTGCATCTTTTTCATTACTTGGTAAAACTGAGTTTCTACCGTTTTCAAAATACGGTTCAGTAAAAACTAAATCTTCGGTAATCAAACAAAGTCCTGGATTTATAGCTCGAGCTACTTCTAATTTGTGCTGTTCTTGTCCTAAACCAAAAATAGAAGTTCCAAAAGCAGTTTTGGCAACATATTTACCAAGAGGTCCTGCAACACCATCAAATCTTAATCCAGAATTTAATGCCCCTCGCCAAACAACATGATCAGATAAATCTTCCATGGCTATGATGAATCGATCCGGATCGTAATCATAAATTTCTGGAACAAGATCTTTTGCAAATCTTGAATGGATTATTGTTGTTTCAG
>JAQCGN010000068.1 GCA_027730605.1 Actinomycetota bacterium
AGGACCACATCCGGAATCAATTGCTTTTCGTGTCACATTTACTAATTCCATAGTTCTAGCTATTGCCACATTGAACCTAAATGATTCAATCAAAGTTGTAACTTCATCAATTGTTCTGTGCGTTGTTTGTCTAAGACTTAAATCTCCTTTGGAAATATCAGTATTAACTTCTGATTTAACATCTTTGGCAAGTCGCCAAGCTCTTGCTAGGAATTTTTTAGATCCACTCGGTGAGACTTCTGCCCAATCAATATCGTCTTCAGGGGGCCCTGCAAAAACCATCGTTAAGCGAACAGCGTCAACACCAAACTCTGCAATTTGTTCTCCTAAATCAACCATGTTGCCTTTTGATTTACTCATGGCAGCACCATCAAGAATTACTTGACCCTGATTAAGAAGTGCTGTGAAAGGTTCATTGAAATCTACTAATCCTAAATCATTTAATACTTTTGTAAAAAATCTTGAGTAAAGCAAATGCAAAATAGCATGCTCTACTCCACCCACATATTGCTCAACAGGAAGCCATCTTTTTAATAAAGCTGGATCAAAAGCTTTTGAGTTATCGTGAGCTGATGGATAACGTAAGTAATACCAGGATGAATCAACAAATGTATCCATCGTATCTGTGTCTCGTTGAGCACTCTTGCCACACTTTGGACAATTTGTATTAACCCAAGTTGTTGCTGCTGCCAAAGGAGAAGTACCTTTTGGAGCTAGTTGTTCTCCAACTAATTCAGGTAAGCGCACTGGAAGATCAGATTCGGGAACTGCTACTTCTCCACAATCCTGGCAATGAATTATTGGTATTGGTGCTCCCCAATAACGTTGGCGAGAAATTAGCCAGTCTCTTAAACGAAAATTAACGGCACCTTTTCCTTGCTTACTTTTCTCTAAAATTTCATTAATTTTCTTAATGGCACTTTGCTTATCAAGGCCATCTAATGGTCCAGAATTAATAAGTGTTCCATCTCCAGGTGTTGCTATACCTGAAATACTTGGATCTTCTCCTTCTGTTTTAACAACGACTTGAATTGGTAATTTAAACGTCTTAGCAAAATCTAAATCTCTCTGATCGTGGGCGGGAACAGCCATAATTGCACCAGTTCCATAATCAGCCAAAACATAATCTGATGCCCAAACCGGAATCTTTTGACTATTAACTGGATTTATTGCAAATCGATCTAAAAATAATCCAGTCTTAGGTCTACCTGTTGCAAGTCTTTCAATATCAGTAGATTTCCTGACTTCTTCAACGTATTTATCTAATTCTGCTTTTTTCTCTTTCGTAACTAGTTCTTGAGCAAGTTTTGAATCTGCTGCTACTACAAAAAATGTTGCCCCAAATAAAGTATCAGGTCTAGTTGTAAAAACAGTAACCGTTTTTTCTATTTCATCAATCTTGAAGTCAACATAGGCACCTTCAGACTTACCAATCCAATTTCTTTGCATGGTTAAAACTCGTTCTGGCCATTTACCTTCAATTTGTGACATGTCATCAAGTAATCTCTGAGCATAATCAGTGATTTTGAAATACCACTGCGTTAATTCACGTTTTGTGACAACCGAACTACATCTTTCACATTCCCCTGCCACAACTTGTTCATTAGCTAGAACTGTTTGACAAGAAGGACACCAGTTAACATTGCTTGCTTTTCTGTAAGCTAAACCTTTATTAAAAAATTGTAAAAATAACCATTGGGTCCATTTGTAATATTCAGGGTCTGATGTGTGGAGTCTGTGCTGCCAATCAAATGAAATTGCATAACGTTTAAATGATTCTGCTTGGGTTTCAATATTTGTATAAGTCCATTTAGCAGGATTTTCACCACGTTTAATAGCAGCATTTTCAGCCGGCAGACCAAACGAATCCCAACCAACTGGATGGAAAACGTTATATCCCTTTTGAAAGTAATATCTTGAAACAACATCACCAATTGCAAACGCTTCAGCATGACCCATGTGTAAATCACCAGAGGGATATGAAAACATATCTAAAACATAAATTCGCGGACGATCATCATCTGGATCATTGGAAACATTAAATGGTTGTTTCTTCTCCCAAATTGGCAACCACTTTGCTTGCACAGCCTCAATGTCCAAGGTTGAATTTGACTCTTGGTTTATATCTGGGTTACTCACGAGGTAAAACTTACCGATTAGTCCTCACGAATTGCGAACTGGTGTCAATATTCTCCTTAGAATCCCCATCAACCCAAACATCACAAATTTCTTTAGTCTGATACTTCAAGAAATGTTTCGTTTCAAGTATTTGCCACTTTCTCATCTCTGCTTCGATTTGGTCACCGTCTCTATTTAATACGCGCAAGAGACCAACTTCTGGCTTGGTTTGAACCCATATTTTTAAGGCACAGTATTGAATAACTGGATCAATAACTGACCCAACTCCTTCGATTATCAAATATTTTGGATTTTCTATTCTCACTTTCTGATTTCTTTTCATCAAATTCCAGTCAAACTTATGAAATTCAATTGGTTGTTTACTTATCAAAGGTGAAATAATCCATTTAATTAAGTTATTAGTGGTATTTTTTGTTAAGGCCTGTTCCCATCCATCATAAATTTCATCCATATGAATTAGATGTGCTTTGTCTAACAATTTAGATAAAGATGTGGCCAGGGTGGTTTTACCAGAACCAGCTGGCCCATCAATGCAAATTAACTTTGTTTCTCCACAAGTAACACTTGATGAATCAATTTGATGGATTAATTCAGTTATTGGGCTAACTTGGGTCAAATGCTGTTTGCTTTCTCAAACCATTTTTTCCAGCCAACAAGAGCAATAAAGGTAAATACTACATAAAGTAATGCAGTAAACCATAAATCTTGTCTGGCATAGTGAATAGTTGCAACCACATCAACAACAAACCAAATTGGCCAGGCTTCAAATTTCTGTCGAATCATCAAAATTTGTGCCACAATGCTTCCCAGTAAAATAAAAGAATCCAACCACGTTGCAGCAGCACCAATTCTTGCTAACGAAGGTGCCAAAATTATCCAGGATCCAAGTAATACCACAAACCAAAGTAATCGTTGTTTAGTTAGCAACTTTCCAGGTTTTGCTCCAGTTTTTCCCCACCCAAACCATCCCCAGATGCCACCTGCAACAAAAACTAACTGCAATGCTGCACTTGCAAAAAGTTGGTATTGAATAAATAGATAACCATAAAGCAAAGAACTTAAAACCCACCATGGCCAAGTAAATCTTTTCCCCGTAGTACCTAGCCAGACTCCAATTAGTCCTGTTATGACTGCTGATAATTCCAGAATTGTTACTTGATAATTCCAAGCTGTAAATAGAACAAACATATTTATCTTCTCCCTGTCTGGCATTACCCAAACGGTTAAACGGTCAGCGACTCTTGGTTGTCGCCCTCTCAGTCCGGAAAAACTCCGAACTCCCGTGGCTTACTTACTATTTACATTAACACAAATTTTTAAATTTGGTGGAGCTAAGGGGATTTGAACCCCTGACCCCTTGCATGCCATGCAAGTGCGCTACCAGCTGCGCCATAGCCCCAAATTATTTACTGCAGAAATAAAACTCTACCCAAACTTCGCCTATTTCTAGTTTTCGAGTCCTATCTATCATCACTTAAAGCAGGTGTTGGAAGTGATCCAGCGTTATATTCAACTAATCTCCAAGGTAAATCCTTTTCCGCAGGTTCATTTAAAACTATCCAACAACAATTGCTTATTATTCCCAATGAAAGCCAAGTTGGTTTCGGCAATCCCATTAATTTTCCAGCAGCAACTCTTGCTGCTCCACCATGAGTTGCAATCACAAACGTGGAGTTGTCTGGAACATTTTCAATATGTTTTTCTATTCCTTTGACCATACGATCGGCGACTTCTGCCCGAGTTTCACCAGTAGTTCCAGGACGAATTTCATGACCTTTGGCCCAACTCAAATACTCTTGTTCATATTTACTTTTCAGTTCAGGATAAGTCAAGCCTTCCCATAAACCGTGCGAAGTTTCTCTGAATTGTTCATCTTTAAAGACTTCTAATTTTAATAATTTAGCAAGTTCTAAACCAGTTTTATTAGCTCGGGATAAATCTGAAGAAGCAATGTAAGTGGGATTTAAATGTTTTAATAATTGTGCAGCACTTATTGCTTGCTGTTCACCCACTTCATCTAATGGAATATCAGTTTGGCCTTGGAATCTTTGCTCTAAATTCCAACTGGTTCTACCATGTCTCCATAAAACTAACTGTCTATTAGCCATTTACTACCTCGATTGGACAATCTTTCCAAAGTCTTTCAATACTGTAATAATCTCGATCTTGTGCTAATTGGACGTGCACAACAATTTCTTCGTAATCTAATAAAATCCAATGACTGTTTGATGTGCCTTCTCGATTAATTGGTTTAACTCCTTGTTTTGATAGAGCTTCTTCAATTCCTTCACAAACAGCTTTTGCCTGTCTGTTATTTGCAGCAGAAGCTATAACAAACATGTCTGAGAGTGGAAATCTGGAACTAACATCAATTAGGGTTACATCCGTTGCTAATTTTTCAATTGCTGCCTCTGCAGCTAATAGTGCAAGTTTTCTAGACTTGGTAGTTGCTGGCACTAAGGTTTTGTACTTTCAGTCATTATCTTTATTATTGCACACTTAGTTTTGGTATAAACCATGGGTGTGAATATATTGCTCTACATTTTCAGGAACTAGATCTTTAATCGACTGTTTACTCTGAATCTTTTCCCTAATATCAGTTGAAGATATTTCAATACTAGGCATATTAATTCGATCAAAATGCCAATCTAATGTGAAATCCCCAGCTCGTGGTACCACATAAATCCTCGCTAAAGTTTTAACTTTATTTGGTTCCTTCCATGTATCTAGAGCCCTTGCCGCATCACTTCCCAAAATCAAAAAGAAATCAGTCTCTTTATATTTGGCATGCAGCTCTTCCAAGGTTTGATAAGTGTAAGTAGGCCCACTTCTATTTGCTTCTATTTCTGATACTTTAATATTTGAAAAACCTATTATAGCTAACTTTGTCATAGCAATTCTGTGTTGTATCTCAGTAATTTCTTCTTTTTGCCAAGGATTGCCCGCAGGAATAAGCAATAAATTATCAAGTTTAAGTTGCTTAATTGCCGCTTTTGCAATTGATAAATGTCCATTATGGATTGGATCAAATGTGCCACCCAGCAGCCCGATTCGGCTGTTCATAATTTATCTATCAGAATCAAGACGTGTGACAATAAATAGTGCCAAAGTTAAAAGACCAAATGTTACGATTCCAAAAACTAATGGGTGAAATGGTAATTCCACTGATTTTTCAGCAGCTTCACTTAATATAATCATTTAGTTCTTTCTCCTATCTTTCCTCTGATATGACCTTGACCTCTTACAACATATTTTGTACTAGTCATCTCAACTAGTCCCATTGGGCCTCTGGCGTGAAGTTTTTGGTTCGATATCCCAATTTCGGCCCCGAAACCAAACTCACCACCATCGGTAAACCTCGTTGAAGCATTAACCATAA
>JAQCGN010000009.1 GCA_027730605.1 Actinomycetota bacterium
ATCATTCCTGCAACATTGGCATAGGTTTGCGAAAAGACCATTAAATCAACAGCTCCTGCTAAATCTTCTAAAGTAACAATTGCCCACGACGCACCCTGTTTTGTAACTTTTCGTTGAATATTTGTAACTAATCCTGCAACAGTGACAATGTCGCCATCATTTTTATTACCATGAGTAATATCTGCCATTGAAGTGTCAGAAAATCTATTTAGCAAGTGTTCTATTCCTAATAGTGGGTGATCACTAACATAAAGACCCAGCATTTCTCTTTCAAAATTAAGTAAATCTGCTTTATCCCATTCACTTTCCGGGATCACTATTTCTGCTCCTGTGACAGAAACTACTTCACCATTTCCAGAACCAAATAAATCGTATTGACCAATTGATTCAGCCCTTTTTGATTCACTAGCACTATCTACTGCTTCTATGTGAATACTCAATAATCCTTTTCGGGAATGTTGCATGGAATCAAATGCTCCTGCTTTGATTAACGATTCAACAACTCGTTTACTGCAAACACTGGGGTCAACTTTTTTAAGAAAATCAAAGAAATCTGTAATCCTTTCAGTCTTTTCTCGTGAAGTAATTAAAGCCTCAACAACATTTTCCCCAACATTTTTAATTGCTGATAGCCCAAATCTGATGTCATTTGCGATTGGGGCAAATTCGCTCAATGATTCATTAACATCGGGTGGCAAAACTTTAATTCCTATTCGTCGACATTCATTCAAATATATTGCTAATTTGTCTCGATCATCTTTAACACTTGAAAGTAAAGCAGCCATATATTCAGCTGGAAAATTGGCTTTTAGATAAGCAGTCCAATACGAAACTAAGCCATAGCCTGCCGTGTGGGCTCTATTGAATGCGTAATCAGAAAAGGGAACAAGTGTGTCCCATAAAGTTTTAATAGCATCTTCACTGTAACTATTTTTTCTCATCCCATCTCTAAATGGTACGAATTCTTGATCAAGGATTTCTTTCTTTTTCTTTCCCATTGCTCTTCGTAGTAAATCTGCTTTCCCAAGTGAATAACCAGCAACTTTTTGAGCAATTGCCATAACTTGTTCTTGATAGACGATGAGGCCATAGGTATCAGAAAGAATTTCATCTAGCGGGTTTGCAAGTTCTTCGTGAATGGGCTTGACTAAAGTTCTCTTATTTTTTCTATCGGCATAATCATTATGTGCATTCACACCCATAGGCCCTGGTCGATAAAGGGCTAGTACAGCCGAAATGTGTTCAAAATTATCCGGTTGCATCGAACGAAGTAATGCTCTCATCGGTGCACCATCAAGTTGAAAAACTCCTAAAGTATCTCCCCTGCTGAGTAATTCAAATGTTGACTTATCGTCAAGTTCTAATTCCTCTAATGTGAATTCGACATTTTTATTTCTCTTTATGTGAGATAAACAATCATCTAGCACTGTTAGGTTTCTTAAACCTAAAAAGTCCATTTTTAATAAACCAAGGGATTCGCATGCACCCATATCAAATTGTGTGATGATTGCACCGTCTTGCTCACGTTTCCAAAGTGGCACAACATCAATTAGTGGTTCTCGACACAAAATAACTCCAGCTGCATGCACTCCAGGTTGTCTTCTTAACCCTTCTAAGCCTCTGGCGGTATCCACAATTCTTTGTGCATCTGGATCTGCTTTATAAAGATTTCTAAACTCATTTGCTTCTTTAAACCTTTCATCTGTCTTATCAAAAATTGAAGCAAGAGACATATCTTTACCCACCACCGGTGGAGGAATAAGTTTTGTAATTTTATCTGAGACCGCAAATGGATAACCTAGCACTCGAGCAGAATCCTTAATAGCAGCTTTAGCTTTTATTGTTCCGTAAGTAATAATTTGAGATACGTGATCTGATCCATACTTTGTTGTGGCATAGCGAATCATGTCTGATCTTCGTTTTTCATCAAAATCAATGTCAATATCAGGAAGCGAGATTCTCTCCGGATTTAAAAATCTTTCAAACAATAATCCGTGTTTTAAAGGATCTAATTCTGTTATTCCTAACGCATATGCGATCACAGAACCTCCGGCTGATCCTCTTCCTGGACCTACGCGGATGCCATTTTCCTTGGCGTATCGCACAAGATCTGCCACCACAAGAAAGTAACTTGGAAAACCCATTTGGTTAATAACATTAATTTCATAATCTGCTTGGTTTTGATGACTATCAGGAATTTGATTTTTAAATCTTTTAGCTAAACCAATTTTAACCTCTTTAGCTAACCAAGTTTCCTCAGTTTCTCCACTGGGAACTTCAAAACTGGGCATTAGATTTGCACCTTCGGTGAATTTGACTTCACATCTTTCTGCGATCAATAAAGTGTTATCACAAGCTTCTGGATAGTCTTTCCATATTTTTCGCATTTCAGCAGGTGACTTGAGGTAAAAATCTTGTGAATCAAATTTGAATCTATTGGGATCACTCATCGTGGTTCTAGTTCCAACACAAAGTAAAACCTCATGAGATGGCGCATCTGTAGCAAAGGTGTAATGAAGATCATTAGTGGCAACTAAAGGCATTTCTAATTCTTTGGCAATCTTTAATAATGCAGGCTTAGTTCTCTTTTCGATTTCTAAACCATGATCCATAAGTTCACAAAAATAGTTTTCTTTACCAAAGACTTCTTGCATTGAAGCTGCAACTTCGCGTGCTTTTTTCTCATCTCCTGCTTGAAGCCAACGATTTACTTCACCTGAAGGACAACCTGTCGTAGCAATTATTCCTTTGCCATATTTTTGAAATAATTCATAATCAATTCTTGGTTTGTAGTAATAACCTTCAATACTTGAAAGAGATGAAATTCTAAAAAGATTATGCATAGCTTCAGTAGTTGTTGCCCACATTGTTAAATGTGTGTAGGGAGATTTTCCTCTACTAAATTCTTGGTCATCTGCTTTTGAATTTCCACCAAAATCCATCATCTCGCGTGATTTTCTACCATTAGGTGCGTAATAACCTTCGATACCAATAATGGGTTTAATACCTTGCTCTTGTGCAGTTTTGTAAAAGTCAAATGCCCCATAAAGATTGCCGTGATCTGTGATAGCAATTGCGGGCATAGCTAAACGTTTTGTTTCACCAATTAATGGTTTTAATCTTGAGGCCCCGTCAAGCATCGAATATTCGGTGTGAACATGGAGGTGAACAAAAGAATCGCGATCGGACATAACTAGCTAAAGGTCCTTTCGACTATTGAATACAAAGGGGAAGATTTGTACTTTCCAATTTATGACTACCTTAAGACAATTTTACTTATAAGTCTCGGCGATGCGGGAAAGACTTGATGATAAATCTTGGGGATATGTCGAGTTAAATGTCACATCCTGCCCTTTTTTTGGGTGTAAAAATGTTAACTGTGTGGCGTGTAGCCACTGGCGGTGTAACTCTAGTTTGGTAGCCAGTTTTGGATCTGCGCCATACATGGAATCTCCAACGCAGGGATGTTTTATAGCGGCCATGTGAACTCTGATCTGATGAGTTCTACCGGTTTCTAATTCAATTTTCAAAAGTGATGCCCCAGCAAAAGCTTCAATTGTTTCATAATGAGTGACACTGTCTTTTCCCCCATTTACCACCGCATATTTGTAATTTTCTTGAGGATGTCTATCTATTGGTGCATCAATTGTTCCTTTGGAAGGATCTGGATGACCTTGTACTAGCGCGTGATAAATTTTTTTAACAGTTCTTTCTCTAAATTGATTTTTTAAACTTTCATAGGCTAATTCACTTTTTGCTACAACCATTACTCCACTGGTACCGACATCTAATCTGTGCACAATACCTTGTCGTTCAGGTGCTCCACTTGTTGAAATTCTATGTCCAAGTGCATTTAATGATGCGATAACTGTTGGACCTTCCCAACCTGGGCTGGGATGAACTGCTACTCCTACTGGTTTATCAATTACTACAACATCTTCATCTGCAAAAAGTATTGGAATATCTGTAACTTGATCAGCTGGATTTATAGCTTCTTTGACAATGGGATTGTAAACAATTTTATCCCCCAAAACTACTCGGTGAGATTTCAATGCTAATTTTCCGTTCACTAAAACAGATCCAGCATCAATATCTGCTGCTACCTTTGTTCTTGATAATTCAAAATTACATGAAAGTAACGCATCAATTCTTAAACCCTGTTGAGACTCATCTACTTGAAGTAAATATTCACTCATTTATTTATCACTCTTTTTATAAGGGTCAATTCCACGCAAAACCATAATGACTAAAATAGTGGCTGAGATACTTACACTCATATCCGCAATGTTAAAAACTGCCCAATACGGAATCTGGATGAAGTCAACCACTGCTCCCCTAAATACCCCAGGAGATCTAAAAAATCGATCAATTAGGTTTCCTAAAGCTCCTCCCAGCATTGCTCCAAAACAAAGAGCCCAACTCAGTCTGGCAATTTTTTTGCCTGTTCTATATATATAGACAGATATAACAACGGCCAGAATTGTGAATACCCAGGTGGCATTTGTGCCTAAACTAAAAGCTGCTCCAGGATTTCGATAAAAGGTCAATTGCAGAAGCGGACCTGCGTTTTCCCCAAAGATTGCAGGAATCAAGATGATGTTTGAAGAATTTTCCAGAAACTGAACTGCTAAGGCTTTGGTGATCAAATCCAGAACGATAACGCCCAACGCTATCTTCAGCATTAATTCTTGTAAATATGTGCGACTCTTCACCTAGTGAAGACTACGCGAATGAGGGTTCTCATAAACTACGAGTGCCCACTTTTTTTCTTATTTATCGTTTAATAAAAGTTAGGAAGGTGTTCTAGTCGTGTATCGCGAGGTACCTAACCGAATCAACCTTCCCGAAATGGAACGTGAAGTCATTGGGATGTGGGAAAAAGAAGACATCTTTAATAAATCATTAAGTCAGCGAGATGAAGAAAAGCGTTGGGTTTTTTATGAAGGCCCACCAACAGCCAATGGCACTCCAGGTGCACACCATGTTGAAGCAAGAGTTTTCAAAGACGTATTTCCCAGATTTAAAGCTATGCAAGGTTATTACGTTCCTCGTTACGCAGGATGGGATTGTCATGGTTTACCAGTTGAATTAGCTGTTGAAAAAGAGTTAGGTTTCACCGGAAAAGATGATATTGAAAAATATGGGGTAGCAGAATTTAACGCTAAGTGTCGTGAATCTGTATTAAGAAATGTAAACGAATTTACTGCCATGACATCTCGCATGGGCTACTGGGTTGATTTTGATAAAGCCTATTGGACCATGAACTCTAGTTACATTGAATCAGTTTGGTGGTCCTTAAAAGAAATTCACACTAAAGGTTTACTGGTATCTGATTACCGAGTTAGTCCTTATTGTCCACGTTGTGGCACAGGTTTATCTGATCATGAACTTTCACTTGGTTATGAAACAAGCACTGATCAATCAATCTATATAAAGTTTCCAGTGATAGATGGTGATTTAGCTAAGAAATATAAAAATCTTTCACTTCTGGTATGGACCACAACTCCTTGGACCACGATTAGTAATACCGCAGCAGCAGTGGGTCCAAAGATTGAATATGTCATTGCCCAAATTGAAGACGAATATTTTGTAATTGCCAAGGCATTAGTAGCAGTACTAGGTGAAGAAGCCGTAATAAAAGAATCTGTTTTAGGAAAAGACTTAGAGGGTATTCACTACCAACCACCATTTGGCAAAAGTCTTTTTGAACCAGATTCACCCCCAGCTCTTCATAGTGTTGTATTAGCAGATTATGTGACTACTGAAGATGGCACTGGAATTGTTCACCAGTCTCCGGCATTTGGTGCCGAAGATTTATTGGTTTGTAGAAAATATGGTTTACCAGTCGTTAATCCAGTGCAAGCTGATGGACATTTTGCTGCCCATGCACCACTTGTTGCTGGACAATTTTTCAAGAAAGCTGACAAAGATATTGTCAAAGATTTAAAAAAACGTGAAATTCTATTCAAAGAGCAAGCTTATGAACATCAATACCCTCATTGCTGGCGCTGCCACACACCACTTATGTATTACGCCCAACCTTCTTGGTACATCAAAACCACTCAAATAAAAGACGCTTTATTGAGAGAAAATGAAAAAACTAATTGGTTTCCAAACACAATCAAACACGGCAGATACGGTGATTGGCTAAATAACAACATTGATTGGGCTTTATCCAGAAACCGATACTGGGGCACCCCCCTACCAATTTGGATCTGTGAAGATAAACATCAAACAGTAGTGGGTTCTTTAAAAGAATTAAGTCAATTATCTGGCACTGATGTTTCAAAAACAGATCCCCATCGACCATTTGTTGATGACATCAAAATTAACTGCCCACAATGCAAAAAAGTTTCCACTCGAGTGCCAGAAGTTATTGACTGTTGGTATGACTCAGGAGCCATGCCATTTGCTCAATTAAATTACCCTATTGAAAATAAAGAATTATTCAAAAAGAATTATCCTGCAGATTTTATTTGTGAAGCAATAGATCAAACCCGTGGTTGGTTTTACACGCTGATGGCCATTGGAACACTAGTTTTTGATCAAAGTTCTTACAAAAACGTAGTTACCCTTGGGCACATCTTGGATGAAAAAGGTCGCAAGATGAGTAAACATTTAGGAAATGTTTTAGAACCAATTGCGTTGATGGATGAACATGGTGCAGATTCGCTTCGGTGGTTCATGCTTGCTTCAGGATCACCTTGGGCAGCAAGAAGAGTTGGACATGCATCGATTCAAGAAGTAACTAGAAAAGTTTTGTTAACCTATTGGAATACAGCATCATTTCTTTCCCTCTATACCCGTTTATCAAGTTACCAACCTGGTGACAAGGTCATAACGAGAAATGAAAGACCTGAGATTGATCAATGGCTACTTAGTCTTGTTGATGATGCTGTTTTGCAGGTAACAGCAGCTTTAGAAAATTTTGACACTCAAAAAGCTGGAAAAGTTTTAGCTGCAGTTGTCGATGATATGTCCAATTGGTATGTCCGAAGAAATAGAAGAAGATTTTGGGACGCTGATCCGGTGGCCTTGGCAACTTTGCATGAAGCCTTAAGAACAATTACTTTAATCATGGCACCTTTTGTGCCTTTTATAACTGAGCGTGTGTGGCAAGACATGTTTAGAACCACCACAGATAAGGATCTAATTTCTGTTCACTTAGCAAACTGGCCAACAGTAAATGCAACTGATATCAGAAGTGATCTGATTGAAAATATGGGTTTAATCAGAAGACTTGTAGAACTTGGTCGAGGTGCAAGAGCTGAGGCAAAAGTTAAAAATCGTCAACCACTTTCTCGTGCTCTAGTTTCAGCCAAGAATTGGCATAAAGTTCCCTCAGATCTTCGAGACCAATTAGCAGAAGAATTAAACATTTTAGATTTGCAATCACTTGATCAAACCGGTGATTTAGTTAACGTTGCTGTAAAAGCAAATTTTCGAACTCTAGGGGCACGCTACGCCAAAGAAACCCCAGCTATTGCTAAAGAAATAAGCTCAACAGATGCTTCCTCACTAGTCAAACAATTGCGTGAAAATAACAAAGCAACCATAAAAATAGCTAAACAAGATTTTGAAATCACCCCAGAAGATGTGATTATTACCGAAACTCCTCGCGAAGGATGGGCTGTGATGACTCAAGATGGTGAAACACTTGCCCTTGATCTGGAGATCACCCTTGAGTTAAGAAGTTTAGGAATTTCTCGTGAAATGATCAGAATGATTCAAGAAGCCAGAAAATCATCAGGATTAGATGTCTCAGATCGCATAAACGTCAAATTTCACTCCACTGATAACCAAGTAAGAGAATCAGTTGCCCAAAATATGCAAGCGATCATGAACGAAATTTTGGCTCTTGCATTTGTTGAAGAAAAGCTTGCAACTAAGCCCACCACACAAGATGAGGATTTATCTTTATCAGTCTGGATTGAAAAAGCGTAATTTTATTTATTGATTCTCGGGTGCACTGGTGATGACGTTAACAGGCCCCGTATTTTCAATAGAATCATTTAACTGAGCACCCAGATCATTTAACATTCCAGATAACCAGCTTCTTAACCTATTTCTATAATCAATCTCAATTGCTTCAAGTCTTTTTATTTGAGCTTCTATTTGAGCTTTTTCCGATTCAACACTAGATGAAATCGAAGCTGCTCTGGCGCGTGCTTCTCTGACTAATCTTTCTGCTTCATTTGTAGCAGCAGTTAAAGCCTGTTGAGCAAGAGTTAGAACCTCGACTGGTGATTTAGTGTCAACACTTTGAGTTGTTGATAAAGATGATCCTTGGCGTGCCATTTCAACTTCGTTTTGTAATGCAGCTATTTCTTGGGCAACTTTATCTAGAAATTCATCAACTTGGGCAACGTCATATCCCATTCGTAAACGAGTGGTGTCAAAAACCACACTCTCGATATCTTCCGGAGTTAATGCCATCTTTTTCTCCAAGCCCATGACCGTTTAAAGGTTAATCTACCCTGCCCACACCCAAGGATGGAAGTTACAGGGATGAAAAGATCCCTATTGCTATTTGAATCAAGATGATTACCACAATAAATGACATATCCAGAGAAATAGAGCCAATTCTTAGCGGTGGGATGAATCTTCGAAAGAAATTTAGTGGTGGATCAGTTAAGGAATAAATGGTTTCAACTAGGAGCAACAAAAATCCACTTGGTGTCCAAGAGCGGGCAAACATTTGCACATAATCAAATACCAGTCGACCAATCATTATCAATAGGTAAAGTTGTAAAACTTGTGCGATTAATGAACCCATTATTAAATCAGTTTAATTAAACTTGATTAAAAAAGCCATCTTGAGCAACTTGTTGGCGAGCTTCTGCCCCAAGGTCAACATTGGCTGGTGAAATCAAGAACACTGAGTTTGTTACTCTTTCGATAGTTCCTCTTAAAGCAAAAGCTAAACCTGAGGCAAAATCTAAAATCCTCTTTTGATCAGTTGGGTCCATCTCAGACAAGTTAATAATTACTGGAGTGCCATCGCGATATTCTTCGCCAATTCTTCTGGCATCGTTGAATGCTCTGGGATGAAGAGTGGTAATTCTTGATACTGGTTCTGCAACTGGTTTTACTCTAGGAGCAACATTTACTTCTGGTCTTTCAGCTAAAGCAGTTGAGCCGTTTGTAGAAAATGCTCTGGGGGTTGGTGACCAACGCGGGGAAATAGGTGCTTGCTCTTCATACGATTCTTCAATTTCTTCAACTAAATAATTTTGTTGATCTTCAACTAAACCTAAATAGACAGCCATTTTGCGAAAGCCTTTTGGCATATCTTCCTCCTGGTCACATGCATTTACGTCACTTGCGGACACTTAAGTTGCTGTTGTTACGCCTGTGACTATGTCTAAAGTTACCCGATTTTTGGTCTTTCCCCGAGTAATGCCGAGCCAATTCGAAGGTGTGTCGCACCGAAGAGCACAGCCTCTTCCAAGTCTTCACTCATCCCAGCAGACAAGATTTTTGCTTGGGGATGAAATTTCAAGAAGTCTGCTCGAATTAAAGACAACCGCTCAAAAGCTGGTCCAGGTTCCTCTCCCAAAGGTGCAACACTCATCAACCCCATCAATTGCAGATGGCTTGATTGAGAAATTAGCCCAGCCAAATCAAGTAATTCTGCCGGCCAAATTCCACCTCTACTTGGATCTGGACCTCTTTGGTCTAAATCAACTTGAATTAGAACTTCCTGCTGTTTGTTGATTGATGCAGCACTTTTTTGAAGTTCTTTAACCAAAGAAATTCGATCAACTGAATGAATTAGGTCAGCATAATTAACAACAGATTTGGCTTTATTTGATTGCAACTGACCAATGAAATGCCATTTGAATTGTTCTTTAACTTCTAATTTCTTGGCACTAGCCTCTTGATCTTTATTTTCACCAACGTTCTCAATTCCTAATTGTTGCAACAGATCAACATCTATAGCTGGATAAGTTTTAGTAACTGCAATCAATGTGATTTCAGATGCTTGTCTTCCCGCTTTTTGGCAGGCCTTATTAATGCGCTCTTGGATTACCTCATAATTTTCTTTGAGTTCTGTGAGTCGATTACTCATTCACTGAGCCAAGCCACAGTGGCATTTCTTCCAGTCACAGGATCTCTTCTAAATGAAAATAAGTCTGGGGTATCAAATGTGCAAATGTTTAGATCTGTTGTTTTGATTTGATATTTTGCCAGTTGAGATTTAACACCTTTTCTTATATCTATAGCCAATTTCCCATCTGGTAATTTCACTGCAGCACTTGGTTCAATATCTTTGACTTCATCAAATCTTTGCTGTGTGGCAGTAAAGTTCTTAGCACTAATAGTAGGACCAATTATTGCTTTCATATTTTGTGGTTCAGCTCCTAAATCAAACATTACTTCAATTGAATTAGCAACTACACCTACTAACATGCCTTGCCAGCCTGCATGAACTACCCCAACTACATGTGAAACAGGATCAAATAAAATAATTGGTGCACAATCAGCCGACATTATGACAATTCCTAAATTAGTTTCTCTAGTTACTAGCGAATCGGTATCTGGATGAACTTCTGGAAATTCTGATTGCACATTTACAACATTTGCCGAATGTGTAGCGCCAATTAAAACCAGTGGTATGGATAAGTGTTCTGCCAGAATTTCCCTATTTTTTAGAACGTTACTTTCATCATCTTTAACGTGATCTGCCAAATTTAATGAATCATAAGGTTTTTTGCTGACTCCACCTTGTCGGCCAAAGAAACTCCAGTTTGCTTTGCCTGACTTGCCAGATGAAATCGGTGTAGGCACCGACATAGATTGGCTACTTTAGAAAATCCGGAACATCAAGATCGTCACTTGGTGTGTCATCAAAAACAACTCGTCTTGGAGTTGAAGCAGTTGTGGCATTAAATGTTGGATTGATTACTTGTTGAGGTCCGGTGTCTTCAGTTGACTTTGCTACAAAAGAAGGAATCTCAGGCTCACTTGTTGTGACAGCATGAATTGAACTTCTTCTAACTGATGCCAAGTCTTTATCAGCAAATCCTGCCGCAATCACAGTAACTCTTACTTCGTCTCCAAGTGTGTCATCAATTACTGCACCAAAAATAATATTTGCTTCAGTAGATGCCACATTTTGAACTAATCGGGCAGCTTCATTTATTTCAAATAAACCTAGATCAGAACCACCAGCAATGGAAAGCAATACTCCTTTTGCTCCTTGGATATCTGCTTCTAACAATGGAGACGCAATTGCATTTTGGGCAGCAATTGCTGCTCTATTTTCACCACGAGCAGAACCAATTCCCATTAATGCCGTTCCAGCACCTGCCATAACACTTCTCACATCTGCAAAATCAAGATTGATTAATCCTGGTGTGGTAATTAAATCTGTTATGCCGCTTACTCCTTGTAACAAAACATGATCTGCTTGTTTAAAAGCATCAATTACCGAAATATTTCGATCTGAAAGTGAAAGTAATCTGTCATTTGGAATAACTATTAAAGTGTCAACTTCATTTCTTAATGCTTCAACTCCAGATTCTGCCTGAGTGATGCGACGTTTACCTTCAAAATTAAATGGTTTGGTAACAACACCTATTGTTAAGGCACCAACTTCCTTGGCAACTCGTGCCACAACTGGTGCTCCCCCAGTTCCTGTTCCGCCACCCTCACCTGCGGTGACAAAAACCATGTCAGAACCTTTTAAGACATCTCTTAATTCTTCTATGTGATCTTCAGCAGCTTGGCGACCAACCGAAGGATCTGCTCCAGCACCTAGTCCGCGAGTTAATTCACGGCCAATATCAAGTTTGACATCTGCATCACTCATCAAGAGAGCTTGCGCATCTGTATTTATGGCAACAAATTCAACACCTTTAAGTCCAGCTTCAATCATACGATTTACAGCGTTAACACCCCCGCCACCAATACCAACAACTTTGATAATGGCTAAGTAATTTTGTGGTGCAACCACAGCTAATTCCCCCTGAGTCAACTCTGAACCTCAACTTGAGGCTCCAAGTTGGTGCGCGTGTTAATCGGAGAGAATTTAGACGTCAAGTGGGACTTCGCAAAGCACGCGACTCGGCGTGTTGCACACATTTAAACGGTCCACTTAAATGGAGGCTTCAGTCAATAGAGTTGTAGCAACAAACTAACAGAGCAATACCAAAGGGATTTGATTTTAAATGCAATTGGTTGTGCCTAAAGAAACTAAATCTGGTGAAAAAAGAGTAGCTGCTGCGCCTGCCACAATTAATAAGTTAATCAAGCTTGGCTTTGAAGTAGTTATTGAAAGTAATGCCGGATTAAATGCTTTATTTTTAAATGAAAATTATCAAGAAGCTGGCGCAAAAATCACTAATGACATCAAAGCGTCAATTAAAAATGCTGATGTTGTTGCCTCTGTTGCCACACTCGAACCCCAACTTGCTTCAAACCTTAAATCAGGTGCAGTCTGCTTATCATTTGCCCAAGCAAAAAGAGATAAAGAAAGCATTGCAGCAATTTCTAAAGCAAAAGCAACTCTATTGTCTTTTGATTTTGTGCCAAGAATTTCTAGAGCACAAAGTGCAGATGCACTTACTTCACAAGCAACAGTGTCTGGTTATCACACCATGGTTACAGCAGCTTCCTTATTACCTAAAATGTTTCCCTTAGTAATGACTGCTTCAGGAACAATTAGACCCTCCAAGGTTTTAGTCATTGGCGCAGGAGTTGCAGGTTTGCAAGTAATGGCAACTGCAAAAAAACTAGGTGCAATAGTTTCTGGATACGATGTGAGAGCTGCCAGTAAAGACGAAGTTAAATCTGTTGGTGCAACTTTCATTGAACTTGATTTACCAGTAGTTGAGGGATCTGGCGGATATGCCAAAGAAATGGATCAAGAGCGCACGAAACTACAACAAGAATTGCTTACCCCGTACATAAGTGCCACTGATGTGCTTGTTACAACAGCTGCTGTCCCAGGAAGACCAGCACCAAGACTTGTGACCGCAGCAATGCTCAAGGGAATGAAATACGGTTCAGTAATTGCCGATATGGCAGCTGAAAATGGTGGCAACGTTGAAGGTTCAGTTGCAGGCCAAATTATAGATTTCAACGGAATAAAAATTTGGGGTGGACAAAACATAGCCTCTGCCATGGCACCTGATGCCTCGTTTTTATTTGCCGGCAATGTTATTTCTTTGCTTTCTTTCATTGTGAAAGAGGGAAAGATTGAAATCGATAAAAATGATGAAGTAGTTTCTGGAAGTGCGCTATTAATTAATGGAGAAATAACTAACGATTTTGTTAAAACAGAGTTAGGACAAGGGTAATCAAATGAGTGTTGAGATTGCACTATTAACAATATTTATTTTAAGTATTTTTGTCGGATTTGAAGTTGTGTCAAAAGTTTCTACAATTTTGCACACTCCTTTGATGTCAGGTGCAAATGCAATACACGGAGTTATTTTAGTCGGAGCAATAATTGTCACAGGTCATGCTGATAACAATTTAGAATTAGGACTTGGTTTAGTGGCTGTGGTTCTTGCAACCATAAATATGGTTGGTGGTTTTGTGGTAACAGATCGAATGCTGGAACTATTCAAATCAAAGAAATCAAGTAAAACAGGTGAGAAAAAATGACACCCGCCTGGGCCCAAATTGGAAATCTTGCTGCCGCACTTGCTTTTATTTTTGCACTTAAAGCATTGTCTTCACCAAAATCTGCTCGACTTGGAAACAGAATTGGTGCAACAGGTGCAATCGCAGCTGTAGCAATTATTTTCTTTTCTGAAAGTAATTTAAAGCATTTACCACTAATTTTAATAGCAGTAGCTTTCGGAACAATTATTGGTTTTACTGCTGCTCGTAGAGTCCAAATGACACAGATGCCTCAAATGGTTGCACTATTCAACGGTGTTGGTGGTGGAGCTGCAATGGCTGTGGCAGCCATCGAATTTTTAAGTGTCGGTGCATCTAATGGATTTGTGGCACTTTTCGCAACTGTATTTACTATTGTAATTGGTTCAGTTTCCTTTACCGGATCAATTGTTACATTCTTAAAACTTCAAGAATTCATGACATCAAGGCCAGTAGTACTTCCTTTAGGAAGATTTATCACAATTGGTACTGCTTTAACTACCCTATTTGTTTCTGTTTACTTAATTGTTTCCCCAGAAATTTGGGCAATGTGGACCCTAGTTGTACTTTCTTTAATTCTTGGAATTCTCTTTGTATTGCCTGTGGGCGGTGCAGATGTTCCAATCGTTATCAGTTTGCTTAACGCTTTTACAGGTCTTTCCGTGGCAGCAAGTGGTTATGTTCTAGACAATGTTTTGTTACTTGTCGCCGGAACTTTGGTTGGTGCATCTGGAACTTTGTTGACACAGTTAATGGCTAAAGCAATGGGTAGACCACTTACTTCAACTTTGTTTGGAGCTTTTACCGCCAAGGCTTCAACTGCTACAGGATCAGCAGTAGATAGACCAGTAAAAAGTGCTGGACCAAATGACATTGCCATCATGCTTACTTATGCTTCAAAAGTAATTATTGTTCCAGGTTATGGTTTAGCAGTTGCCCAAGCTCAACAAACTTTAAGAGAACTAGTTGATTTACTAATCACCAAAGGTGTTGAAGTTGAATACGCAATTCACCCGGTAGCAGGACGTATGCCAGGGCATATGAACGTGTTATTAGCTGAAGCTGATGTGCCATATGAGCAATTAAAAGAAATGGATGAAATTAACTCTGAATTTTCCAGTGCCAGTGTTGCTGTGGTGGTAGGTGCAAACGATGTGGTTAACCCAGCTGCCAGAACTGATAGTACTTCCCCAATATTTGGTATGCCAATTTTAAATGCTGATCAAGCAGAGCAAGTTGTGTTTATGAAACGTTCAATGCGACCAGGATTTGCTGGTGTTGAAAATGAATTACTCTTTAATGACAAAACAACCTTGCTATTTGGTGATGCCAAAGACTCATTATCTAAAGTAGTTGCTGCTGTTAAGACTATGTAGATGAAAGTTCTCTGCTCTTTTAGAAAACCACTGTTTAATGTCTGACGATAAATTAGTTGCTGTAAAAGTCACCGATATTGGTAATCAATTACCAAATCATGTATCCCCAAGTCAACTTTCTAGTTTTGATCGATGCTCTCTTGCATACTGGTTTTCTTCTGTTGCAGGATGGAGAGAGCCTGCAGGCTTGCCACAAATTATTGGAACACTTGTTCATGATGTTTTGGAAAACTTTTTAAAAATTAAAGCTGAAAATAGAACAAAAGAATTAGCGTGGAATTTATTGAGGGACACAGGTGAAACGGTAATAAATAACAACAAGTCCTGGCTAAAAGAAGAAGATGTAGTGACTCTGAAAGACAAAAGTGCTGAATCTATGAAGGGGTATTTTGATCTTGAGGATCCAGCCACATTGCAAATTGACATTGAAGATTTAGAACGTCCCGTGACTGCAATTTTTGAATCTGTAAAACTTTATGGTCGATTAGATCGAATGACCAGGGATGGAATTGTTCGAATCACTGATTACAAAACTTCTAAAAGACCAGCACCCCAATATTTAACAGATTCACTTCGTCAAGTGATGCTTTATGCCGCCGGTTTAAAAGCAAACGGTTTAGATGTAGACGAAGTTGAACTGATTTATCTGCCAGGTCGAGCAAGAGTAAGAAGACCCACTTATAAATCGGCCCTTGATCGAGCAATTCAACATTTAGTAACGACTCGAAGAAAAATGGATTCTTCGCTTGAAAAATTAACTTGGATGGCTAATCCTGGTAATGCATGCAAATCATGTGCATTTATTAAAGCCTGTCCTGCAAAAACTGCAAAAGCACCAACGCCAGGTTCTAAAGAATCTGAAGATTTATTACAAGCACTTAATCTTGAAAAAAGAATTAGATCAAAATCAAGCAGTGAGACAGCTGGAATGGAAATGTTACCTTTTGTTGAGGAAGGTTTATGAATAACCAAATCTCAACTCAGTGGAACCCTGGTTTTCCTGTGACAAATACTGGTTTTTTAAGAATTTCTGCTTCACAAGTTGGAGTAGATGAAAAAAAAGCATGCAATGACTTTATTTCCCTTAAATCACGACCTGCTGCAAAAATTGGTGAAGGTTATATGCAACTTCGCTATCCTCCCTTTGAATCTTTTCCTCTGGGAATAGTTAGAGATGCATTACTTTCTGTGATAAATAATGAAAAAGTTATCCATGAATTTGAAGATATTGAACAATTGTCGATTGATTCCATAACTGAAGCCATCACTAAAAACAGAGGAAAAGTTGAAAAGTCTCACAAACTGTGGGCCATTGATGCTCTCACCGGTTATTTGAAAGCATGGGAAAAAGCTCGAGAAGAAGACTTGTTAAAGCAAATTGATTTCACTGATCTTGAAGTCATACAAGCATTTGATTCCTCTGGTGACTCTTATACCGAGTGGTTTGCTTGGGGAATTTATCTAACTTCTCATGATGGAAAAATCAGAGAATTTAGAGCGCTTAAGTTTTCAAAAGCAGGTTTAACAATTTTAAATCCTGTTAGAGCAGGAGTGATAGCAAGAATTCTTGCCGATGGAGTTCCCCATAGTGAACCAAGTTGGAGCTCACCCCGCGATCCTATTTACAACGTATTACAACCACCTCAACTTATTAGAATACGAGAACTTGGTGCACTTGATGCCAGTCAAGCAGTAGTTTTATCAGAATCTGTTGAGAATGCACGAAAATTATTTGAAGAAAAGTCTTTGCCCGTGGTAACAGAAAGAATCAAAGGGGGAAATCAAAATGTTGGACCTAATTGCAGAAGTTGTCGAGCAAACACAATGTGTCCAACCCTGCCAAATCGTCCAGGACTCTTAGGCATAACTGCTTATGCAGCTTGGCCGAAGGCTTATTCCCCATCAAAATTTCACACCTACAGAAGATGTCCCAGACAGTACTTTCTCCAAGATGAACTTGGTTTAAGAGCTAAACAAGAATCTTCAAATTCTGCTCAACAAAGAGGTTTACTTGTTCATGCATGGCTTGAAGAAGCTCATAAAAGAGTAAAGACTTGTGCAATACATGATCTCCCAAGTAAATCAAAACTTGGACAAATTGCTGAAAATCTTGGTTGGAACAAAGACGAAGCAGAGATTGCATTACCGTATTTAGCGCAACACCAAATCACTTGTCCCATAAATTCATCATCAAAAGTTGCCACTGAAATATCAATTGAAGTACTTGATACAGATGCCGATGTGACAATTAGTACGAGACCAGATATTTTATTCAAAAATGGTGTTGATTTGGTGTGGCGAGAAACAAAAACAGTTTCCAGTATTAAAGATTTAGAACAAGATATTTATTTCAATATCTATCCACAACTTCCTTTAGCAATTCGTCTTATGGTCGAAGACTGCTTACCAAAAAATGTTTTAGAGGAATTCGGAGAATTTAAAAATAAACGCGTTGAATTAGAGTTGATTTCACCAGAAGAATGTAAGACCTACATCTGGAATTGTGAAGATGAACAGGTTCAGTTGTTCGCCTGGTCACAACTTGCAGAGCAAGTTGATACTTGGGCTAGTGACACACTTTTTACTCCATCAACAAACCCTCCATGCAATTGGTGCAAAGTTAGTCAATGGTGTGAATTTGCCAATGCAGAACAAGTAAAGGCTGACATTGGTGGATTGCAAGTTGATCTTAAGACTGGTGAAATTATTGAGAATTCTGGTATTCCACTAATTAGTAATGATGATCGAGTTGCAAAAGCTTTAGGTTTATCAGCCTCTCTTGCCGAAGTAAGTGAAAATGATGATGATATTCCTTTCTAGCCCAACCCCAAAAGTAAAATGTCCTCAAGGAAGTGATTGGATTTAAATATGTCTACCCAATTAATACAAGTTCCTGATTCAGTTGTTAATCCAGATATTGAGGCTACTTCAAAATTACTTAGCAAAATACCAACTGGGCTTCTTATAGGTGACAAATTCGTTAGTGGTGAACTTGAAAATTTTAATGTTACAGATCCTGCGAATGGTGAAGTATTAACAAAAGTTTCTAATGCTGGTGTAAGTGATCTCAAAAAAGCACTTGATTTAGCTGTTCCAACACAAGCCAAATGGGCAAAAACTGCGCCAAGAGTCAGAGGCGAAGTTCTGAGGAAAACTTATGAATTAATGATTGCTCAAATAGATGATTTAGCAATGTTGATGTCTCTTGAGAATGGTAAGACACTTGTTGATGCTCGTGCAGAAGTTACTTATGCTGCAGAATTTTTTAGATGGTTTTCAGAAGAAGCAGTTAGAATTGATGGTTCAATTCGAAATGCCCCAAGTGGAGCAAATCGAATTTTGACTTATAAACAGCCAATTGGTATCGCATTTCTAATAACACCTTGGAATTTTCCTGCCGCAATGTACACAAGAAAAGTGGGCGCAGCACTTGCTGCTGGTTGTGCAGCGATACTAAAACCAGCTTCTGAAACTCCCCTAACAGCACTTGCTATAAGTAAAATCATGTTAGAGGCCGGTGCTCTTCCAGGAACAATTTCTGTTTTACAAACAAATAATCCAGGTCAACTCACAGATGCAGCTTTAAGTGATGAGCGGGTAGGAAAACTTTCGTTCACAGGATCGACCGGTATTGGAAAAATGTTATTAAAAAAAGCTGCTGAAAGAGTTCTTAATTGTTCAATGGAATTAGGGGGAAATGCTCCTTTTATAGTTCTAGATGATGCAGATATTGACGCTGCAATCGAAGGTGCCATGGTTGCCAAGATGCGCAATGGTGGGCAAGCATGTACCGCAGCAAATAGATTTTTTGTGCAAGAAAAAGTACACGATGAGTTTGTCACTAAGTTAGCCAAAAAAATGGGTTCATTAAAAGTCGGTCACGGAACTTCATTAGATACTTCTTTAGCCCCACTTGTAAATAGAAAAGCTGTTGGATCAGTTAGCGAACTAGTTGATGATGCCATGGCTAAAGGTGCAACTCAATTTGTTGGTGGAAAGCCCTCTCCTGGCCCAGGTTGTTATTTTCCTGCAACAGTTTTAGGTAATGTTTCTATTGATTCTAGAATAATCTCTGAGGAAGTATTTGGTCCAGTTGTGGCTGTAGTTAAAGTAAAAGATGAATTTGAAGCACTAGAAATTTCAAATAAATCCGAATACGGTTTAGCAGGTTACATTTACACCAAAGATTTAGCTCGTGGTTTAAAAGTCAGCGAATCATTGCAAGTTGGGATGATTGGTTTGAATAGAGGTTTGGTTTCAGATCCTTCAGCACCATTTGGTGGAGTTAAACAATCAGGATTAGGACGTGAAGGTGGTTATGAAGGAATTGATGAATACTTGGAGATCAAATATGTTGCAACAAATGATTTTTAAGGCTTAACAACAGGCACTTCAGGAGTTGAAACATCGTAAGTTGAAGCAGCCATTCTTCGCAAAACCCTCAAGACTGCACTTTTTTCAGTTGAGTTATCTGTATTTCCCCACAATACTTTTCTCCCATTTGTCATAGCCAACCAAACAGAATTTGGATTATCTGCATTGGTGCTAGCAATTTCTGGCTTGAGCCAATCAGGAAAGCTTTGCCACACCAAGATACTTGAATTTCTTGAAAGATCATCTGGTCCAGAAATTAAAGGAAAATTTGCCCCCGAAGGTGCTGGTAGATAAGGAAATCCTGATTGATCTACTAGAAATCTTCCTTCAGCTAAATCAGTAATTGCCACAGGAATTCTTTCTGTTATGTCAATTACCAACGTATAGGGCCAACCCCTTCTAACTTCAACATTTTCGACTTGAGGAATAGTTTTTAATCTTTCAACTACACTTGCCGTTGGAACTCTTAAAAGTTGTGTATTTAATAAAACTTGAGAAGTTTCTGTTACTAATTCAACAGGAATTTCTTGTGTCCCTCGAACCTCAATATTTTTTACAATTAGTAAATTCGAGTACCATCCGATATACAAAAGAGTTGAAATAATTGCTGATAAAAGAACCATAGAAAAAATACTTCTTCGTCTGATGTGTCTTTTTATCACGATTTCTTTTGGGATTCTAGAAGTGTTAAAACTTCAGGTGCCAACAAACCAATATCTCCGGCCCCCAAAGTCATGATGATGTCATCTGGCTTTGCACGTTGTACTAACTGTTGCGCAACTTTTGACCAGGAAGGCTCAAAAACTACTTGCGAAGGTGGCAGTGGAACTAAAGATGCCATTGTTTGACCACTGGCACCTGGAATTGCTTCTTCTCCTGGTGCAAATACTTCTAGAACTACAACTTGATCTGCGAGTCCAAGTGCTTGACCGAATTCTTTATTAAATAACGCTGTGCGGTAATAGTGATGGGCTTGAAATGCAACAATGAGTTTTCCTTTACCAACAACATCTCGTGCAGCTTTTAAAGTTGCAACTATTTCAGTTGGGTGATGTGCATAATCGTCATAAACTTTGACGCCATTGGCACTTCCCCGGTATTCAAATCTTCTTCTCGTTCCACTAAATTTTGAGATTCCATGTTTTAATTGATCAAAGTTTTTTCCTAAAGCTAATCCAACAGTTAATGCTGCTCCCGCATTCAAGGCATTGTGCAAGCCCAAAACGTTTAAAGATACTGATCCCAGATTTTTACCTTGAAATATAACTTCAAATTTTGGTCCCGGTAAACCTAATTCAATATTTGCTATTTGTAAATCAGCAGACTTTTCAACTCCATAAGTAAAAGTCTTTACGTTAATTTCTTTAAGTTTAGAGACAAGTCTTTTTCCACCCTCATCATCAATACAAATCACCGCGAACCCATCTCTTGATTTAGTTAGTTCACAAAATTGCACAAAAGCTTCTTCGATTTTGTCAAAAGATTTCCAAAAATCTAAATGATCTGGTTCAACATTTGTAACAACAGCTACCTTTGGTGATAGAGCTAAAAATGAACCATCTGATTCATCAGCCTCAACAACAAAGTTTTTTCCTTGTCCTAAATGTGCGTTTGACCCAGTTTCAGATAACTCACTTCCAATTGCAAAAGACGGATCTTCTCCACAAGCCTGCAATGCCACAGTGATCATCGATGTTGTAGTTGTTTTTCCATGAGTTCCTGAAATAGCAACTGTCTCAAATGACCGGGTTAAAACTCCTAGCGCCTCAGACCTTTTCATCACTTTTAAATCTCTTTGCCTGGCTGTTTTTAACTCAGGATTATCTTCTTTAATAGCGGTGGAATGAATAACTGTCTGACAATCCTTTAAATTTTCGGGTGAATGTCCTACGAAAACTTCAACACCAATTTTTCTTAATGCATCAAGTCTTCTTGATTCCTTTGCATCTGTGCCACTTACTTCCACACCTTGAGCTGCCAGCAAGCGCGCAATACCCGACATTCCAGCGCCACCTAAACCAAGAATGTGAACTTTTCCTAATTCACTTATTTCTTTATTCATGATTTAACCTATTTGTGGCCACGGGCTAAGGCTAACGCGCTTTGTGCAACTTTTATGTCTGCATCGCGCAACCCGTGACTAGCCGATACTTGTGACATTTGCTGCAATTTTGCAGGGTTGAGAATTAATCTTGAAACAAGTTCTGAAATTGCAGATGATGAAATTTCATTATCTGCAATAAGGATTCCTCCCCCATCAGCAATTAAAGCCGACACATTTTTTGTTTGTTCGCCATTGCCTACTGCAAATGGCACGTATATAGCCGGAATACCTAAGACTGTTTGTTCAGCAATAGTCATTGCCCCCGCACGAGAAATCACTAAATCGGCTGCCGCATAAGCCAATTCCATTTTCTCAATATAAGAAATTGGATGATAGAAATCAAAATTACGTGTTGATTCATCAACAATGTTCTTACTTCCAATTGCATGAATTATTTGAATATTTAAGTCTTTTAGAACTGGTAATGCTCCAACTAAAGCCCTATTTATAGTTTGTGAGCCTTGGGATCCACCAAAGACTAGCAAAGTTTTTCGAGCAGGATCTAACCCAAAAGCTTGGTAAGCAAATATCTTATTTTCATTCACATTCAAATTGGTGATTTCTTTTCTTAATGGCATTCCCACTGTTTTGGCCCCGGTAATTGATTCTGGAAACATTTGAAAAACTTCATCAGCAAATTTACTACCTAGATAATTTGCTAAACCTGCTTTCTTGTTGCCTTCATGAATCACCACAGGTATCTTTAATCGTCTTGCGGCCATATAGACAGGCAATGACACATAAGCACCAAATCCAATTACACAATCTACTTTTTTGTCAATCAATAATTTTTTAGCAATTCTTTGTGCTGCTAGATACCTAAATGGTAAAGAGAAAAGTGCTGAATTTATTTTGCGGGGAAAAGGGGTAGCAGGAATTATTGTTAATTCAATGCCTCGTCTTGGAACAATATCTTTTTCTAAACCCTTGTCTGTCCCAATGATAAAAACTTGTGATTGGGAATCTAAATCTTTAATTGCTTTTGCACAGGCAATTGCAGGTTCAATATGTCCTGCGGTTCCACCTGCAGCAAGGGCAATGACCATCATTTAATTGCTCTTACAGATTTTCTCTTTTTAAGATCTGCTTTAACACTTGGTTCTGCTCTCAAAACAGCCATAAGCACTCCGATTGCACTCATTGTAAATACTAATGAAGAACCACCGTAAGAAACCAGTGGTAAGGGAACTCCGGTAACAGGAAGTAGTCCCAAAACTGCTCCTATGTTAATAATGGATTGAACTACAATCCAAGCTGCAACTGACGTTGCAATTAATTTTGTGAATACATCATTTGTTTTACGTGCCAGACTAAGTGCAACAAAAGCAATTGTTCCAATAAAAATCAAAACTATTACTGTTCCCACTAATCCAATTTCCTCTCCAACAACAGCAAAAATAAAATCTGTGTGAGCAGCGGGTAACCAGCCCCATTTTTCTTTACTTGCACCTAACCCAATTCCAGTCCAACCTCCCGATGCCAAGGCGTATTTTCCGTGCATAACTTGCCAACCAGCATCTTGATTTTCAGCACTGGGATTAATCCATGATAAAAATCTTTGAATTCTGTAACCTTCTTGAATTGATAAAAGAAATATTGCAAGTAAACCAAATATGGTAGACCATGTAAAAAGTCTTAGTGGGGCACCAATTGCATAAAAAAGTGACAATAAGATTGGTCCAATAATTAATGCAGTTCCTAAATCTCCTTGCAAAATCACGAGAATAGAAACTATTACTCCGACCGGAAAAACTGGAACTAAAAGATTTTGCCAGGTTGTTACTTTTGAACTAACTTGTTTACTCAACACAACAGATCCCCAAACAATTAACGTGAGTTTGGCAATTTCACTTGGCTGCAATCTAAATGGTCCCCACAAACTAATCCAGTTTCTTTGTCCCGCCACTGAAATTCCTATACTAGGAATAAGCACTAAACCAAGCAAAATGATTGATAGCCACAAGGCTACTTTGGCCCATTTGAAAAAGAAAACTTTTGGTAAGAAAGATATTGCAATCATCATAATTATGCCAATTCCGACAAACATTAATTGTCTTAGAAAAATGATGTATTGATTATTAAATTGCTTATAAGAAACTGTAGTAGAAGCTGAAAGAATCATAATGACACCAATAAAAAGAAGTCCAAATGTGGCAATCATCAAAGCGTAATAAAGTTTGGCTGAAAGTTTAAAATCCTTTTGAGTGTTGTCCTGTATTGAAATTCTATTTACCATCATTTGGTCCCTTGAGTTTTCTTAACAGCATCAGCAAAAGCATTTCCTCTATCTTTATAATCCTTGAACATGTCCCAAGAGGCACAACCTGGAGCTAATAAAACAGTGTCACCACTTGTTGCAAATTGGTTTGCAGCACGAACAACTTCAGTCATGGCCTGATCATCAGTTCTTTCAATAATTTTTATTGGCAATTCTGGGGCAATAGTTTTTACCGATTGCGCAATTATTTGTTTGTCTTGTCCAAGTAGCACAATGGCTTTTAAACTTCTCACACTATTTTTGATCAATTCATTGAAATCTTGGCCTTTAGCTTGTCCTCCAGCAATCCAAATCACATTTTTATAGGCCTTTAATGACATTTCTGCTGCATGACAATTTGTCGCTTTGGAATCATCAATATAGACAACACCGTTGTACTCGCCCACCTTGGAAATACGATGTGGTGCAGGTACAAAACTTCTCAAACCATATTTAACATGTGCTGGTTCCACACCATAAGAACGAGCAAGTGCAGCTGCTGCTAAAGCGTTAGCAATATTGTGTGGTGCATTAGGTTTAATGTCATCAATTGAACAAAGCTCTTGAGCATGAGTTTTTCTTTCTTCAACAAAAGCTCTATCGACTAAGTAATTTTCCACTACGCCAAGCATTGATAACCCTGGCACTCCCAGAGTAAATCCCACAGCTCGTGCTCCTGGCACCACTTCAGCGTCCTCGACCATTTTTTCTGTCACAAGATCTTGAGCATTGAATACCGCTGACTTTTGAACATTTGTATAAATCTTTGCTTTAGTATTTTGATAATTTTCAAAACTGCCAAAATGATCAATATGATCTGGGGCAATATTTAATACCACAGCTGAATGTGGCGACATAGATTTCACAAAAGGCAATTGGGGGGCGCCAACTTCAATTGCTAAAACATCAGCTGGGATTGGGTCCATCACAGCACTTACTAATGAATCTCCAATATTTCCAACCGCAGGAGCTTTTAAACCAGCTTCGGTGAGAATACAAGAAAGCATCATCGAAGTTGTAGTTTTTCCGTTGGTTCCAGTAACACATAGCCAAGGTGCAGGAAAATCAAGTGGCCTTAATCTCCACGCCAGTTCAAATTCTCCCCAAATTTCAATATCTTTTTTAATTGCTTCATTAATGATTTGTGAATTTGGTTTCACTCCAGGTGAAACTACTAATAAATTACTATTCTTTGGAATTTCACCTTTATAATTTAGGTGAATTTTTGCACCAAGAATTTCAAGAACAGTACCGTGTTCTTTTTGAATTTCTCCAATTGAATTATCTATAACTGTGACTTGTGCGCCTACTTCTATTAAGGCATCAGCGGCAGCAAAGCCTGCGACTCCTAGACCAACAACGCAAGCATTAATTTTAGTCCAGTCACTTTGCCTATTGTGTCTTGACCAATCAATCATGCCCTGATCCAACTTGCGTAAAATAATGCCAAACCACCGGCAACAAGTGCACCATGAATTACCCAAAATCGAACAACAATTTGAATTTCTGGCCAACCCGACATTTCAAAATGATGGTGCAATGGCGCCATTTTGAAAATTCTTCGGCCCGTTAATTTAAATGAAGTTACTTGCAAAATTACTGATAATGTCACTAGAACAAATAAACCAGCAAGAAATGCCATCAATAATTGAGTTCTTGACATAATTGCTAGGCCTGCAATTGCTCCACCAATGGCAAGAGAACCTGTGTCGCCCATAAATATTTGAGCAGGTGAAGTATTCCACCATAAAAATCCGATACAAGCACCAGCAACGGCAGCAGCAAAGACCGCTAAATCAAGTGGATCTCTAACGTCATAACAAGTTGCACTTTTTCCAAAAGAACAATTCTGACTAAATTGGAATACGCCAATCAAAATATATGCACCAAGAGTTAAAACTGCAGCACCCGCTGCTAATCCATCTAATCCATCAGTTAGATTTACCGCATTTGTTGCAGCAGTTACCAAAAACCAAACTAATAAGAGAAATATTACTGAAGGTAAAATAAAATTAGTTTCCCGCACAAATGATAATGCTGTTGAGCCTGGTGTTCGACCAAGTTCATCAGGGTAATTTAATGTGGCATATCCGAAAATAAATGCAACTAAAGCCTGTCCTAATAACTTAGTTCTAGCTCTGATTCCTCGACTATTTTGTTTGTAAATTTTTAAATAGTCATCAGCTAATCCAACGAGTGCTAAACCAAACATTAATCCCAAAGCTAATAATGCTGATAAAGTTGGTGGACGCCACAAAATTAAATGTGCCATGGAATATCCAACGACAGCACCTCCCAAAATTGCTAAGCCTCCCATTGACGGGGTGCCTACTTTGGATTGATGTTCTGGATAATTTATGTTTCCATCAGAAACTCTAATTGCTTGAGTTTTACCACTTCTACGTAAAATCCTTATTAAAAGTGGTGTAGCAAATAATGAAAACATCATTGAAAAAACACCAGCAATAATGATCAGCCTCACGGACCGACCTCCTGGTTTTTAATGTTACTTAAATTGTCGCTGAAATCAGAAACAATTGCATTCGCGACTCGCTCTAAACCTATAGATCGTGATGCTTTTACCAAAACAACATCATTTGGATTAATCATATTCTTTGCATTTAATAAGGTTTCGTCAAGATTTTCTGCATAAATAATATTTCCATTAAACCCTTGATTCTGTAAATAATTAAAGACTGGCTTTGCGCCCTGTCCAACGATTAGACAATTTTTTATAGCAAGTTGATGGATCAATTTTGCAATATCTTCATGATATTCTTTTGACTTTTCTCCTAACTCTAACATTTCACCCATAATTACAAACGTATTTTTATCCTCACCGATATGTTTTAAAGTTTTAAGGGCAGATTTCATTGATTCAGGATTTGAGTTATAAGAATCATTTATTACTGTGATATTTTTGCTGCTTACCTCAACCTGCATACGCCATTTACTTTTTGCGATTGAATTTGATAAAACTTTTGTTACTTGGTCGATCTCTATGCCTTTGTCTAGAAAAACTGCCGCTGCTGCTAAAGAATTTGATACTTGATGTGCTCCAACTAATTTTAATTCAACTTTGCTTACCTTGCCTTTATACTCTAAATCAAATTGAGCTTGGGCATTAGCGTTTAATGAAATATTTTTAGCGCAAACATCGGCTCCTACTAAACCAAAACTCACAACTCTTGCATTGGTTTTTTGTTGCGAAAAAGTCTTATCTTCCTTGTTTAATACTGCAACATCGTTTTTATTCAAACAGCGAATAATCTCAGATTTAGTGTTGAGGATTTTATCTTCTGTTTCGAATATTCCTGCGTGCGCTGTTCCGATATTTAGAATTATTGATGTATCAGGTTTTGCAATAGTGCACAGTTTATCGATATTTCCGACTTGCCTCGCACCCATTTCCAGTATCAATACTTTTGTCTTATCGTCGCACTCTAAAACTGTCTGAGGTAATCCAATTTCATTGTTGTAACTTCCAGTTGGAGAGATTGTAGGTCCGATAAGTTTTCCTAAATCTGCTAACAAATCTTTGGTAGTAGTTTTGCCAGAAGAGCCAGTTACAGCAATCTTCCAAATATTTGGCAATTTTGAAAGCAAATAACTCGCAAGTTTTCCTAGGGCGATAACTGTAGGTTGGTCCACGTCTTTTGAATTAGTGGCACCATCACTTACCACAAGTTGAGCAATATTTGGGAATTCGCGTGATACTACTGCTGCTACAGCTCCATTTTTAATTGCCTCTTGGCAGAAATCATGACCATCAACTTTTTCTCCATTTATTGCAATGAAAAGATCACCGGTACTTACTGCTTTAGAGTTTAAACAAACTTTGCCTGTAATCTTTAAGGAAGATTCAACATTCTTGATTTGTGCTCCTATTGATTTTGATATTTCGGCTAATGTCAGTGGAATCATTTATTTACCAAATTTTTCTTGTAAGAATTTTAATAAATAATTAGCATCATCAAAATCTACAACCCTACCAGCAGTTTCTTGAGTGGTTTCATGACCTTTACCAAGCACTGCAATCGTGTCACTTGAAGTTGACAAATTAACAGCTTCTTGAATTGCGCTTTCTCTGCTTGAAATTTCAACTAATTTTGTCTTATCTTTTAGTCCACCTATTAATGCTTTTCTAATTAAAGATGGATCTTCATCACGAGGATTATCATCGGTAACGATTAAAGTATCGGCGTATTTTTCACTTGCAGCGCCCATAAAGGGACGCTTCTCAGAGTCTCTATTTCCGCCAGCTCCCAAAACGACAATTAGTTTGCCGTTGGTTTGTTTTCTTAGAGCACTTAGCACATTATCTATTGCCTCTGGTGTGTGTGCATAATCCACAATTCCTAAGGCTGCTCCTGCTACAACAATTGGTTGCATTCTGCCAGGAATTTGTGTGTCTTTTATTCCAGTTATGAACTCTTTGGCTTCTAATCCAATTTGTCCTGCCATGGCAATGACTAAAGCTGCATTAAAAGCATTAAAAGCTCCTGCAAAACTTAGGGTCACTTTGTAAGGTTTTTTCCGAGGATCAATTACTTCAAAATAAACATGTCCGAGTGCTGCGGTGATGTCTGTGACTCGCCAGTCGCTTTCGACATCACCGCCCAAGGTTACAAAAGGTATTTGAGTTTTAGCTATTAATTTTTTACCCCAACTATCAATGTTGGTAATAACAGCTTTTTGTGCATACTGAGCTGTAAATAATTGAGCTTTTGCTGCAAAGTAATTATCCATATTCTTATGAAAATCTAAATGATCTTGACTTAAATTTGTAAACCCTGCACAAGTAAATCTGGTTCCATTAATTCGTTCAAACGAAAGTGCATGGGAAGAAACTTCCATCGACACTGCTTTTGATCCTTTTTCTAATGCAAGTGCTAACAAAGCTTGTAATTCTGGTGCCTCTGGAGTGGTTCTGGCACTGGGTAAATTTGTTCCACCAATTGAAATACCAGCGGTTCCTAAAAGAGATGTCTTAATGCCACACTTCTCTAATCCTGCTCGCATTAGCCAGGCAGCAGTAGTTTTTCCATTTGTTCCAGTGATACCAAATACTTGTAGAAAATGAGACGGATTTCCGAAAACAAACGAAGAAATTTCACCTAGTAAATGTCTAGTGTTTTCTAAAACCAATACTGGTAAATCACTTTCTCCAATTACTTTTGCACCAATTGAGTCTGTAAGTACGGCCACAGCACCATTGGCTTTTGCCTCAGCAACAAATTGTGCGCCATGATTTTTTTCTCCACCCAATGCAACAAAAAGATCACCTTTTTCAACACTTTTTGTATTGTGGGTTATTCCAGTAATTTTCTGATCAGTTTGAGTTGTTGAGGAATTAAATTTTTGCGCAATCTCTCCCAGCGCAACTGGTTTTATGCTGGGGCGGACAAATTTCATTTAAATCACCACTGCACAGGAAAGCCAGTTGGCTTTCCTGCTGAAGGAGGGACATTTAATTGTTGCAATGCGTATTGTGCAACTTCTTTAAAAACTGGACCTGCTAGTTGTCCACCGTAGCGACCATTTTTAGGATTATGGATACTTACTGCCACAATAATTTCAGGGTTTTCTGCTGGTGCCATTCCAATAAATGAAGCAATAACTTCTCTTGAATAACATTTACAATTTGGATCCACAACTTGGGCAGTGCCAGTTTTTCCTGCAACCCGATAACCAGGTATGCCAGCAAGTGGTGCTGTTCCTTCATCTGAAACAACTATTTCCATCATTTCCCGTAAAGTTTGTGCAGCACGTGGTGATATAACTTCTGTTTTTTCAGATAAAGCTGCGTCTTGGTATTGGCCATTAGGCATCAAATATCCTTCAATCAATGAAGGACTAATTCTGATTCCGTCATTTGCAATAGTTGCATACATACTGGCAATTTGCACAGCCGTAACCATATATCCCTGGCCAAAAGCAAATGTTGGAAAACTTGTACCAGACCATTTCTCTAATTTTGGTAAACGACCTTTTGATTCACCAGGAAATTGCATTCCTGTTGATTGGCCAACACCAAATTTTTGTAGGTAACTATTGAATTTCTCCGCACCCATCAATTCAGAAGCTTGGATGGTTCCAATATTACTAGATTTTGCTAATACTCCAGTTAATGTCAATTTTAAAGTTCCATGAGGTTCGCTATCTTTAAAAGTCTTACCATTTCTTTTCAAAACTGGAGGAATTGTAAACGGTGTGTTTGGATTTGCCAGATTCTCATTTAATAGTCCAGCAATGGTAATAACTTTTGCAGTTGAACCTGGTTCATATGCATCAACTAGTGCATGATTTACCGTGACTCCGTCTTGTGCTTCACCTGGTTTATTTGCATCAAATGACGGATAAGTTGCAATAGCTAAAATTTTTCCTGTTTTTGGAGAAATTGCAACTAAAGTACCACTGTCAGCTTGAGCATATTCAACTCGAGTTGCTAAAGCTTGTTCTGCCACAAACTGCAAATCTCTATCAATTGTTAATCTAATTCCCATTCCAGGAACTGATTTTTTTTCCGATGCAATTCCAGAGGGTAATGGTCTACCTCCGGCACTTATTTCAACAATTACTTCACCTTGAGAACCTGCTAATTCTTTTTCGAATCCGTACTCAAGTCCAGCCAGTCCTGTGTCTTCTCCGCCAACAAAACCAATCGTGCTGGCTGCAAGATTATTCGACGGATAAATTCTTTTACTAGTTTTTTCACTAAATATTCCTGGAAGTTTTAGTTCTTTAATTTTCAACCATTGCTCAGCTGTAACTTTCTTTAATACATAATTAAATCTTCTGTCTCCGACCAATTCTGGAAGTATCACACTTGCTTCAACCCCCGTAATTTTTGATAACGCATTTGCTGATCCAACTGGATCAATCACCATTGTTTGATCAACGGTTATGTCTCTAGCGTCAACGGTGATTGCTAAAGGTGCACCATTTCGGTCTGTAATTTCTCCACGTTGTGCTGGAAGAATTAGA
>JAQCGN010000069.1 GCA_027730605.1 Actinomycetota bacterium
CACGAGCTCACGCCACAAAATCTGGCGTAGCCCATTACATGGCCAGTGATGAAGAAGATGCACTTGATTATGTGCGAACACTTCTAAGTTTTTTGCCTTCAAATAATGCTGAACCTTCCCAACATTTTGAATCCAAAGTAGATCTTCAAATTAATCAACATGATTTAGAAATGGACACTCTTGTTCCAGATTCACCTAATCAGCCATATGACATGCATGTTTTAGTAAAACATGTTCTTGATGACGATGAATTTTTTGAAATACATGGAGGCTGGGCGCCAAATATTATGGTTGGATTTGGACGAATTGAAGGTCAAAGTGTGGGAATTGTTGCTAATCAACCAATGCAATTTGCAGGAACTTTAGATATTGAATCTTCGGAGAAAGCAGCAAGATTTGTGAGAACTTGTGATGCGTTTAATATTCCAATAATTACTTTCGTCGATGTTCCAGGCTTTTTACCTGGAGTGGATCAAGAATATGGTGGAATTATTAGACGTGGAGCAAAATTAATTTATGCTTACGCAGAAGCAACAGTTCCACTAATTACAGTCATAACTAGAAAAGCTTATGGTGGTGCCTACATAGTGATGGGATCAAAGCACTTAGGGGCAGATTTAAATTTTGCTTGGCCTACAGCACAAGTTGCTGTGATGGGTGCTCAAGGTGCTGTCAATATTTTATTTAGAAAAGATATAAGTTCAGCTAAAGATCCTGTGGCTGAACGAGCAGAAAAAATTAGTGAATATGAAGAAGCTTTTGATAATCCCTATGTTGCAGCAGAACGAGGATGGATTGACGCAGTTATTGCACCTAGTGAAACAAGAATACGAATCATTCGAGGTTTAAGACAATTGATTACCAAGCGCGAATCAATGCCACCTAAAAAACACGGAAATATCCCTCTATGACCAAGCCCCTTGATTTTAAAGTGTTAAGAGGAAACCCCACAGCAGATGAAATAGCAGCAATTCATGTCGCACTTCAGATTGCCAAAAATTCGTCTGAAGAATTAGGAAAGCAAAAAAAGAGAATTAGTAATTGGAATAGCCCTGCATTCAGATTCAGAAATACCCCACATTTAAATAGTGGTTGGCAATATTCCTACCTTCCAGGAGCATGAGTTTTCCGGTAATCCTGGCTTCTGCCTCGCCTGCCAGATTGATGCTTCTTCGAAGCCAAAAAATTACACCAATTGTTATCCCATCTGAAATAAATGAAAAAGAAATAGAAAATAAACTAAAAGGTCAACCAACAACAACTATTGTTAAAGAACTTTCTCTTGCAAAAGCAAATTATGTTCTAGAAAACAATATTTCACTCAATAGTGGGATTCTAATTGCAGCTGACTCAATGTTGGAATTTGAATCTCAAAGCCTAGGTAAACCTCTAAATGCTGAAAATGCTATCCAGCGATGGAAAAAAATGCGCGGAAAATCAGGGATTTTACACACAGGTCACACGGTAATTAGATTAGACAATAAAAAAACTATTTCCAAAGTTGTATCAACAACGGTTGAGTTTGCAGATGTTGATGACAAAGAAATTCTTGACTATGTTGCAAGTGGTGAACCTTTAAATGTTGCTGGGGCCTTCACAATCGATTCACTTGGTGCTGCTTTTGTAAAGCAAGTACAAGGTGACCACAGCAATGTAGTTGGCTTATCACTTCCAGCATTAAGAGAAATTGTTCGCGAACTTGGGCTCTCGTGGACTTCGTTATGGGAAATGGCCTAAAGTAACAAATCATGGCAAAATCTGGTGTTCAAAAAAAATCTATAACAAAAATTTTAATTGCTAATCGAGGCGAAATAGCAGTTCGAATAGCAAGAGCGTGTAAAGATTCTGGAATTTCAAGTGTTGCAATCTATGCCGATTCAGATAGAGATTCACTTCATGTATTACACGCCGATGAAGCTTATTCTTTAAATGGAAATGTGGCATCTGAAACTTATTTATCAATTCCCAAAATATTAGAAATTTCAAAAAGATCAGGTGCTGACGCAATCCACCCCGGTTATGGATTTCTTTCGGAAAATGCCGAGTTTGCCCAAAGTGTTATTGATGCTGGTTTGATTTGGATTGGTCCCTCCCCCGCATCAATAAAAGCTTTAGGTGACAAAGTTCAAGCACGACACATAGCAGCAAAAGTTGGTGCTCCTCTTGTTCCTGGAACAAAAGATCCAGTCAAAAACGCTCAAGAAGTTGTTGAATTTGCAAATAAATATGGTTTACCAATTGCAATAAAGGCAGCATTTGGTGGAGGTGGCCGCGGTTTAAAGGTGGCACGTACTCAAGAAGAAATAGTCGAACTTTTTGAATCAGCAGTAAGAGAAGCAACAGCAGCTTTTGGTCGTGGTGAATGTTTTGTTGAACGATATCTTGATCGCCCCCGACATGTTGAAACTCAATGTTTGGCAGACAAATTTGGCAACGTTGTTGTTATTTCAACTCGTGATTGTTCACTTCAAAGAAGACACCAAAAACTTGTTGAGGAAGCACCTGCCCCGTTCTTAACAGATGACCAACGAAGACAACTTTATGATTCATCAAAAGCGATTCTTAAAGAAGCAAATTATGAAGGTGCTGGAACTTGTGAATTCCTAATTGGTCAAGATGGAACTATTTCTTTTCTAGAAGTAAATACTCGTCTGCAAGTAGAGCATCCCGTAAGTGAAGAAGTAACAGGCATTGATTTAGTTCGTGAACAGATAAGAATTGCCAGTGGAGAAAAACTTGGCTACCACGATCCCATAGTTAATGGTCACAGTATTGAATTTCGCATTAACGGTGAAGATCCTGGTAGAAATTTCTTACCAGCACCAGGTCAGCTCAAAGTTTGGAAGGAACCAAGTGGCACAGGAGTAAGAATTGATGCAGGTTTTAAACAAGGTGATGTAATTGGAGGAAACTTCGATTCTTTACTAGCAAAATTAATTGTTACTGGAGCAAATAGAACTGAAGCAATAGAAAGAGCAAAAAGGGCTTTAAGTGAATTCGAAGCAGAAGGTATTGCAACAGCTCTACCATTTCACCGTGCCGTTTTAAATGATCCTGCATTTGCCCCAGTTGATCCTTTGCAAAAATTTAGTATTTATACAAATTGGATTGAATCAGAATTTAAAAATGAAATTCCCCAATACCAAGATTCATCTTCCTCAATTGTGCTTGAGGATAGATCCTCTTTAGTTTTGGAATTAAATGGCAAACGAATAGAAATCACTATGCCTGTTGGTTTATCTTCTGGTGGGATTAAACAAAAAAAGCCCCCGGTAGCAAGACATCAAAGAACAACACTTGGATCTCTTGATTCCGATGCGGTTCAAAGTCCAATGCAAGGAACAGTGGTAAAGATTGCTGTTAAAAATGGTCAAAAGGTAAGTCAAGGCGAATTATTATTTGTAATCGAGGCCATGAAAATGGAACAACCTATTTCTGCCCATAAAGATGGGGTCGTAAGTGACTTATCTGTGGAGGTTGGGGCATCTGTTGCAAACGGTGCTGTGCTTTTAGAAATTAGGGATGAGTCTTAACCGAGACCCTAAATAAACTTGTGTGACATTTCACATCGGTTTGACCAACTTCTGACTATGCAGGCTTACCCCTACTCGCAGTAAACTCACAACATGGCAATTAACTCGCTAGAACGTGGGGTTGAATCCTCAGGTAGAGCAAGTATTGGTTTGCGTCATTTACGTGTTGATAAATGGTGGATAGAACCTGCTATCTCAGTATTTGTTTTAGTTTCTTTCATTATTTATTCCACCTTCAGAGCTTTTGAAAATAAATACTATTTTACTGAACCATTGCTTTCACCTTTTTATTCTCCATGTCTTGCCACCAGTTGTATTGAAGGAGCTTCACATCTTGGACAACCATTTGGTAGTTGGTGGGTACTTTCACCTGCGCTACTAATATTAGTTTTCCCACTTGGCTTTCGTTTAACTTGTTATTACTACAGAAAAACTTATTACCGTTCATTTTGGTTATCTCCACCTTCTTGTGGCGTAGCAGAACCACATAAATCATATTCAGGTGAAACTAAATCTCCATTAATTTTACAAAATTCTCATAGATACTTCTTTATTGCTGGTTTAGCTTTTAACACCTTGCTTACTTACGACGCAATAATTGCGTTTAAAAACCCTGAAGGTCAATGGGGTCATATGAGTGTGGGAACTCTAATTTTATTAGCTAATGCAACATTCTTATGGCTATATTCACTTTCCTGTCATTCTTGTCGTCACATTATGGGCGGTAGATTAAAACATTTCAGTAAGCATCCAATTAGGTATAAAAGTTGGATGATTATTTCTAAATTGAACGCTAGTCATCCTAAATATGCTTGGGTTTCATTAATTGGTGTAGCACTGTGTGATTTTTATGTTCGACTTGTGGCAAGTAACACCGTAACTAATTTCTATTTCTTCTAAAGGGGATAAATGTCAGAAATTGAACGTCACGACTTTGATGTTGTGATAGTTGGAGCAGGTGGTGCAGGATTACGCGCTGCTATTGAATCTCGTGCCAGTGGCTTAAGAACTGCCATCATTTGTAAATCTCTTTTTGGAAAAGCTCATACCGTTATGGCTGAAGGTGGAATTGCTGCATCTATGGGAAATGTTAATTCCAAAGATAATTGGCAGGTTCATTTCAGAGACACAATGCGTGGTGGCAAATTTCAAAATCATTGGAGAATGGCAGAGCTTCACGCCAAAGAAGCACCTGATCGGGTGTGGGAGTTAGAAACTTATGGTGCGCTATTTGACAGAACTCCAGATGGAAAAATTAGCCAAAGAAACTTTGGAGGCCATGAATATCCTCGACTAGCCCACGTTGGTGATCGCACTGGTTTGGAATTAATAAGAACCTTGCAACAAAAAATTGTTTCTCTCCAACAAGAAGACTTCAAAGAATCTGGAGATTATGACGCAAGAATTAAAGTTTTTGCAGAGTTAACAATTACTGAAATTTTAAAAACTGATGGCAAAGTTTCAGGTGTGATTGGTTATAAACGTGAAAATGGCGAATTTGTAATGTTTCAAGCACCTGCTGTTGTATTAGCAACAGGTGGCATAGGTAAATCTTTCAAAGTAACTTCCAATTCTTGGGAAGGCACAGGAGATGGTCATGCACTTGCCTTAAAAGCAGGTGGAAATTTGATGCACATGGAATTTGTGCAATTTCATCCCACAGGAATGGTTTGGCCACCAAGTGTTAAAGGAATT
>JAQCGN010000070.1 GCA_027730605.1 Actinomycetota bacterium
CAATTTTTAGTACATTTATTAATTTATTTAATTGCTTTGTGACTTGTTCCAGGGGTGATTCTGCAACATTGACCATAATTGTCATGCGAGAAACACCTGCGGTTTCAGTTGGTCCCACAGCTAAAGATTCAATGTTAAATCCGCGGCGAGCAAACAAACTAGCAATTCTTGCCAACACACCTGGTTGATCTTCCACAAGAACACTTAGAGTGTGACGACTCATTCGTCATCACTTCGCATCCATTGTGGTGCCATATCGCGAGCAAATTTGATTTCAGAGTTACTCATCCCTGCTGCAACCATTGGCCAAACCATGGCATCTTTGTGAACCACAAAGTCAATCACCACGGGTGCATCATTTAGGCTTAATGCTTTTTCAATGGTTTTATCAACATCTTCACGTTTTTCGCATCGCAAACCATGGCAGCCATAAGCGTCAGCTAGCTTCACAAAATCAGGGACTCGGTTGGAGTTTAGATCTGTATTGGAGTAACGGTTGTTATAAAACAATGATTGCCATTGTCTAACCATGCCTAGGGCATTGTTATTAATTAAACCAACCTTGATCGGAATGTCATTGAGAGTGCAAGTAGCTAGTTCTTGATTGGTCATTTGAAAACAGCCATCACCATCTATTGCCCAAACTGTTTTATCTGGAGCACCAACTTTTGCTCCCATGGCAGCAGGAATTGCATAACCCATTGTTCCTAATCCACCTGAGTTAAGCCAAGTGCCGGGATTTTCGTATTTAACAAATTGGGCAGCCCACATTTGATGTTGTCCAACTCCTGCTGCATAAACAGCTTCTGGTCCAGAAATTGCACCAATTCTTTCTATTACATATTGAGGTGAAAGTGATCCATCAACTGGATGGTCATAACCAAGTGGGTATTCAGTTCTTAATCTATTTAGATTTGCCCACCAATCTTCATAATTTCCAATACGGCCTGCTTTGTGTTCATCTTTTAATGCCGCAATTAGTTCAATTATTGTTTCTTTGGCATCGCCAACTATTGGAACATGAGCAAATCTATTTTTGCCAATTTCTGCAGGATCAATATCAACATGGATAACATCTGCTTCTGGTGCAAATGAAGATAGTTGTCCTGTTACTCGATCATCAAAACGTGTGCCAAGTGCAATTAATAAATCACTTTGTTGCAAAGATCCAACTGCTGCAACAGATCCATGCATTCCAGGCATACCTAAGTGTTGAGGATGAGAATCAGGAAATGCTCCTCTGGCCATCAAAGTTGTTACAACCGGAATTTGGGTAAGTTCTGCTAGTTGTAATAATTCTTTGGAAGCATGAGATTTTATTACTCCCCCACCAACATAAAGAACAGGTTTCTTAGCAGCAATAATTCTTTCTGCTGCTTCTTTAACTCTTTTTGAATTTGGTTTTGTAGTTGGGTGATAACCAGGCAAATTCATAACCGGTGGCCAATTAAAAGTAGTTTTAGCATTTAGTGCATCTTTTGAAATATCAACTAGGACTGGTCCTGGTCGACCACTTAAAGCTAAATGAAATGCTTCTGCAATAGCGCGTGGAATATCATCAGCATTAGTTACCAGATAGTTATGTTTTGTGATAGGAAAAGTTATGCCTCTAATATCTGCTTCTTGAAAAGCATCTGTACCAATTGCATTTGAAGGAACTTGACCTGTAATTGCCACCATTGGAACTGAATCCATATGTGCATCAGCAATTGGTGTTACTAAGTTTGTGGCCCCTGGTCCACTTGTGGCCATACAAACTCCAACACGACCTGTGACTTGGGCATAACCTTCTGCGGCATGACCTGCGCCTTGTTCGTGTCTTACTAAAATGTGTCGTACTTTTTTTGAATCCATCATTGGATCGTATGCAGGAAGAATTGCTCCACCCGGAATTCCAAAGACCGTATCCACACCAGATGATTCCAATGCTTGAATCAAACTTTGTGCACCGTTTATTTCGGTCATAATTTTTCCTTCATTCGGGGAAGAATTCTTTTTGAAGAGAATCCCTCAATTGTTTCAGTTGCATCTAACCCACTAAAAAACCCCCCGGCCTTTTGGGCAAACGGAGGGAGGCGCGTGGGCTAAATCTTTCTAGCCGACGCGCTCGCTAACTACTACGAGTGCATTTCTCATTAAATAAAAGAGTACATCCATATCTTGATTTGGTCTATCTGAAGGTATGCATTACCTAGTTGGTAACAGCACCTTTAGCCGATGTGCCCACCAATTTTGCATATTTACCTAATACTCCTGAGGTATATCGAGCAGGAGCTGGTTTCCAAACTTTTCGTCTTTTTTCAAGTTCTTGATCATCAACTAGTAAATCTAATCTTCGAGCATCTAAATCTAAGCGAATTTTGTCTCCAGTTTGTGCAAGTGCAATTGGTCCACCATCTGTTGCTTCAGGAGCAACGTGTCCAATGCAAAAACCTGCAGTAGCTCCACTAAATCTTCCATCAGTTACCAACATGACATCTTTTCCTAATCCAGCACCTTTTATGGCAGCTGTGACAGCCAACATTTCACGCATACCTGGTCCACCTTTTGGACCTTCATAACGAATAATTACTACATCACCTTTAACAATTTTTCCATGAGTAACTGCATCCATGGCAAATTTTTCGTCATCAAATACTTTTGCTGTTCCTTCAAATATTGGTGAATCAATTGATGCTGCTTTAATAACCGCACCTTCAGGGGCAAGAGAGCCCTTAAGAATAACTAGGCCACCTGTTTTATGAATTGGGTTATTAACTGCAAAAATAATTTTTCCATCAGGATCTGGTGGATTTATTTCTTTTAAGTTTTCAGCAACAGTCTTTCCAGTAACTGTTAAAGCATCACCATGAATAAGTCCTGCGTCAAGCAAAGCTTTCATCACAACTGGAATTCCACCTATTTTATCTAAGTCATTCATCACATATTTACCAAATGGTTTCACATCGGCAAGGTGAGGAGTTTTGTCACCAATTCTATTGAAATCATCAATTGTTAAATCAATTTTTGCTTCGTGAGCTATTGCTAAAAGATGAAGAATAGCGTTAGTGGAACCACCTAATGCCATAACAATTGTTATCGCATTTTCAAATGCTTTTTTAGTCATGATATCTCTTGCAGTAATTCCTAAACGAATTAAATTAACAACAGCTTCACCTGCAGCAAATGCATCGGCATCTCGTCTGGAGTCAACTGCTGGGGCTGAAGCACTTCCCGGAAGTGCCATCCCAATTGCTTCTGCCACTGAGCTCATTGTGTTTGCGGTGAACATTCCTCCACATGCACCTTCTCCGGGGCATGCAGCTCTTTCAATATCTGATAATTCTTTTTCACTAATTTTTCCTAGTGCACATGCTCCAACACCTTCAAAAACATCTTGAATTGTTAAATCTTTGCCATTTAAATTACCCGGCATTATTGAGCCGTTATAGATAAAGACATTTGCTAAATCTAATCTGGCTGCTGCCATTAACATGCCGGGTAAAGATTTATCACAACCTGCCAAAGTTACAGATCCATCTAGTCTTTCTGCGTGCATAACGCATTCAACTGAGTCAGCAATAATTTCTCTACTTACTAAAGATGCGCGCATTCCTTCATGACCCATAGAAATTCCATCAGAAACAGAAATGGTGCCAAATTCCATAGGAAAACCACCTGCTGCAAAAACTCCTGCTTTAGCTTTTTCTGCTAATCGTCTGAGTGACATATTGCAAGGAGTGATTTCATTCCAAGATGAAGCAATTCCAATTTGTGGTTTTTTAAAATCTTCATCTTTCATTCCCACAGCGCGAAGCATTGATCTTGCTGGTGCTCGCTCGAAACCCTCTGTTACATCTTTACTGCGAGGCTTCATATCGCCAGGTTTAGTTGCCATGTTTTAAACTCTATCCATAACTAAATAAATGCGCTTATTGACCTAAAGTTTTTAGAACCAGTTCCCTTACTTTTGCAGCATCTGCACTTCCACCAGTGGTTTTCATTACGGCTCCCACAATCACACCTACCACTTGCACTTTTCCTTCACGAATTTTTGCAGCTGCGTCAGGATTTGCAGCTATTGCTGCCTCAATGGCAGGAATTAGTGCTGAATCATCTGAAACAACTGACAGATTTCTTTTTGCAATGACATCATCTGGACTTCCTTCACCATTTAAAACTGCTTCAATAACTTGGCGAGCTAGTTTGTCTGTTAATTTTCCTTCTTGCACTAAGGCATCAATTCTTGCCACATCATTGGGAGTAATTTTTAATCCAATTAACTCAACTCCTGCTTTGGCAGCATGTCCTGAAAGTTCTCCTGCCCACCATTTTCTGGCCGATTCAGGTGTGGTTCCTTTATTAATTGTTTCATTTATTAGATCAACACCACCTAGTGTTGCGACATCTCGCATTTCCAAATCAGTAAAGCCCCATTCTTTTGCTAAACGAGCTCTTCTTAAAGATGGCTGCTCTGGTAATTCTTTTTTAAGTTTTTCAATCCAAGCACTATCAGGTGCAATTGGGACAAGATCGGGTTCAGGAAAATATCTATACTCTTCAGCTACTTCTTTGCTTCTACCACTTCTAGTTGTTCCAGTATCTTCTTGAAAATGTCTAGTTTCTTGTTTAATTTTATTGCCTTTATCAAGTTCTATTGATTGTCTTTCAATTTCACTTCTAATTGCTCTTTCTACACTTCGAAGTGAGTTAACATTTTTTGTTTCAGTTCTGGTTCCCCAGGTTTTAGATCCTTTGGGAGTCAATGAAAGGTTCACATCGCAACGCAAGGAACCTTCTTCCATTCGCACATCTGAAACTCCTAGACCGCGAAGTAAATCTCTTAATTCAGTTACATAAGCCTTGGCAACTAAAGGAGCATATTCACCAGTATTAGGAACAGGTTTTGTCACAATTTCCACAAGCGGAATTCCTGCTCTGTTGTAATCAACAAGTGAATAATCAGCACCATGAATACGTCCTGTTGCGCCACCTGCGTGAGTTAATTTCCCGGTGTCTTCTTCTAAGTGAACACGTTCTATTTCCACTCGAAATGGTTTAGTCCCATCATCTGTGTCAACTAGAACATCTAAATAACCATTAATACAAAGTGGTTCATCATATTGACTTGTTTGAAAATCTTTTGGCATATCAGGATAAAAATAGTTTTTTCTGGCAAATCTTGAATAAGGGGTAACCGAACAATTAAGCGCTAGGCCGATTCTTATGG
>JAQCGN010000071.1 GCA_027730605.1 Actinomycetota bacterium
CGGCTGCTACAACACCTTGGCAGAATTTTTCTAATCTATCTGGATGGTAAGAAATTTGTAATTGTAAAAATCTTGCTCCTGCTGCAACTTTTTTGGCAACTCTTTGTACACGGTATTCAAATGGTGGAGCAGAGGGATTTTCAACTGCCCCTACAAACAAATGTGGTGCCGGCGTAATTTTTCTGCCCGACATATATTCACCACGTCCAATTGTGGTGGCAAGTCTTACCAATTGTGGTCCATCTAAATCAAAAACTCTTCGTGCTTCTGTTTCATCTCCTGCTGTTACATCATCACCTGTTAATGCACAAATATTTTCAATTCCATGCAAACTGGCACCAACAATGTCTGCTTGTATTGCTAAACGGTTTTTGTCACGACAAACCACTTGCATAATTGGTTCAATGCCATGCATTTTCATCGCAATGGCACTTGCCACATTTGAGGCATGAGCATGAGCTGCAGTGTTATCTGTGGCATTTACGGCCACAAACCATGGTTTTAACCTTTTGGCATACTTTTCTACTTTGGCAAAACCTTCACCATCTATTACTGGAAATTCTGCAGTAAAAACTCTTTCTTTGGTTTTTGTTATCAATTCCTCAAATTGAGACATGATTTAATGATTTTCTGTTTCTTCGGTGGTGTTTGCCCAACCTTTAGGAGTCCAACGATCTCTTTTGGTAAAGAAATTTATCCAAGATGAATCACCTTTTAATCTGTTATCAACAGGTGGTCTTAAATGATTAAATTCTTCTTTCCAAACTTTTGGTAAAGGCCAGCTTTCACTTCTTTCATAACCTTTGAGCCATACACATTTCATTTCAGGTTTTACTTCACAATGCCCGTCTTCTCGAACTCCACCACATGGTCCATTTCTTAACGTTTTAGGACAAGTCATGGGACAAGTCATTCCTGTTGAATGCAAAACACATTGACCACACATTTGGCAATCCCACATTGGGCCTTTTACAACGTGTTCGATAATTGGCAATAGTTTAGGCATCGTTTTAAGCCTTTGCTAATTGTCTTTTTGCTGCAATTAATTCTTTTGCTTTTCTAACAGCAGTCGAAGCATCAGATGCATAACCATCAGCACCTACTGCGTCTGCATATTCTTGAGTAACCGGTGCACCGCCCACCATGATTATTACTTCATCTCTCATGCCAGCTTTTGTTAATTCGTGAATATTTACTTTAAACATTGGCATAGTAGTTGTTAAGAATGCTGACATTCCCACAATATCTGGTTTGTGCTCTTTTACTGCAGCCACAAATTTTTCTGGTGGAACTTGAACTCCAAGATCAATAACTTGAAAACCAGCTCCTTCTAACATAATATTCACTAGATTTTTACCAATATCGTGCACATCACCTTTCACTGTGCCCATCAAAAAAGTTCCAACAGTTTCAGCTCCAGTATCTGCCAAAAGTGGTCTTAAAACATTAAGTGCTCCAGCCATGGCACGACCTGCAATTAACATTTCTGGTACAAAGAAATCTCCACGTTCAAAACGTGCACCAACTTCTTCCAAAGATGGAATTAATGCTTCAAATAGAATCGAATCAGGTGTCATCCCATCAGCAATCCCCTGATTAGTTAACTCCAATACTTTAGGAGCATTACCAATCATTGTTTCGTCATAAAGTGCTTTTAATATCTCTTCGCTAGTCATGCTGCTCCCTTTTTGCGATTGGTTTTAACAGAATTTGGTAAAGAAACCTTGCTGACTTCAGTTTTTAGTAATTTTACTAACTCACTTATTCTTGCTTGATTTAATCTTGCAGAAGGACCAGAAATTGATAAAGCTGCAACCACATTTCCAGATTCATTTTTAACTGGAACAGATACTGCTACGAGTCCTGGTTCTAATTCATCAATGATCACAGCAAACCCATTTTTTCTAACTTTATCTAATTCTATTTCTAATTCATTTTTAGTGGTTAAAGTTGCATTTGTTAATTTCTCTAATCTTAAATTTGGTAATTGTGAAGTGCCATATGCAAGCAAAATTTTTCCTGCAGCTGAAGCATGATAAGGAACTTTTTGTCCAACCCAGTTTCTTGAAGATAACAAAAACTTGGCATCAACCTGAGCAATATTTTCAACTGCATTTAAGCCTGGTACTGCCAAGCTTGCGGTTTCTCCAGTAGCACTTCCCAATGCATCTAAAACTGGTTGCATACGTGCTACAAGTTTTATAGTTGAACTTGATTTTAAAGCAAATCTATTTAAAGTAGAACCAGTTTCGATTTCACCATCACTATTTCTCTGTAATAATCCTTTTCGTTCCAGAGCACTTATTAGTCGACTTGCTGTTCCTTTAGCTAAACCTGAATTATTTGTTAAATGAGAAAAAGTTACCGGTCTTTCGGCATTAAGCACTTGCACTAAAAGATCTGCAGCTCGATCAACGGCTTGGGTTCCGGTGGCGCGCTTTGTTGGAGTGGGGTTCATGTAATAGACCTCGATTCCCAACATTTCATAATATGAAACTCTTGTTTCATATTGTAGGGTAATGTCTAGGGTGCTCGTCAAGTACTAGATTGAGATACCTGCAGTGATTCGAGTCAGGAAAGTGGGGAAAAGCCTTCATGTTTCAAAATAAAATGCCCAGATATGAGATTTTGTCTAAAGATGCCATGGCCGTTTTGGACAAGGGCTGGAAGCGCATAGTTAGTGAAATAGGCATCGAATTTATGAGTGATCGAGCACTTGATTTGTTTAGAAAAGCTGGTCAAAAAATTGAAGACCACAATGTGAAGTTTGATCCTGAATTTATTTTAGAACAAATTGCCAAAGCCCCAAGAGAATTTGATGTGCAAGCTCGAAATCCAAAAAACACAGTTCACATTGGTGGTGACTCAATGGTATTTAGCGGTGTTTATGGTCCCCCATTTGTACGAGATGGTGCCGTAAGACGAGATGCCACAATGCAAGATTTCAAAAACTTCACCAAACTTGCTCAATCATTTCCTGAAATGGATTCAGCAGGTGGAGTTATTTGTGAACCAAATGATGCATCATTTGATACCAGACACATTGACATGACTCATGCATTACAAACATTGACTGACAAAATCTATATGGGAAATGTTGTTTCAGGAAGAAATGCCAAAGATGTATTAGCGATGTCAGATATTGTTTTTGGCGGAAGAGAAAAAATTGAAAAAACACCTTGCACAATTTCTTTGATTAATTGTAATTCTCCCCTTCGCTGGGATGATCGCATGCTTGATGCACAATTTGAATACTCAGAAGCAAATCAAGCAGTCTTACTTACTCCGTTTTTATTAATGGGTGCAATGAGTCCAGTAACAATTCCTGCGACTCTGGCCCAACAAATTGCTGAAGCACTAACAGGTATAGCCCTTTCACAATTAATCAGACCGGGTTCGCCTGTGATTTTTGGTTCATTCTTATCAAACATTGATATGCAATCTGGTTCTCCACAATTTGGTACTCCTGAATCTGGAATTGGGTTACTTTGTACAGGTCAAATTGCTCGACATTTTGGTTTACCTTTTAGATCCGGCGGTGGATTAAATTCTTCCCAAACCGCAGATGCCCAAGCTGGTTATGAATCACTAATGACCATGATGCCAACATTTTTAGCTGGCGCAAACTGGGTTATGCATACTGCAGGTTGGTTAGAGGGTGGACTTGTGGCAAGTTATGAAAAATTTGTTGTTGACATTGAAATCTTGAGAATGTTACAAGCAGAATTTACTCCGTTAGAAATCAACGAAGAAACACTTGCCTTTGATGCGCATGTTGAAGTAGGACATGGCGGACATTTTCTTGGTGCAGCCCACACCATGGATAGATTTCGTGATTGTTTTTATCGCCCTATTCTTTCTTCCAGTGATAATTTTGAAAAGTGGAACAGAAATGGTGCCAAAACTACAGATGTCCGAGCAAATGAATTAGCAAAAAAGAAACTTGAAGAATATCAACCACCAGCAATGGATGAAACAATAAAACAAGAGTTAGATGAATTTGTTGCTAAAAGGTCAATTGAACTAAGCAAGTGAAGACAGATATAGAGATAGCTCGTGCTGCAAAAATACAGCCGATTATTCAGGTTGCCCAAAAAATAGGAATACCAGAAGACTCTGTTATAAATTACGGTAAGTACAAAGCAAAAGTATCATTAGATTTTATTGATTCACTCAAAGATAAACCAGATGGCAAATTAATTTTAGTTACAGCAATGACTCCTACCCCTGCAGGTGAAGGTAAAACCACCACAACTGTTGGCTTAGGTGATGCACTAAATGCAATTGGTAAAAAAACAATCATTTGTTTAAGGGAACCTTCTTTAGGCCCATGCTTTGGCATGAAAGGTGGAGCCGCAGGTGGAGGTTTTGCACAAGTTGTACCAATGGAAGATATCAACTTACATTTCACCGGAGATTTTCACGCAATAGGTGCTGCCCATAATTTACTTTCAGCGATGATTGATAACCATATTTATTGGGGAAATGAATTAGGAATTGATGTTAGAAGAGTAACTTGGCGACGAGTTGTGGATATGAATGATCGCGCATTAAGAGAAATAGTCTCCTCGCTCGGCGGTCCAGGAAATGGCTTCCCTCGAGAAACAGGTTTTGATATAACGGTTGCAAGTGAAGTTATGGCAATTCTTTGCCTTGCCACAGATTTAGATGATTTAGAAAAAAGACTCGGAAAAATTGTTATTGGACACACCCGGGATAAAAAAGCACTAACAGCCAATGACATCAAAGCAACGGGGGCCATGACAGTTCTTTTGAAAGATGCTTTCATGCCAAATATTGTTCAAACACTTGAAAATAACCCAGCTTTTATTCATGGAGGTCCATTTGCAAACATTGCTCACGGTTGTAATACTGTCATCGCAACTAAAACTGCATTAAAACTTGGAGAATATGTTGTAACCGAGGCAGGATTTGGTGCAGATCTCGGTGCTGAAAAATTCTTCAACATTAAATG
>JAQCGN010000010.1 GCA_027730605.1 Actinomycetota bacterium
CTGATTCAGTACTTAAAATCGGTGATTTAGCACCAGGAATTTCTGTAAAACTAATTTCTTTACCTTCAACTGTTATAACAGCTTCAATAACAGTTGAAGTTGCACTATTCCAAAGCGTTATCTTTGCTGCACGTTCAACTGGCTCAGAACTTTTCCAATTATTGATTATCTCTTTACTAGGTTCATGAAGTTGCACCATGGCAAATAAATGTCTGTGATCGAGCTTCCAAATATTGCGAGCGTGTTGAACTATGTCTTTTAATTCTTGAGCACTCAAAGGATCTAGGGGGTGGGGATTTATCGCAGCAGTACCCACAAAGCACTCCGCTCTAGTTAATATCTTAAGTATAAGAGGGGAACTTGGTTGGAGTAAATAGTTAACGTTAATCTCACTTGGTCACGAGACCTTGAGACCTTACGCACTAAGTTTTTGATTTCAAGTCAAAATAGCTGATCTATTTGACCAGCATTCGAGTCAAGTTAATAATCCTGGACCTCTAAATAATTAATAATGAATTAAACCTCTTGCGAAATCGAAATAAATGGCGGTCTTTCAACTATTTCTTCAATAATGTCAGAATATCTGCCTTCTTTTTTGACTCTTGTTAATAGTGTTTTTGTGATTTCATCTGCCATATCACCTAATTTTGTTAATGATTGATGTTTATTGGCACGCTCAAGTAGATCAACTTCTGCCATTGAGGTGATTCCTACTTTTTGATAAACATCAATAAGCATTCCAATTTCAACCCCATAACCAGTTGCAATTGGAATTGAATTTAATAATTCTTTTCTTATCGCACACTCTCCAGAAAGTGGTTGTTTGAAATCAGAAAGTTTGGGATAAAATGCAGTCAGTAAAGGTCGAGCTAAAAGAGTTGAAACTCTTCCGCCCCCATCTCTAATTAGTCCTGATTTTAACTTTAAGTGTCTTCTATAAGTTCCTTTTACAAATTGAATATTTTTTTCAAGTAGTAGTGGTCCGATAACTCCTAAAACATGCCTTTCATTAAAATCTTCTAAATCACCATCAAGGAAAACAACAATTTCACCACTTAATATTTTTTGTGATCTCCACATGGCATCACCTTTACCTAAGGTTGTACCAAATTGTGCTAATAAATCATTTTCATCGTAAAATTCAATATCAAATTTTCTAGCACTGCTGGCAGTGCCATCAACACTGTTTCCATCAATCACCACAACTTGGTCAATTAACTTATTTTGTTTTAGCTCCACCAGAACACTCAATGTATTTTCAATTGTTGATTTGCAATCTTTGGTGAGGACACAGACTGAAATTGTTGGTCTAGCTACATCTTTCATTCTTTTTGAGGTGAAGTCGGTATAAGACCATTTAGATATTTTTTGGTCACTTCGAGAAAATCTGTTTTTAAATCTTTTAAACCGTGTTTGTAGCCTCAGGCGTGGGGTGGCACGTTTGAACTCTGGTTTCATGAGTGCTCCTTTCGTAGTGAAGGCTGAAGTTAGATCCGGGAATGGGAAATAATTCTTATTTGCCTTCCTGATTGCTGTTGGGATTATTGGGACACCATTTGTGAAGGTGCGTATGCCATGTTTGGCCTTGGATGTTCACCATAACCCATAGAGTCCAGATTCCCAAGACTAATTTTTAAGAAATTTCTGTATTCCTCGAGGAAATTGGTGTTGCTTTGAACACAGTGAGGGCTATTTCTTGGACCAGTAGGGCTTTAGACCCCCAATTTGCACTCAAAAGTCCTGAGTGCCAAAATTAGAGTTAGCACTCGACCTATGAGAGTGACAAAAACTATCTCTTAAAGAAGGAACCTAACAATGGCGAAAATGATCGCTTTTGACGAAGACGCCAGACGTTCCATGGAACGTGGCATGAATATCTTGGCTGATGCAGTTCGAGTAACCCTTGGACCAAAGGGACGTAACGTCGTTTTGGAAAAGAAATGGGGAGCTCCAACTATTACTAACGATGGTGTTTCCATCGCTAAAGAAATTGATTTGGAAGATCCATACGAAAAAATCGGTGCTGATCTTGTTAAAGAAGTAGCAAAGAAAACCGATGACGTAGCAGGAGATGGAACTACCACTGCAACAGTCCTTGCCCAAGCTTTAGTTCGCGAAGGTTTAAGAAACGTAGCAGCTGGAGCAAACCCAATGTCACTAAAACGTGGCATTGAAACAGCTGTGGAAAAAATTGTTGCCAAGTTATTAGATATGGCAAAAGATGTTGAAACCAAAGAACAGATTGCTTCAACTGCATCAATTTCTGCAGGTGGCGATTCTGAAGTTGGTGGCATCATCGCTGAAGCCATGGACAAAGTTGGCAAAGAAGGTGTAATTACAGTTGAAGAAAGCAACACTTTTGGTTTGGAATTAGAACTAACTGAAGGTATGCGCTTTGATAAAGGTTACATTTCACCATATTTCGTAACTGATCCAGAAAGAATGGAAACAGTTATTGAAGATCCATATATGTTAATTGCTAATGCAAAAATCTCTGCTGTTAAAGATGTTTTGCCAATCTTAGAAAAAGTAATGCAAAGTGGTAAACCACTTGTTATTTTGGCTGAAGATGTTGAAGGCGAAGCTTTAGCGACATTGATTGTTAACAAAATCAAGGGAACTTTCCGTTCAGTTGCTGTAAAAGCACCTGGATTTGGTGATCGCCGCAAAGCAATGTTGCAAGACATTGCAATTTTGACAGGTGCGCAAGTAATCAGTGAAGAAGTTGGTTTGAAACTTGAAAACACTGGTCTTGACATGCTGGGCAAAGCTCGCAAAGTTGTTTCAACAAAAGACGAAACCACAATTGTGGAAGGTGCAGGTTCTACCGATCAAATCGCAGGACGTGTTGCTCAAATTCGTGCTGAAATTGAAAACAGTGATTCAGATTATGACCGTGAAAAACTACAAGAACGCTTAGCAAAATTAGCTGGCGGAGTTGCAGTTATCAAGGTTGGTGCAGCAACAGAAGTTGAACTAAAAGAACGCAAGCACCGCATTGAAGATGCTGTTCGAAATGCAAAAGCTGCTGTTGAAGAGGGCATCGTTGCCGGTGGTGGCGTGGCATTAATTCAAGCAGGAAAAGAAGCATTAAAAGACATCAAACTTGAGGGTGATGAAGCAACTGGAGTAAATATTGTGCGCGTTGCAATTGAAGCTCCGTTGAAACAAATCGCAACCAATGCCGGTCTAGAAGGTGGCGTTGTTGCTGAACGCGTTGCTAACTTAAAAGCTGGTGAAGGTTTGAATGCTGCAACTGGTGAATATGTTGACATGATCAAAGCAGGAATTATTGATCCAGCAAAAGTAACCCGTTCTGCATTACAAAATGCCGCATCAATTGCAGCTTTGTTCTTAACAACAGAAGCAGTAATTGCTGATAAGCCAGAAAAGAATCCAGCCCCAGCCATGCCAGATGGTGGCGGAGGAATGGACTTCTAAAGAACCATTCAAAAAAGACCCAAGAGATAATCTCTTGGGTCTTTTTTCATACTATGAAATATTTCTGATTAGTTATTGCTTTTAGGTAAGCCAAAGACAAGAATGTCAAAAGTGTTATTTAAGGGAGAAAATAAGTGAGTGGTCAGCCAGTTAAATTAAGTGATTTTGGTTTAAGCGAAGAATTTGGTTACATGCAACATACTGAGCCAGTTGCAACGTTGCCACCAGGAAATGAAGCCTGGGATGAAATGGGAAAAAATCTTCCAAAGTATTTAATGGGAACAAACTTTAGACAACGCGTTAAAGATTTACCTGCATTTAAAATTGACACTTTGAAAACAGATGGTGAAATCAGAAGAGCTTTCTTAATTCTTTCCTATATAGGTCAGGCCTATCAATGGTCAGATAATGAACCAGCACATGTTTTACCTGCAGTATTGGCTAAGCCTTGGTATGAAGTTGGAAAATTAGTTGGACGCCCACCAATTCTTAGCTACACAAGTTATTCAATTGATAACTGGTATTTATTAGACAAAAAAGGTCCAATCGAGTGTGGAAATATTGCACTCTTGCAATGTTTCTTAGGTGGACAAGATGAAGAGTGGTTCATTCTGATTCACATTGAAATTGAAAAGAAAGCCGGCAAGGCTTTAAAAGCAATCGAAGATTCACAAAAAGCTGTTGCTGCTCAAGACCTTGATGCTTTAGAAAAAGCACTAAGAAATCTTCGAGATGGCATAAAAGCAATGTATGACGTTTTGGCAAGAATGTCAGAACGATGTGATCCATATGTTTATTTCCATCGAGTAAGACCATACATTTTTGGCTGGAAAAATAATCCATCATTACCAAATGGAGTTGTTTATGAAGGTGTTGAGAAATATCAAGGAAAGGGTCAAACCTTCAGAGGTGAAACTGGCGCACAAAGTGCGATTGTTCCAGCACTTGATGCAGTGCTTGGAATTGTGCACGAACAAGACCAACTAAGAGATTACTTAATGGAAATGCGCCAATACATGCCACCAATGCATGTCAAATTTATTGAAGCGGCAGAAAATGGTCCAAGTGTGAGAAATTTTGTTATGGCTTGTAACAAAGAATCAATCAAAAAACTATTCAATGAATCAGTTGAACTTGTAGCTGATTTCAGAGCGTTACATTTGGAATATGCCGGAACATATATTCATGCTCAATCACAAAAAACTCCAGGAAATCCTTCAGCAGTTGGAACTGGTGGAACACCATTTATGGTGTATTTAAGAAAACATAGGGATGAAACTCGTAACCAACCGGTAGGTTAAGTTGGTTAAAACAAAAGCATAGGAAATAATAAATTCATGCCCACAAAATTTGATCAATCAGATCCAATGTATGAAAAAATCATGGCCGCCCACGATGCAGCTGTTAGTGCAGGTTTAACTGAATATAAGGATCCAAAAACAGGTTTTTCAGTGATGACAGAACCGTTTTTAAAAACTAAAGGTTTTTGCTGCAAAAATAATTGCAGACATTGTCCATATCCTGCTTAAAGAACTGAAAGTTCTGCCAACTTCTTTTTTAGATCATTATCAGATGGTTCAACCATGTGTGTTCCATCAGAAAATGCGATAACTGGAATTGATTTCTTTCCGCTTATCTCAATAGCTTTATCTTGCCCAACTTGATCATGCTCAACATCAACGTAGGTGTAATTAACTTTGTTTGAGTCCAGAAACTTTTTGGATCTGCGGCAATCTCCGCACCATTCAGCTCCATACATTGTGACCTTGTTATCAGACATTTGAAATCTCCTTAAAATTTATGTGCGTTTCATCTAGAAAAACTACTCAGTATTAAGTGTAATAGGAATCATGATGGGCGCACCTGGACCATGTCCTGCTTGTGAAAAATGCGATCTTGAGCGTCGTGGGGGAAAAGATATGTGTCCCAAATGTTTCTACATCCAGCCTTGCTGTGATGGTGGATTTTGCGAATAAATTATGTTGAACGGGAAATTATTTTCTCTATTACGAAATAGACTGATAGTAAGAATAAACCTAAACTGAAAACAAGCCCAATTCCAATTAGTGCACCTGCATATCCTAATTCAACAACGTTTATAAATCCAAAAGGATACTTATTTATTATTGCACCCCGAATTAATGTGTAAATGATATAAATAATAGGAATAAGTAAAGATTTAAAAACAATACTCCAGTTTATCCATTTTCTTGGACCAAATATTAACCAAACAATAATTGTTACAGGAGGTGTAATGTAGTGTAGTAAAAGATTAGTGTAAATATTCCAACTTTGAGGATTTGCATCAGGAGCAAGAATTATTATGTAAACAATCATTGTGATTGTTGTCATTAATAAACTAGAAAGTCTTAGAACTTTAAACCAAGTAGTAACAGTAGAAAGCCCTCTATAAATCATGGTCACAGTTATTGCCACTAAAAAGTTACTCCAGATTGTGAAATAACTTAAGTTATCGATGACTCTAGGAATTGCACCTGCTAAACCAACTGCATGCCCACCAAAATATGAAGGACCAAATTGAGGAACAATTACTATTCCCAAGGCATCTACAGTCAACGAGCCAATCGCACCAAGCCATGCAAAGATGGCATTTAGACCAAAAGCGAGGCGGGCCGACTTAGACATGAATCGAATAATAGCCCCTTTATTATTAACAACCACCCTTATTCTGAGTGCCTGTTCAAGTGAAGTTTCAACTTCAACCACACCATCTTCAATACCAACACCAAGTCCCAGTCTCACCCAGATTAAAGAGATAAACCCTGTTTCTTTGGAAGCTTTAAGTCAAAAAGAATTTGTTGGGAAAGATTTAAAACTTGAAAAAGTTTTAGGAGAAAACAGTAAATTCACACGCTATTTTGTTAAATATAAATCGGGTGACTTAACAATTTCTGGAATCATGAATGTTCCCAAAGGTGAAGGACCGTTTCCAACTTTAGTTCTAGCTCATGGATATATCGATCCAGCAATTTACACAACTGGTCGTGGACTTGCTCGCGAACAAAAATATTTAGCTGAAAGAGGATATGTAGTTCTGCATACCGACTACAGAAATCATGCAGAATCTGATGATGATTCGGATAATGATATTAACTTTAGATTGGGTTACACAGAAGATGTAGTAAATGCAGCTTTAGCTTTGAAGAATTCAGAATTTACCTTTGTTGACAAAGATAGAATTGGTTTATTAGGCAGATCAATGGGTGGTGGTGTTGCCTTTAATTCAATGGTTGTTAAACCTGGGGTATTTGATGCATACGTTGCTTTTGCTCCAGTTAGCTCTAATGTTGTAGATAATTACAATCGCTGGACACGAATGAATTTTGATGTTGCTAACGAAATTGATAAAAGATTTGGATTACCCGATGAGAATCCAGAATTTTGGCAAGGAGTTTCAGCAATCAATTACTTTGATAAAGCAACTGATCCTTTATTGATTTTGCATGGCACAGCAGATGACACTTGTGACATCGCATGGTCAGAAGCCACAGCAAAAGCTCTACAGGAAGCGGGCAAAGAAGTTGAGTTTATTCAATACAAAGGCGAAGGGCATGCATTTAGTCCTAGGTGGGAAGACTCAATGAAAGAAACAATTAGATTTTTTGAAACGCACTTAAAAGGTTAACTTTTATTTCTACCCAATGCAACTGCTACAACATATAAAGTAGAAAACAAAAATCCAATAATGGCATAAATTATTCGACCAATATTTGCTTGACCAGGTGCCAGTAGTGTCACAATACCCAGAGCCAAAGAAACAATTGACATCAAAATGGCAAAACTCTTAACAACAGTATTTGAGGCAACAGAACGAACCACAATCATTAGATAACCTAATGGAATTAGCACAATTCCTGTCATCCTTAAACTCCAAAAAGCCTCTGGTGATTTAATGCCAATAAATTCACCAAATAAATCTGGTCGGGCAATTAATGCAATTGCTGAAGCGATAAAAACAGATCCTCCCGCCAACATAACTTGGCGGATTCTAATTTCTCCTGACATTATTAACTAACCCCTTACTGGGTATCTGCGCCAAGAAAATGGTGCATTAACAATTATGGCAACTGCTACTAGTAATACTGCATTAATCAGTACAGGTTGCCAAATAAAACTAAAACCCAAATTGGTTACTGCGCTTCCTCCAATTACTGCACTTAAAGCAGTTCCGCCACTGGGTGGGTGCATGTATCCAAAACGAGTCATAACTCCAGCATGAACTCCAACTGCAACACCTAAGGCAAGAGGAATATTGTCAAAAATTTGAGCAGAAACTACTCCGAAAAATGCTGCGACAACATGAGAAAGAATTACCGGAACTGGTTGCGCAGTTGGTGCTTTAGGCATTGTAAAAAGAATTACCGCAGATGCACCCATTGAAAGCACAAGAATGGGAGCTGATCCATCTAGAAAATAATCTGACACAAGCCAAGTTATAGACATCCCTAATGCGGCACCAATAGTGCCAATGAGGGCATCTTTGTTATTACTTTTAGGGGAGGGAAAAGCTTGGTTCATAAAAAACAGTTTAGAGTAAAAATTTACTTTTTAGCTGTTTCTGCTACTGCTACTCCAAGTAATACTAATAAACCACCCAGAATTTGAATACTAATGAAGGTTTCACCTAATAAAAACAGCGCAACTAAAGAGGCGCCCACTGGCTCTAGTAATCCAAAAATTGCTGCTTTTTTGGAATCAAGATAACGAAAAGCAATAAAATATAACCAAAATGGCATAACAGTACCAAAAATAATTATGTATAAAACAAGTGTGCTTAAAGAAATAGTTCCAAGTTGATGGGGCAAATTAACTGCATTATTTAAACTAGACCAAGGAAGATTCCAAAATGGTTGAACAATCATCCAAAATATGGCACCAACTCCCATTGAAAGGGCTGCTAAAGAAATTGGATTTCTTCTTGCTGCAAGTGGTTCACCGCCAATAAAATAAATTGCCAAAGCAATAGCGGCACCAAATGCACTCAAAACACCAAATAGATCAAGTTTTGAACCTGTCCAAATTTGTGTGATGAGTGATAGACCGATCAAAGCAAGAAGTAAAGATAACCAAACTCTTGCACTTACTTCTTTTTTCATAACAAAGCGAACATAGAGTGCAACCAAAATTGGAGCCGTGTATTCAATAATTAACGCAACCCCAACTTCAATTCTTCTTATGGCAACAAAATATAAAAATTGTGTCATAGCTACACCAAAGAACCCATAACCAATTAGCGGAAGAATTTCATTCTTCTTAACTTTTAACTGGTCTCTTGAGAAAATCAAAGCTGCCACAATGAGGAATAAAAAAGCACCCTGAATTCTAAATGCAGATAGCTCAGCTGATTGCAAACCATTTATTAATGCAAGTTTGGCAACTGGACCATTTACTGCAAAAAAGAACAGCCCCAAAGACATGAAGCTATAGCCAATGAAGCCTCGGGATTTTGGTTTTCTTAGGTTAGTTAGAGTCACAAATTCAATCCTATGAGAACACAACTTAGGAGGCTTTCCCCATACTTAGAACACCACATAAAGTTCAGTTTTTAACAATCAATCGACTTTCAAAGCCCGTAAAAATGCTAATTATCCCGACAGTTGATCTATCCTATTTAGATTAGTTTTTAGTCAACCACAACAAATTTTTCAATTTCTTTAATGCTGATCCTATTTTTATTAATCTGTCTATGAATCACAATTAATCCTGCGGGTGGCAAAGATGCATCCAATTCTTCATAACCCAGTTCTTCAGCAATTGCCTGGGCAAGGCTAGGCAGGGCAGGTCTATGGCCACAAATAACAATTGAATCTTTTGACTTAGCAAGTTTTCTTACAAGTCGAATGCCTGGCTGATTATTAACAGCCCACCCAAGTTCACTTAATATTTGATGAGCGTCTAAAGATAATTCCATAGATGCTGCATAAGGTGAGACAGTTGCAATGCATCTGATTGAATCTGAAGAGACAATTTTATTGATTCCAAATGCACTTAAAAGATCAGCAATAAGGTGGGATTGCATTATTCCATCAGGAGTTAATGGTCTAAAACTATCTGGTGGAACATTTTTGGAGTATCTATCTGCCCACTCGACTCTTTTTTCCGAGGTGGCATGGCGCAATAAAATTAGTGGCTTTGTTTCAATCGATTTAAATGCTTCACGGGCTAAATCTTTATCAACGTCGTAGGTAAGCAGTTTTAATGCAGATTTGAGGGAAACCCACACTAACTCATCTGCTTCATCATTGGCAATGAATTCTGAATTCTCAACCAATGATGCGCGCCAATAAAAAACTGTTTTTGGTAATCCGTCAAATATGTATTCTTGAGAAGTCAAAGGTTGATGCAAAATAACTTTTAAGCCAGTTTCTTCCAAGGTTTCTCTCACAGCTGTGGCAGGAGCTGTGTCTGATCCATCAATTTTTCCTTTAGGAAAAGACCAATCTTGTCTGTGTGGTCTATGAATTACTGCAATTTTTTGATTTAAACCTCGGCCTCGAACGATGACGGTTCCAGCGGCATAAATGTGATCTTTATTCTTACTTGATGCCATTAATCAAGGCCTCTAAGACTTTTACGTTTAATTAATTGTTCTTGAGCATCTTGTAGAGGATTCCCACTTCTATCAAAAGCTTGCCTAATCCATTTGCTATCGCAATCTAAAGACCAATGTGAAGTTTCATTACTTAGATATAGATCTAATAATGCTGATAAATATGAGATATGTTCTTTGTCTTCAAGTTGAACCAGCGCCTCAACTCTTCGATCAAGATTTCTGTGCATTAGATCTGCTGAACCAATCCAAACTTCTGTATTTCCATCATTTGCAAATTCATATATTCGAGAGTGTTCAAGAAACCTTCCCAAAATACTTCGCACAGTTATGTTTTCACTAAGTCCAGGCACCTCGGGTTTAAGAGCACACATTCCTCTGATAACTAAATCAACTTTGACACCATAACTTGAGGCTTCATACAATGCATCTATAGTTTTTTCATCGACAATTGAATTACATTTAATTCTTATTCCAGAAGTTTTACCTAATTTACTATTTTGGATTTCCCTTTTTATTCTTTTTATGAGTCCATCTCTTACAGAATGAGGAGCAACAAGTAATTTGTCATATTCCTCATTAATTGAGTATCCAGATAATAAATTAAATAAATAAGCTATGTCATTTGTGATAAAAGGATCTGCTGTAAGAAGACCCAAATCTTCATAACCCCTGGCCGTCTTTGGGTTATAGTTTCCAGTTCCAAGATGTCCATAACGACGAATTTTGTCATTTTCCTGTCTGATGACTAAAGACAATTTGGCGTGAGTTTTTAGTCCCACCATTCCATAAACTACGTGGACTCCTGCTTGTTCCAGTTTTCTGGCCCAGGAAATATTTGCTTGTTCGTCAAAGCGAGCTTTAATTTCAACAATTGCTAGAACTTGTTTGCCATTATGAGCAGCTTCAATTAAGGAATTAACAATTGGAGAATCACCTGAAGTTCGGTAAAGAGTTTGTTTAATAGCTAATACTTTTGAATCAGTACTTGCTTGTTCTAGAAATCTTTGAACACTGGTTGAAAATGAATCGTAAGGATGATGAAGCAAAATGTCTCGGTTTTTTAAAGCTTCAAAAACATCTGGAGCACTAGCTGTTTCAACTGTAGCTAATTGTGGATTAGTTCTGGGAATAAATTTTGCAAACTTTAAATCATCTCGATTTAGGTTATAAATATCATTTAACCCTCGAAGATCTAGTAATCCAGGAAGTCTAAAAACCTCACTTTCACTTGCTTCTAATTCCTCAACTAAGAGTTCTAAAACGTGCTCATCGATATTTTCTTCAACTTCAAGTCGGACTACGGCACCAAATTTTCTTCTTGTTAATTCTCTTTCTAGTGCATCTAATAGATTTTCTGCATCATCTTCTTCAACTTCAACATCTTCGTTTCTGGTTACTCTAAAAGCGTGATGTTGCACAATTTCCATGCCTGGAAATAATAAATCTAAATGTGCCGAAATAACGTCTTCTAAGGGTACAAATCTTTGGCCTTGAGAATTAAGCAAGCGGGGAAATGTTGGAGGAACTTTTACTCTGGCAAAAAGCTCAGAATCATTTTTTGGGTTATTGATAACAATTGCCAAGTTTAGAGACAATCCTGAAATGTAGGGAAAAGGGTGAGCAGGATCTACTGCTAGAGGTGTTAACACTGGAAAGATTTTTTCAATAAATAATGTTCCTAAGCTCTTTCTTTCATCCTCTGATAATTGATTCCAACGAACAATTTTTATTTCATTTTCTTCCAAGATAGGACGAATTTCTCTTTCAAATATTGCTGAATGTTTTTGCTGGAGTCGATAACTTTCTGAAAGTACAGCAGTAAGTAGTTCTCGAGGTAGCATTCCACTTACTGATCGAACTGCAATACCTGCTTCGATTCTTCTTTTAGATCCAGCAATTCTTACTTTAAAAAATTCATCTAAGTTACCAGCAAAAATTGCTAAAAATCTTGCTCTTTCTAAAATAGGAAGATTAGGATCTTGAGCTAAATCTAAAACTCTTTCATTAAATGAAAGCCAAGACAAATCTCTTTCCAAAAATCTTTCCTGCGGAAAGTTAGTCGTTTCAATAGTCATGTTTTTCATAATTTCAGCCTTAAGTAAACGAACGGTAAAGTCTGTCTAAACCCCAGAAACCAAATCCTAGTTCTTCATATAATTTGATTGCTTTGTGGTTGTTGGAATCAACATAAAGCATCGCCGAATCTAAGCCACTTCTTCTTAAGTGGTTTAGACCCCAAAGAGTTAAGGCTTTACCTAAACCTTTTCTATGTTCTTGGGGATTAACTCCTAAAACATAAATTTCACCAATTGGGTCATGTCCATGATCTAAATGTTGATGACCATCATCTTCACTATGGAAGTGGTCTTGTCCATGTACTTTTGTCCAGCAAAAACCAACAACTTCCTCTTTCTCGTTTAATAACAAAATGAAACCTTTTGCTGAAAACCAGCTTTCCGAAATTCTTAATTCAACATCTTTTCTACTCCACGATGATTGATCCGGTAGATCTACAAAGCATATTTTGTTAATTAACAGAAACTTATCAATATCAGTGTTGGGGTCAAATTGTTTTAATTTATAATTTGAAGGAAAATTAAAAGGTTCAATCGGTGAAAATAAAGATCTTCTCATTTGAATTACATTTCGAACAGAATTAAAGCCTAATTTTTTAGCAAACTCTTGTGCATGAGGAATGTCCCCGTGGGACCAAAGTCTAAGTGGTTTTTCTTTAATTAAATTTTTCATTTCAAGAATTATCTGAGTCGCAATTCCCTTCAACCTGAACTCAGGGTGCACCACCAGTTCACCACTTGGTCCTTCGACTAAATCTGTTGTGTCTAAATGCCCATAGCCCACAATTTTTTGATTCTGGTTTTGAGCAATTACATGAATAACAGGTCTGTCTCCACCACTTCGAAGATGTAATTCAACATGCTCAGAAAAAGGTCTCGCACCATCTATTTCACTTGCCTCAATTACAATTTCCAGAATTTCATTTACTTGTTGCTCAGTTAATTGTTTTAAAACAGACACATTAAACATCTGTTTACCCTTTTATCCGGTTTTCAACTTCCTCAGAGATCTCATCTGATTGGGATTTTTCTTTCGTGGAAACAAATTTGTATCCAACGTTTCTTAATGTGCCAATAAAGTTTTCATGCTCAGGACCTAGTTTTGCTCTTAGGCGTCTGACATGAACATCAACTGTTCGAGTACCTCCAAAGTAATCAAATCCCCAAACCTCTTGTAACAGTTGTTGTCTACTGAAAACTCGACCAGGATGTTGGGCTAAAAACTTTAGTAATTCAAATTCTTTAAATGTTAAATCAATTAATTGACCTTTAATCTTTACCGAGTAAGCAGATTCATCAATAACTAAATCTCCTCTTTCAATTTCAGGATTTACTGATTCATCAACACCACTTAATCTTGCAATTACCAATCTGATTCTTGCTTCAACTTCAGCTGGTCCTGAATTTTCTAAAATTATTTCATCTATTCCCCAATCAGGGGTAATGGCAATAAGTCCACCTTCTGTTGTGATTGCAATTAAAGGCGCAGTAATTCCTGTGGTTCGAATTAAACGACATAAGCTTTTTGCAGCCGGTAAATCTTTTCTGGCATCAACTAAAACTGCTTCACAAATCGGGGCATTAATTAAAGCTGAAGGTTCAGCAGGCATGATTTTTACAGAATGATTTAGTAAAGAAAGCGCAGGTAAAATTTCTACAGAATTTCCGCGAGCATTAGTGACCAGTATCAAATTGGTCATAATTTGCTCCTTTAAGTATTTATACACACAATTTTACCCATTAGCCAAAAGTTGATCTTCTGGAACCAGAGGATTTAGCCACATAGGCAACTATTTGTAGTCAAGATAGACTTTTATTAATGTCAAAGTTACCTTCTGAGTTACCACCTGAGATTGTGCGCATCTCCTGGCTTTTAGGGCATTGGGAAGGTGTGGGAGAAGGACAATACCCAAACTCGAAGAGTTTTTCATTCATTCAGCAACTTGAATTTATCAATGATGGTAGACCATTTATTAATTATGAAAGTAGATCCTGGAAATTAAATAGTGATGGAACATCTGGTGAACCAATGCATTCAGAAAAAGGATTCTGGCGACCAGGAGAAGGAGCAACTGTTGAAGTTGCAATTTCACATGTCACTGGAATCTCTGAAATTTGGACAGGCATTAATGAAGTCTTGACAATTGAAGATGCAAAAATCACTTCTGCCAGAGCAAGGCTTGCAACGAAGTGGGTGGGACGAGTTCCTAGTGCAAAACCAGTTGATGCAGGAGATCGTTTGTATGGACTGATGAATGGTGAATTAATGTGGACTTACGACATGGCTGCAGTGGGTCAAGAAATGCAAAATCATTTATGGGCCAGATTAAAACCCTTAAGTGAAGAACAAATAGAAGTAACAAAGAAAACAGGAAAACCTGTAAACAAACATGAAGTACCAAGTATTCCAGGAGTTAAAAAATGAACGATTATTTAGAAGCTTGGGATAGACGTTTACGTACTGCTGGTTTTCGAATTACTCCACAAAGACAATTGGTTTTGGAAGCTGTAACTCATCTTCAACATGCCACACCAGAAGAAATATTGGAAGAAGTAAAAATAACAGCAAGTGGTGTAAATCTTTCAACTGTTTATAGAACTTTAGAAGTGTTAGAGCAAGTGGGGTTAGTTACACATGCACATATTGGTCATGGTGCTCCCACATATCATGTTGTTGATGATGCACCACATATCCATTTAGTTTGCTCAAGATGTAGAAAAGTTGAATCTATAAACGGAGATGCTTTTGCTAAATATGCAAATTCTTTAGAAACTGAAAATGGATTTGTAGTAAATATTTCTCACGTAGCGCTACATGGATTATGTAAAAAATGTGCTAATGAGGGAAATGTTGTAACTGATCATGACCATTAATTCTTTGTCACTTAACTTAGAAGGTCAAGTTAGAGCACCTGAATCTTTTGTGGACCAAGATGTTGCTTGGCATTACGGTGATCCATTACGAGAGCAAAAGAATTTAATGCAAGGCCAAGGTGCCGTTGATCTATCTAATCGTGGTGTGATCAAGATTTCAGGTTCAGAGCGAAAAGCCTTTTTACATAATTTGACTTCACAACACATTGAACGAATGCAAAGTGGTGAATCTTGCATAACTTTATTGCTAACCCCAAATGGTCACATTGAACACGAATTACATGTCATAAATGACGAAAATGAGATCTATTTAATTGTTGAAAAAAACTCATTACAACCAATCTTGGACTTTTTTAAGAAAATGATTTTTATGTCTCAGGTTCAAATTGAAGACGAAACTTCAAACTTTGCAGCTGTGTTTGAACCAATTAGAGAAAAATATATGGATTTTCCAACTTGGTTAACTCCAAAAAACTTTGCAGGAGAAGCAATCACTGATTCAGGAGAAAGTGCGGGAGGAAATCCCAATCGTTATGTTCCACAAAGACCAGGAGTATTTAAAGGTAGAGAAATTCTTGTTAAAAGATCAAATCTAGAAAGTTATTTAAAAACTAAACTTCCACTTGCTGGATCTTGGGCATTAGAAGCAATTCGCATAGCAGCAGGAGTTCCTCGCGTAATTGTTGATGCAGATCATAAAACTATTCCGCATGAAATTGGATTGATAGGTAATGCAGTGCATTTAGAAAAAGGTTGTTACCGAGGACAAGAAACAGTTGCACGAGTCCATAACTTAGGTAAACCCCCAAGAAAACTTGTGCTAATTCACCTTGATGGAAGTCCTAACAGATTACCTAAGCCAAAAAGTCAAATAATTGTTGATGGAACAGAAGTAGGAATAGTAGGTTCCAGTGCGCAGCATTATGAATTAGGACCTATTGCTTTAGGAATAGTTAAATCTAAAACCCAAGTTTTACTAAATGTGGCCGTAGATGAAATACCAGGAAGTATTGAAGAAATTGTTGTAGCTCAATGACGACTCCTCCAATATTGGTTGAGTTAGTTAGAGATGGGCTGGTTGAGTCAGTTCATCGTGGACATGCGGTTTTATTGGATTCGAATGGAAAAATTGAAGTCTCATTAGGCGATCCTCTAAAACCAATCTTTCCTAGAAGTGCCATAAAAATTGCTCAAGCAACAGCAATGCTTAGAAGTGGTGCTCAACTAGAAAATGAAAAATTAGCAATTTCTTGTGCATCCCATAGTGGTGAAGAGATTCATCGAGAGTTAGTTAAAAATATGCTCGAGTCAATTGGTTTAAGTGTTGCGGCATTGCAATGCCCTCCAGATTTACCACTTGATCCAAGTACTCAAATCGAATATCTGAGCAAGGGCTTAAAACCTGAAAGAATAACAATGAATTGTTCTGGGAAACATGCAGGAATGTTGAGTGCATGTGTAAAAAATGATTGGTCTGTGGAAAATTATTTATCACTGGATCATCCATTACAACAACTGATTATAAAAACAATTGAAGATTTAAGTGGTGAAAAGATTTATAAATCAACATTTGATGGATGTGGAGCTCCGCTACACGCAGTTTCATTGGTGGCGTTAGCAAAAATTGCACAAAGAGCTGTTCTTGCTGATGAGACTAAAGAGGAAAGAAAAGTAGCAGATGCTGCAAGAAAATATCCTATTTACAATTCTGGAAATAAAAGAGATGTGGCGCAGTTTATGCAAACTCTAAGCGGCTTTTTTACTAAGGAGGGTGCTGAGGGAGTGCACGTTGGTGCACTTGCCGATGGTAGATCTTTTGCAGTCAAGTTTGAAGATGGTTCAATGAGACCAAGAGCTTCATTTGTTGTAGCAGTGCTCAAGTATTGGGGAGTTGGCCAAAATATTTTAGAAAGATTGAGTAATTTAGAGAAAACTCCCGTGCTAGGTGGCGGAAAAGCCGTAGGCTTAATGCAAGCACTCCCAATTGGAAGGTAATGAGATGTCAGTAAGTTTTGAAACACTAAATGTGGTTATGGGCTATTTATTTGTAGCCATAAAAATGTGGGCATTTGTTGATGCTGTTACCCAGAAAAAGGAAGTTTTTGCTGCTGTTGGTAAACAATCAAAATTGTTTTGGTCATCTTTGTTAGGAATTTCAGTTCTTTCCCAATTTATTTCTGTTTGGACAGGTGGATCAAACTATGGGCTATTACAAATTGTGGGATTAATCCTGTCAATTGTTTACCTGGTTGACCAACGTCCAAAAATGAATGAAATTCGAGGAAAGTAGTTACTTTTTACCTTGATTTGCAACAGCTGAAATAGCTGCTTGTGCTGCGATGGGATCTAGATACTCTCCACCAATAACAACTGGTTTTAAGTTTTCATCCAGTGTATAGAGCAATGGAATTCCAGTTGGTAAATTTAGTTTAGCTATATCCTCATCACTTATATTTTCTAAATATTTAATCAAAGCACGTAAAGAATTTCCATGGGCAACTATTAGGACTGTTTTACCACTCTTTAGATCTGGAATTATTGAATCTTTCCAATATGGAATAACTCTGTCTACTACATCTTTGAGGCATTCAGTTAAAGGAATTTCACTTGGTGACATAGTTGAGTATTTTGAATCATTATTTTGGGCATATTTATCGGTCGGTTCAATTGGTGGTGGTGGTACGTCAAAAGATCTTCTCCACAACATGAATTGTTCTTCACCATATTTTTCAAGAGTATCTTTTTTATTCAAACCCTGAAGAGCTCCATAATGGCGCTCATTTAATCTCCAAGTTCTTGTGGTGGGAATTTCTTTAATCCCAGCAGCAGCAAGTGCTAATTCTGATGTTTTAATTGCTCGATTTAGTAAAGAAGTATGCAGTGAATCAGGATTTAGATTTTTTTCCTTTATTAATTCGCCACCACGTTTTGCTTCTGCGATTCCTTTTTCTGAAAGATCAACATCTACCCAGCCGGTAAAGAGATTTAATGCATTCCATTTGCTTTCTCCGTGGCGAAGCAAAATAAGTTTATATTGCTTGATCACCTAGAGTGCCCTCAAGAATTTTACTTGCTTAGGCTTAGTAACAAGTGCTTTTTCGTAAACATTGATTAAACCTGAAACAGTCTTATCCCAACTGAATTTTAGAGCATGTTGTCTGGCACCAATTTGAAGTTTCTTTAATTCTGCATCATCTAATGAAAGTTGCGCTAAAACTTGAGCCCAGGTTCTTGGATCGTGACCATTTACTAATAAACCACTTTTACTATCTGCCACAGTTGTTTTCAATCCACCAACATTTGTACCTATAACAGGAACTCCACAAGCTTGTGCTTCTATTGCTACTAAACCAAATGATTCAGAATATGAAGGAACAGCAACCAATGTGGAAGCTCTATAAACCGAAGTTAATTTCTCTCTAGATGAGGGAGCAAGAAATATTACATTTTTAAGTAAATCTAACTCTTTAACAAGTGAAACTAGAGATTCTGGTCTATTTAAGCCTGAACCAGAAAGTCCACCACAAATAACTACTCTTACTCTGTTTCTTAAATTTGGATGATCATTAATAAATTGATGTGCTGCTTTAATTAAAACGTCAGGTGCTTTTAATGGTTGAACTCTACCCACGAAAGTAAAAACAATGGCATCTTGTGGAATTCCCAATTCTTTTCGGGCTATTAATTGATCACCGGGACTAAATAAATCAAGATCCACACCTGGATTAACTACACTCACATTATTGGTATCGGCACCATAAAGATGGATTAAATCTTGAGCTTCAGATTCAGTATTAGCAACTAACTGATTTGCAGCATCAATAACTTGTTGTTCACCAATTTCTCTTTCAGTTGGCTCAGGTGAATCATCAATTGCTAAAGAAGAGTTTTTTACTTTTGCCATTGTATGCATGGAATGAACAAGTGGAACATTCCATCTTTCAGAAGCCACCCAACCAACTTGGCCACTAAGCCAATAATGGGAATGAATTAATTGATAATATCCTTCTTTTTGTAATGCTTCTTCTCTTAAAACTCCAGCACTTAAAGCGCACAACTGTGAAGGAAGACTTTGTTTAGTTAAGCCTTCAAAAGGTCCTGCCGTTATTTGTTTTACCTTAACTCCATCAAATAAAATTGATTCATTTTTAACAGAACTTGAAGTACGTCTAGTGAAAATATCAACGCTTATATTTTGCTGAGCAAGTCTCTTGGCAGTTTCAACAACGTAAACATTTAAACCACCAGCATCTCCAACTCCTGGTTGATCTAGGGGAGAGGTGTGGACTGATAAGAGCGCAATTTGATTTAAACTCATATGCCTAATTATCGCGCATCATTGTTTTAATCACTGCTTGAGGCTGATTCTTAAGAGTATTTGAGTTATTTTAATGTAAAACGGTATCGATGTAAGGCTCACCTGTAAGCACGTGCACGATTCGTCTTGCAATGCTTACTGCGTGGTCTGCAAATCTTTCGTAATAACGAGAAAGTAGCGTCACATCAACTGCTGCTTCAACGCCATGTTGCCAATCAGGTGAAAGCACAATTCTAAAAAGTTCACGATGTATGGCATCAACTCTGTCGTCAGCTTTTTGTATAATTTGAGCTAAAGTCACATCGGGATTTGTAACCAATTTTGAAAGCTGTTGAGTTAATTCTTCTGCTAAATGACCAAGTGTTGTAAATGTTTCAACTAATTCATCAGGAACAGCTCTGGCTGGATAGCGAAGACGCGCAGACTTTGCAACGTGTGCTGCTAAATCACCCATTCTTTCCATTGAAGTTGCAATTCTCATACTTCCTAAAATACTTCTTATTTCTGCTGCAACAGGTTGTTGTTTGGCAATTAACGTCGTGCAACGTTCATCAAGCACAGATGCTAAATCATTTATTAAAATATCGGATTCAATAACTCGTTCTGCAATTTCTCGATCAGCGAATAATAAAGACTCAGTTGCTTTATTTATTGCTTTACCAACAAGTTCAGCCATTTGGGAGATGTCACTATTAATGGCAACTAGCTCTTCTTGAAAAAGGTCGCGCAATTTCATCTCCTCACATTAATTCAATCTTAAATCAATAAGTTACAGATTCTCATGATTTCAGGCACTTAGCCCATTTAAATGGTGAATAGTAGGTGAAAGAAAAGCAAAATTTAGTCTAACTAGGTACAACTGTGTGAATACCGAAGAAGGAGAGAAACTAATCTATAGACATGGAAATAGTTTTAGGGCTACTACTTGGACTGTTGATAGGTGGAGCACTGACTTACCTGTGGATGAAAAAATCATCAATTGGTGAATCATCAAATTTAATACCTGATTCTTCTAAAGACTTGCTATTAAAGTTGATCCAATCATTACCAGATATTGTGATTTGGGTTGATCGTGAAAACAAAATTAAATACGCCTCAGATGTTGCTTTAAGTTTAAATATTGCTCGCGATGAAAAAATACAAATACCAGAATTAGAAAACCTAATATCAGCAGCAAGAGAAATTGATGATCCAATAGTAAAAAAAGTTAAAGCTAAAAGACCTTTGGGAATTACAAAACTAAATTTAGATAGTTGGATTACGAGACTAGAACGAGGCGAAGTTTTACTTTGGGCGCAAAACAATTCAGTTATTAGTCGCGTTGAAGATGTAAGGCGAGACTTTGTTGCCAATATCAGCCATGAGTTAAAAACTCCAGTTGGAGCACTTTCTTTATTATCTGAAGCAATCGAGGAAGCCGGGAAGGATTCAGAAGCGATTCAGAAGTTTGCCAAGAGAATAGGACCTGAAACAAAAAGACTTACTAACGTGATAAGAGACATTATTGATTTATCACAAGTTCAATCCGATGATCCCCTAGCAAGTGCAAACGCAGTAGAAATCGACAAAGTAATAAATGATGCCATAGATGCAGTTCAGTTATTAGCTGATCTACATTCCATCGAAATAATTCAGGTAAATGCACCAGAGGTAAAAATTGTTGGTGATGAATATCAATTAGTTATGGCAATTCGAAATCTACTAAGTAACGCCATCACATTTTCTCCAGTCAATTCTAGAATTACCGTGGGTGCCAATTTAAAAGATGGTGTTGTGGAAATAACTGTTTCAGATCAAGGAATTGGAATAAGTTTAGAAAATCAAAGTAGAATTTTTGAACGTTTTTATAGAGTAGATCCTGCAAGATCACGAACAACCGGGGGAACAGGTTTAGGTTTGGCAATTGTTAAACATGTTTGCGAAAATCATGGTGGTGAAGTTTCACTCTGGTCAGTTCAAGGTCAAGGTTCAACTTTTACTTTAAAATTTCCACAAATGGAAGAAGAAAATAGTTTTGAAAATAAAAAGGAATTTAGCTCATGACAAAAATTCTTTTAGTAGAAGATGAAGAATCTTTCAGAGAAGGTTTAGCTTTTATGCTTTCAAAAGAAGGTTATGAAGTAATAACTGCAGACAATGGAAATAGTGCGATAAGTGAATTTGAACAAAAAGGTGCTGATTTAGTATTACTTGATGTCATGCTTCCAGGATTATCCGGTTTAGAAGTTTGTAAGAAACTTAGAACAATGACCAAAGTGCCCATAATTATGTTAACTGCAAAAGATACCGAACTAGATAAAGTGCTTGGATTAGAAATTGGGGCTGACGATTACATCACAAAACCTTTTTCTAGTAGAGAATTATTAGCAAGAGTAAAAGCAATTTTGCGTCGCGTTGGTGGGGTAGAGGAAAAATCTTCAGTAATAGAAATTGGTCCCGTAAGAGTTGATACAGATAGACATCTTGTGACCGTTGATGGTGATGAACAATCTTTGCCTTTGAAAGAGTTTGACTTGCTTGTTTATTTGATGCAAAACGCTGGAAGGGTATTAACTAGGGTGCAATTAATTGATCGCATTTGGGGCAGTGATTATTTTGGTGATACCAAGACTCTTGATGTTCACGTTAAAAGACTTCGCTCAAGAATTGAAAAAGATGCCGCAAACCCTAAGTTTATTCACACAATAAGAGGCTTAGGCTATAAATTTGAAAATATTAAATAACTTAGCTAATACTAAAAGGTGCGTCATTTCCTAAGGTAACAATCAAGTTAGAACTTGTTAGCGTCTGGTCTTCAACCAAAACTCCCACACCTAATATTTTTGCCACAGATTCAGCTTTTGCTCTCATGTCTGTTCCATAAACAATCTCGGTTAAAGCTGTGTCTTTATTTGGGGCATCAGCTACGGCAATAATTTTCATGTTCTGAACTTGCAAAGTATCTGCTATTGATCTGGCAAAACCTGCTCTTCTAGTTCCATTTAAAACTGTGACACTAATTCCATTAAGTGAACCAGCAATAATTTCTCTTCCTTCAACAGCAGCTGAGGCTGGAGCCGAGGTTACAGGGGATGCTCCTGCATAAATTCCTGTATTTGGCACAACTAGAACGCTTTGATCTAGAATTCCTGCATTTTTAAAAACGAAAGTTATTTTAACAAAACTAGATTGGCGAGAACTAAATTCAATTAAATCAACATGAGGAGATTGTGTATTAATGCCAAGATTAATCAAACCTCGAGCTGGAATACTTATGTTTCCTGCAGGAGAAAAGACCACAGATTTTGGGGCAGGATTTTCAACAACAACATCTACTAGTTGATCTTCTATTAACCCGCTATTACTAATTGTCGCAACAACTGTGGCAGTATTTTCAGTACCCTTTGCAATTACAACATTTTGTACATATATTTCACCAATTGAAGAATTAGCTCCACTACCAACAGGACCTTGTGTATTTGTTAATGCGTTAGGACCAGAACCACATCCAGTCATAAAAAAAATAACTGCAATAGCTGAGATTAAAGATTTATAAACACGCATAATTGCCCATATTACCCAATGAGAGGTCAAGCCCAGCGCCCAGTATTGGGCTGGTAGAATAGAAGAATTAACGAAAGGTTTTTCTTAGATGGCTTATAAAGTTGGCGAAACAGTTGTTTATCCTCATCACGGAGCAGCAGTAATCGAAGCAATCGAATCAAGAAATATCAAAGGTGTTGAAAGAAAATATTACGTTTTAAGAGTTAAACAAGGTGATTTAACAGTTAGAGTTCCAGCAGATAATGCAGATCTAGTAGGTGTTAGAGATGTTGTTAATGCAGAAGGATTAGAAAGAGTATTTGATGTTCTTCGTCAACCTTACACAGAAGAACCAACAAACTGGTCACGTCGTTATAAAGCAAACCTAGAAAAATTAGCTTCAGGTGATGTTATGAAGGTAGCTGAAGTTGTTAGAGATCTTTGGAGAAGAGATCAAGATCGCGGACTTTCTGCTGGAGAAAAAAGAATGCTTTCCAAAGCCCGCCAAATTCTCGTGAGCGAACTAGCTTTAGCTGAAAGAACTAATGAAGTAAATGCTGAAGCATTGCTCGACGAGGTTCTAGCTTCCTAGAGATTTTCAAGTGAGCGCCACAGCTGATGTTTGTGTAGTTATTCCGGCTGCAGGTTTAGGTGAACGACTGGGATTAGCTCAACCTAAAGCATTTGTTGGTGTCAATAATTGGTCACTTTTATCTCTCACAATCAAACGAGTTCTTGAAATCCAACGGGTGGGACATTTAATAATTGCAGTGCCAGCAGATTTTAAAAACGAAGCCCTAGATCATATTGATCGAGCAATGCGTGAGTCCAATAAGAAAATTCCTGTTGATGTTGTGGCAGGAGGAATCACGCGCACAGAATCTGTGAAGAATTCTTTACTAGCACTTGATCAACTTGATTCTTATGTATTAGTTCATGATGCTGCTAGACCATTTGTGCCTGCTGAAGTTTTTAATAGTGTGATAAATAAATTAGACCAAGGTGTCAAGGTTGTTGTCCCTGTGATTCCAGTTTCAGACACGATCAAGACTGTTAATGAAAAAGATGAAGTAATAAACACTCTTGATCGTTCTCAATTAAAAGCTGTGCAAACACCACAAGGTTTTGCCAGAGATGTTTTATCTGAAATTTATGCCACCTCTAATTTGAAACCCACCACAGATGATGCTGGTTTAGCCGAAATTGCGGGCATCAATGTAAGTACTATTAATGGTTCTGTGGAATCATTCAAAATAACAACACCTTTTGATTTAGAAATGGCAACTAGTTTTATGAATAGGAAACAAAATGGCAAATAGAGTAGGAATTGGTGTTGATGTTCATCCATTTGAAAAAGGTAGAGAATTAAATTTAGCTGGATTAAATTGGCCAAATGAAACTGGTTTAGCTGGACATTCTGATGGTGATGTTGTTGCGCATGCTTGTGCTGATGCTTTGCTATCAGCTGCTGGTTTAGGAGATTTGGGTTTAAATTTTGGAACAGATAAACCAGAATGGAAAGGTGCCAGTGGAATTAAGTTGTTGGGTGCTGCTGCAAAAATTGTTTTAGATGCTGGCTGGAAAATAGATAACGTAGCTGTGCAACTAATTGGTAACAAACCCAAACTTGGTCCTCGACGACAAGAAGCAGAAAAAGCTTTAAGTCAAGCTGTTGGATCTCCTGTTTCAATTGGGGCAACAACAACAGATGGTTTGGGTCTAACTGGAAGAGGCGAAGGCTTAGCAGCCATTGCCCATGCCTTAATTAATCGTTAATCATTTACTAAATTCTTTCAAAAAAAGTAATCCAATAGAATAAAACAATTATGCGCCTCTATGACACATCAGCAAGATCAATTCGTGAATTCATCCCAATTAAACAAGGTGAAGTTGGAATGTATTTGTGTGGCGCTACTGTTCAAGGATCTCCCCATATTGGACACATTAGATCAAGCATGGTTTTTGATGTCTTAAGAAGATATTTTGAATTTAATGATTACAAAGTCATTTTGGTTCGAAATGTCACCGATATTGATGACAAAATTATTCATAACGCAGGTCATGAAGATATAACTTGGTGGGAATTAGCAGCAAAATATGAAAAGGAATTTTCTTGGGCTCATGAACAGTTAGGAAATCTAGCTCCCACAATTGAACCCAGAGCAACTGGTCACATTCCTCAAATGATTGAAATAATTCAGACTCTGATTGACAAAGGTTTTGCTTATGTTTCCCAAGGCTCTGTTTGGTTTTCGGTTAGGGCCTTTAAAGATTATGGTTCTTTATCAGGACAAAAAATTGATGAAATGTTAACTGCTCAAGATTTAGATACAGGTAAAAAAGATCCGCATGATTTTGCTTTATGGAAGGCAAGTAAAAAAGATGAACCGTTTTGGAATACTTCTTTTGGACCCGGAAGACCAGGTTGGCATATTGAATGCTCAGCAATGGCAAGAGCATATTTAGGTGATAATTTTGATATTCATGGTGGCGGATTAGATTTAGCATTTCCTCATCACGAAAATGAAGTAGCGCAATCAAAAGCTGCTGGTCAAAAATTTGCCAATTATTGGCTACATAATTATTGGGTTACCCAAAGTGGTGAAAAAATGAGTAAATCATTAGGTAACACCATGAGAGTTAAGGAAGTTCTTTTAAGATTTAGACCGATTGATGTTCGCTTTTATCTTTTATCAGCACATTATCGAAGTAACCTTGAATTTTCTGACCAAGCATTAGCAGAAGCCGCAACAGCATTTTCTAGAATCGAACAATTTGTAATTCGAGCTTACGAAAAATTAGGTGATATCCAACTTTCAAAACAACTCCCACCAACTTTCAAGGATGCTCTTGATGAAGATCTTGGAACACCAAGTGCAATTGCTGTTATTCATGAATTTGTCACAAATGGAAACACTGCTTTAACAAATAATGATAAAAGTTTGCCAGAAATATATGCCCAAGTGCGAATAATGCTGGATATTTTGGGACTAGATCCATTAAATAAACAGTGGCAAAAAGAGTCCTCCCAGGAGCTAAGTGGTGCTCTTGATTCTTTGATTCAATCCATGCTTAAACAAAGAAATGAAGCACGGGCAGCAAAGAATTTTGTGGTAGCCGATAGTGTTCGAGATGCCCTTAATGAAGCAGGAATTTTGATTGAAGACACTGCCCAAGGTTCACGTTGGTCTATTAATAAAGAAAAGAAGTAGCTAAATGGCTTTTAAGAATGCCCGTGGATCTAGTGGTAAAAAAACTGTTGGCTCTGGTGGAAAAAATAGAAAAAGTTTGAAGGGCAAAGGACCAACTCCTAAAGCAAAAGATCGACCAGCTCATGTTAAGTATCGGGACAAAAAAGAGCGAAACCCAAAAAATACTAGGACTGCTCAGTTTTCTAAAGAGCCTAGAAAATCATTTAGTAACAATGAGAAACGCTCTGCTTCAGATTTTATTTTAGGAAGAAATCCTGTATTAGAAGCACTGAGAGAAAACGTTGATGCAGCCATTCTAAGAATTGCTAATGGAGTCGATGTTGACGATAGATTAAGACAAATTTTGACCCTGGCCAGTGATAAAAACTTGCCTGTCATGGAAGTCGAGAGAAGAGAATTAGATCGATTAACAAATAACACCAATCACCAAGGTGTGGCCTTAGCCGTAGCACCGTATAAATATAAAGATATTAAAGAGGTATTAGCAGGAGTAAAAACAACTGCTTTAGTGGTGGTTTTAGATGGGGTAACTGATCCGCGAAATCTTGGTGCAGTGATTAGATCTGCTGCAGGGTTTTATGCCAATGCAGTAGTAGTTGCTGAAAGAAGAAGCGCTGGAGTAACAGGTGCAGTTTGGAAAACTGCAGCAGGAGCACTATCTCATGTTCCGGTATGTCAAGTAGTAAATATCACCAGGACCATCACTGATTTACAAGAAAGAGGTTTCTTTGCTATTGCATTAGATGGTGATGGAGATTTGAACTTAGATCAAGTAGATCCAGATTTAGCTAATCGTCCACTCCTATTGGTAATTGGTGCTGAAGGTCGTGGAGTTTCAAGGTTAGTGGCTCAAACATGTGACTTAAGAGTGAAAATTCCAATGAGTAATAAAATTGATTCCTTGAATGCAGCCGTAGCAACAGGTGTGGCCCTTTATTCAATTATGCGGTCACGTAAACTCGATTAGTCAAAAGATTTAGCTAAATACCTGCCGACGTGGCGCAACTGGTAGCGCACCCGACTTGTAATCGGGCGGTTAGGGGTTCAAGTCCCCTCGTCGGCTCCACACACTAGAAAAAGTTATTCCTTGTACAAGTGCAACTCCTAATAAAATTAATGCAGCACCAATTAGTTGATACCACCTCAAACCTTCACTTAAGAAAATAACTCCAGCAAGTGTTGAAACAATTGGTGTTGCATATGTGATGGTGGCAGCAGCCAAACTACTTACATCTCTAATAATTTTATAGACCAGTGGAAATGCTAAACCTGTTGAAAATATTCCTAAAAATAATATTGCCCAAGTTGTTGAAAGACTTATTGCAGAGGGAATAGTTGTGAAAAGTAAACATAAAATTAGAAGTTGCACAGATGAAGAAGTAAGTTGGGCACCGATGAATGAGGATGGACTAAAACCAAGTTCGGTAACCTTGGCACGGGTATATATAACTACAGCTCCATAACAGGCTGTGGCAATAAGGACAGCCAAAACTCCGATCAATTCAGTTTCTCCAGTATTTCCTTCCCAAATTCCAATGAGTACTAATACTCCGATAAAACCTGTCATGACTCCTATGTATTCGTTTTGAGTGATTTTATCTTTGGGAATAAAAGTCATGGAAAAAATTGCCGTCCATAAAGGAGTGGCAGCATTAGTAATTCCAGCAAGCACAGAAGTTACATGAGTTTCACCATATGCAATTAATGCAAAAGGTGCTGTGTGTTGTAGGAACCCAGCAATATTTGCTCTCACCCAAGCTTTCTTGGTGTTGGGAAGTTTTTGCTGAATTATTAACAAAATTATTAATACGGTAAGAGTGCCAAGTGCTACTCGACCAAAAGCGATTTGGAGAGGGGAAAGGCTTTCACCTGCTACCTTAATGAAAAAGAAAGATAATCCCCACACAATTGTTAAAAAAATCCAGGATGGAAGCCAAGTTTTTAATGGTGGAGATGTTGTCATGGGAATCCTATTGTGTC
>JAQCGN010000011.1 GCA_027730605.1 Actinomycetota bacterium
TATCTGCTTCAATGCCGTAATCTTCTAAACCTTTTAGTTCTACTTGTTCTATTCGTAATCTTTGTTCCATGCGCGCAACTTCATCTCGATGAACTGTGTCTACTAGGCGTTCAAGTTCAGTGCCCAGGTCTCTAATGGCATGTCTTACTTGTTGAACTTCTTGTTCCATTGCTTGCTGATGCTTAGTTGCTTCATCTCGTTCGTGCTCAGCAGTGATGAGAGAGTTTTCTAAATAAGACATTGCTGTTTCTACGCCTTGGAATACTGCATTTGCAATATGGGCTTCACGTCGTCTTTGTTCACGACGAAGCATGGCTTTGGAACGGGTAATTCGTTCACTGTTAGCTGTTCTTTCTAATTGTTCTGCCCTTTGCACAACTGCAGCTAATCTTTCTTCGGCTGTTCTCATAGCTAGGCGGGCATCAACTTCAGCTGAACGGGTGGTTTCAAGAAGTGAACTTAAGCGATCTAATTCTGAAGAATTGATCTCAATTACTTCTGCTGGCTCAGTTCCAGAGCTGGCTAGTCGTGCTTCAATTTCTCTTAAAACTCTTTCATCATCAGCACGAGCAGTGTGTGATGCGCGCAATAAACTATCTAATCTGTCTGCCTCTGCTTGAGATGATCTATTTTGTTCACCAAGGGCAGCAAGTTTTTCAGCAATGGCAGCAAGTTCTGCGTCTGATTCATAAAGTAAGGCAAGTGCTGCTTCAACTTTTTCAACAGCTCGTATTTGTTCTTCTTTTGCATTTTGTAATTCAAATCGAAGTTGATCAACAAGTGCTGAAACTTGGTCTCGATCTGTTTCTGCTTTTTCAATATTAACTTTTGCTTCAATGCGTGAGCGAGTGTTAACGGTTCCACCAATAACGTAATAAGAAGTTACTTTGTCACCATCTCTAGTAACTGCAGTTAATCTTGGTTGTAACCTGACAGCTTCTTGAGCATCTTCTAGTGTTTCAACAATTACTACATCTTTGAGTAATTTCTTTAAAGCATTTTGTAACTCATATGGCGCATTTACTAATTCAATGGCACTTCTTGAAAATGGTGGTGCAGCTGGAGCATTGTTTTGTTCATATAGCGCATCAGCAAGTAGAACTGCTGCTCTACCAGTTTTATTATTTTTTAATTTATTGATTGACCTAATGGCATCATTGACAGATTTTGCTGCAATTGCATTTGCAGCATCACCTAAAGCAACAGCGATTGCAGATTCCCAACCATTTTCAATTCTTAACAATGTTGCAAGAGAACCTATTATGGAATCATCTCCTGAACTTAAAAGTGAATCACCACCATCAACTTCTTCAAGTAAAGATTGCTGTAAAGCTTCTGCTCTTGCTGTTAGTGCCGCTTTATTTTTTGCAGCTTCTTGGGATTTAATTTCAAGTTCTGCAACTTTTTCTTCTGCACTTGCTAACTCTTTTGAGGCTTGCTCGTACTGAGTGTCTAAACCTTTTTCAACACCATCAAGACCAGCAATTTGGGATTCAAGTGCTAAGAATTCTGTGCGCGCTTTTTCAGCACGATCTCGTGCTTCTCTTACTTCAACTTCTAAACGTGTTGCTTCACTTGCGCGTGCTTCAATTCTTGATTTAGCAGCATTTACTTGTCCGGTTAATCTGGCAAATTCTTCTCGCTTGTCTGCAGCAGATTTTATGGCATTGGTTTGACGTGATTGTTCTGCTTGAAATAATTCTTCTGTTGCAACTCTTTCACCTGTGGCTTTATTCAAAAAGTTTTTGGCAACTTCTACATCTTTTTGTAATTCGTAAGAATTATCCCTAGTTTCTTTTGCTTCTTTTTCTAAAGTTTCAGGATCAGCACCACCAGTTTGTTCCTGGATTTCTTCTTCAACTAATTTTGCTCTCTCTAAGGCAAGTGATCTTGTGCCAAAGAAACGCTCTCTTAATGATGCAAGTTTGAACCATGTTTGTTGTGCATTTTGCACTCTGGGAGTTGCTTCGAGTAGTAAGCGTTCTAATTCTGATTCACGAAGTTTCTTACCATTCATTTGTTCTTCAACTTGAGACTGTTTCTCGCGAAGAATTGTTTCGTCGGCAACTTCTTTCATCATGTTGATGCGCATTTGAGTTAAGTCATCAGCCAAAATACGAAGTTTGGCGTCTCTCAATTCAGCTTGAATGGTCTGTGCTTTTCTTGCTACATCTGCTTGTCTTGCTAAAGGTTTAAGTTGTCTTCTAATTTCTGTTGTTAAATCTTGCAAACGAAGCATGTTTGCTTGTGTTGCTTCAAGTTTGCGCTCAGCTTTTTCTTTTCTTCTTCGATGTTTTAATACTCCAGCTGCTTCTTCAATAAATCCACGTCTATCTTCCGGTGTTGCACTTAAAACAGATGCAACTTGACCTTGACCAACTATGACATGCATCTCTCGACCAATACCTGAATCAGAAAGAAGTTCTTGTACATCAAGTAATCGAGATGAGTTTCCGTTAATGGCATATTCAGATCCACCATTTCTAAATAGTGTTCTTGAAATTGTTACTTCTGCATAATCAATTGGCAGTGCGCCATCTGAATTATCAATTGTTAAAACAACTTCTGCTCGACCAAGTGGTGCTCTTCCTGCCGATCCTTTAAAAATAACGTCATCCATCGTGCCACCACGTAAAGTTTTTGCACCTTGTTCACCCATTACCCAAGCAATTGCATCAACAACATTTGATTTACCAGATCCATTTGGTCCCACAACAGCTGTTATTCCCTGCTCAAATTCAAGAGTTGTGGCGGAAGCAAAAGATTTAAATCCGCGGATGGTCAGACTCTTTAGATACAAGGTCAGCCTCCGAGTGTAATTATTTCTATTTTTGTCTTAACTCTCTAACTCTATCTGTGAGGGGTTATTCGAGGTTGACAATTAGGACAGATTGTTGAACTTCTGTTGTTAGAAAAGGCTTCTCGGACCATTTCCAAATCACACCTGTAACACCTTTCACCTTCTCGACCATATGCATTCAATTCGTTTTCGAAATATCCACCTTCCCCGTTGACGTCAATATAGAGATCATCAAAGGAAGTTCCACCTTTCGCAAGTGCTTTAGTCATCACTTCTTGAGCGCGAATAAGGATTTCTTTAATTTTTTTCTCACTTAAATCTTGACAAGTATTTGACCAATGAGTTTTTGCTAACCATAAAGCTTCGTCAGCGTAAATATTTCCAATTCCTGCCACAATTTCTTGGTTAAGTAGAGCCTGTTTAATTCCTGTTTTTCTTCTTTTTATATTAAAAATTGTTTTTTCCATATCAAAAGTTTCTTCAAACAAATCAGGGGAAATATGTAAGACTGATTGAGGAACTTTTCTTTTATCTTCTGCTTCCACTAGATCCTCTAAATTTACCCAACCAAAAGTTCTTTGATCTACAAAATGTAAATTTCTTTTTTTATCTGCAAATTCAAAAACGACCCGTGAATGAGGAGAGGATTTATCATCCTTTTTGACCATTAACATCTGTCCACTCATACCAAGATGGGCACTAATTGCTTGGGTAGAATCCTTCAAAGTCATCCACAAAAACTTGCCTCTTCTTTCAACATTTTTTATGACTAATCCTGAAACAGTTTTTTCAAAAGTCTTGGTGCTGAATTCAAAGTTTCTTAGGGCTCTTTTATTTTTTACCTTGACAGAATGAATTGTTCTGTTTTTTATGTGTTTAGCTAAACCTTTTCTAACTACTTCAACTTCTGGTAATTCGGGCATTTAAGGTCTTAAATTATTAATTTCGGTGTAAGCAGAAGCTGCAGCATGCTGCTCTGCTTCTTTTTTACTCTTTCCTTCACCTACGCCATAGAAATTTTCACCAATTTTAACTTTGGCGCTAAATCTTTTATCGTGATCGGGTCCTGATTGTTCAATAACATATTCGACAATCCCCAGAGTCTTAGCATTAACTAACTCAGCCAAACTTGTTTTCCAATCCAGACCTGCCCCTAATTCTGCACTAGCAGCCAAAATAGGAGCAAATAATTGTAAAATTACTTCACTTGATTTAGTTATGCCATGCTCTACATAAATTGCACCTAAGAGTGCTTCAACTGCGTCAGCCAAAATACTTGATTTATCACGACCACCTGTTGCTTCTTCGCCTTTACCAAGTAATAAAAACTCACCTAAACCTAAACCTCTTGCCACATCAGCTAGTGCTCGTGCATTAACAACTGCAGCGCGAAGTTTTGCTAATTGACCTTCTTGGGCTTCTGGATTTTTTCTATAGAGTTCATCAGTTATAACAATTCCTAAAACAGAATCACCTAAAAATTCTAATCTTTCGTTGGTGGGAACGCCACCATTTTCATAAGAAAACGAGCGATGTGTGATTGCTTGTTTTAAAATATCTTCTGATAGTTCAACGCCTAAGCGCGCCACTAATTCGCGCATATTGCAAATTTATTTACGGATTTGTAACTTGACGTTTTGCATATGTTCCACATGTTGGACATGCAATGTGTGGAAGTTTTTCGGAGCGACAACGATCACAAGTAACTAAAGTTGGAACAGTTGCTTTCCATTGTGCGCGACGATTGCGGGTATTAGAACGCGACATCTTTCGTTTTGGTACTGGCACTTTTCTCTACTTCTCTTCCTTTAACTGCGATAGCTTTGACCATCGCGGATCTATTATTTCATGCTTGTGTTCAGGATCCTCTTCCAGACGAATTCCACATTGAGCACAAAGTCCAAGGCATTCATCATTGCAAAGAGGTCTGGTTGGCAGTTCCAGCACCACCGCATCTATGAGGGCAGGCTCAAGATCTATCAAATCTCCTTGCATTTTTCTTATCTCATCTGCTTCGTCATCACTGTTTACTTCTTTATCTTCGTAAACATAAAGATCTGTTATGTGAGCATCAATTTCATAGTTAACCGGATCAAGACAACGTGAACATTCTGCTTCAACATCTAAATAAACTTCTCCAGTTACCAACACTCCATCTACTACTGCCTCAAGTAATAGCTCTAAGTCAACTTCTTGATCAACGGGCACAACAACTGGTCCATTAGTTAAAGCAGTTGGTAATTTAATACTTAAATCAATCTTTTTAGATTCACCTGCTCTACGAGGTAATTCATGCACATCAAGCACTAAAGGATCGCGATTATCTAGTTTTTTCATGGGTTTCACCTAGTTGTTAAATGAAGAATTACCAGTTATTTTTTCCCTACCACGTCTAACTGCTAAAAGAGTTCGATTCAAAGTTATTTCAAAGTTTGCTAAACGAGCATCAATATATTGATCTGTTTCCGAGCGCATTTTTAATAACTCATCATCTAATTGTTGCAAAATCTCATTTGCTCTTTGGGTAGCAGATTGGACAATTTCTGTTTGTGAAATAAGTCTGTTTGCTTCACCTCGTGCTTGCTCAATCACATTTTGACCAGCAATTCGACCCTCTTCAATGATCGCTTCTTTTTGACCAAGTATTTGGTTAGCTTGCAAAATATCTTGGGGGAGATTCTTTTTTAACTCATTTAATAATGTGATCATTTCTTGCCTGTTGACTAAAGCGCCATCACGAGAAAGAGGCACAGAACGAGCATCAGTAATTTCTTTTAAAATTTGTTCGATTATTTGTAAGGATTCCATGAGTTATCTCTTGTACTTTACTTTCAATGCTTGAGCCACCGATTTTGGAACAGAAGTTGAAATATCTCCCCCATGTCGGGCTACTTCTCGAACCAGGCTGGAGGACAAGAATGAGTACAGCGGATTAGTGGCAACAAATAGGGTTTCAACTTGGCCCAGTTGATAATTCATTTGCGACATTTGGAGTTCATAGTCAAAATCACTGACTGCTCTTAAACCTTTCACAATGGCTGTTACCCCTTGAGTTTTACAGAAATCAACAAGTAAGCCATCAAATGTTTGCACACTAACTTTTGGTAGATGCTGACAAGATTCTTTAATTAAATCAACTCTTTCTTCAATGCTAAATAATCCTGCCTTTGAATGATTAACTAATACAGCTACCACAACTTCATTTGCGATGTCTGATGCTCTTTTGAAAACGTCAATATGGCCATTGGTTACAGGATCATAGGATCCTGGGCAAACTACTTTTTGCATACTTGACCGTACCAAACACACGTATCGCCATAACTCTTCTCTCGAATGCTTTCGAAGCCTTCGGGCCAAACAAAGTCCCCATTTCGCTTGGAAGTTTCCACAACCACGATGGCGTCATCTGAAAACCAAGAATGAGCTAAACCCTTAGTCAAAATTTTTACAATCTTTTCAATTTCTATTTCATAGGGAGGATCAAGGAAAACTAATTGGGCAGGAACATTACTTGTACCCCCAGGATTTGTTGCTAATAGTGTTTCGACTTTTGCATCGATTACTTGTGCGTTTACTTTCAAATCTTCGATATTTTTATTTATCACACTAACTGCGTTCTTATTAGTTTCTACAAAAACACAATTACTTGCCCCCCTGGAAAGTGCTTCCAGTCCTAAGGCACCACTTCCGGCGAATAGATCTAAAACAAAAACCTCAGCAATAGCATCAAGTGAGGTAAGAGTAGAAAAAATAGCTTCGCGCACTCTTTCTGCAGTTGGCCTAGTTCCTTCATCGGGAACTTTTAAATTTCTGCCTCTATGCTCACCAGCAATAATCCTTGTCATTTAATTCTTCTCCAAGAATTCTGTTTGTGCCTCTTGTTCAATTTCTAAAACTGCTTTTTGTAAAGCTGGAACTTGTGAAAGAGTAAAATCCTCTTCAATCAATTTCTTGCAGGCATCCCGCGCTAATTCTACTAGCTCAACATCTTTAACAACTTGCAGTAATTTCAATGAAGATTTTTTACCAGATTGTCTTGAACCTAGAACATTTCCTTCACGTCGAATTTCTAAATCTAATTGAGCTAATTCAAATCCATCGGTGGTTGCAGCAACTGCTGCAAGTCTTTCTCTAGCTGGTGAATCTTCTAAAGCTTCTGTGACAAATAAACAAATACCAGGTTCACTACCTCTACCAATTCGTCCACGCAATTGGTGAAGTTGACTTACTCCAAATCGATCAGCATCAAGAATTATCATCATGGTGGCATTTGGAACATCCACCCCAACTTCAATGACAGTTGTGGAGACTAAAACATCTATTCCATCTTTGGCACTTGGTCCTGCATTAAATCTGCGCATAATGTCATCTTTTTCTTCACTCGACATTCGACCATGTAAAACCCCAACTCTGACATCTTTAAGTGGTCCACCAGAAAGCATTGGTGCTACTTCTAATACTGCAAGAGGTGGACGTTTTTCATCTTCAAGTTCTAAATCAGCATCATCTTCAGCAGCTTCGCCACCAATTCTTGGTGCAACTATATAAACCTGATGACCATTTTTAACTTCTTCAACAGCTCGTTGCCAACCTCTTTCTAAATGACCTGGTTTTTCAATTGATAAAACAACATGGGTAGTAATTGGACTTCTTCCTTTTGGTAATTCTTTTAATGAACAAATATCTAAATCACCAAATACAGTCATCGCCACAGTCCTTGGAATTGGTGTTGCTGTCATCACTAGAACGTGTGGTCTTTTATCACCAGGTGATTTAGCAGCTAAAGCTGCTCTTTGTTCCACTCCGAATCTGTGTTGTTCATCAACGACAACTAATGCCAGATCTTTAAACTTCACGCCCTCTTGAATTATTGCGTGAGTTCCCACAACAATTCCTGCCTCCCCATTTGTAATGTTTGCCAAAACATTTGATCTTGCAGCCCCAGTAATTGAACCAGTCAGTAACTCAACTCTGGTACCAATTTCGTTTCCGCCAAGTTCTCCTTTGGTCGAAAGATCTCCCATCAATTTCTTTATCGTTCGCAAATGCTGGCCAGCTAAAACTTCAGTTGGGGCAAGCAATGCTGCTTGTCCACCTGCATCAACTGCTGCGAGCATTGCGCGAAGTGCAACTATTGTCTTTCCACTACCAACGTCTCCTTGGAGCAATCTATGCATGGGATTGGTTTGTGCAATCTCTTTGAATAGATCTTCACCTATTTGTTTTTGACCATCTGTTAATTCAAAAGGTAAATTTTTGTCAAAAGAGGTTAACAAACCATCTGTCACCTTTTTTCTGGCGGTAGCAGGCAATTGTGATTCTTTAGCTCTTCTCTGAAGTAAAACTGTTTGCAAAATAAATGCTTCATCAAATTTGAGTCGATTCATGGCTAGGCCTGCTTGTTCAAATGTTTCTGGTTCATGAATCCAGGTAATAGCTTGCTTAAAGGAGATTAGGTCTAAATCTTTTTGCATAGATTCTGGTACAACATCATCTTCAGACTTAATTTCTAATTGACTCATGACAAATTTGATGGCTTTTGCAGTTCTCCAACTGGGCACAGTTGAGGTAGCTGGATAAACTGGAATAAGTGCTTTAGCAAACATTTCAATGACATCAGGATCGGTTTCTTCCCCTTGTTGGGCAGTCAAAATGTATTCAGGATGAATTAGTTGTTTTCGGCCTCTATATTCTTGAACTTTTCCTGCAAATAAACCTTGCACACCAGGAATTAATCTTTTTTTATGCATACTAGACATAGCAAAAAATGCTAAGTCAATAGTTTTTTTTCCATCAGTAACAACAACTTCCAACCTGCTTGTTCTTCTGCCTTTCATGGGCGCTTCTTTGGCAGATGCCACTTCAGCTAAAACTGTGGCGTGTTCCCCAATTCTTAATGATTTAAGATCAGTTAATTCACCGCGTTTGGCATATCGTCTTGGATAATGGCGTAGCAAATCTTCCACTGTTTCATATCCAAAAGCAGTGGATAAAAGTTTTGCTGACCGACCGCCTAAGACATCAATCAGCGAGGAATTTAGGTGAACCATCGTTGGTTCCAGCCTAGGCTGAGTGGGTGCTTTATGGGCGTAACTAACCACTTGGGTAGGCTCTTACAAGTTGCCAAAAAATGCAACAAAATTAATCGGGAGTGAAATTTCACATGGCTGCCAAGTGCGACGTTTGTGGCAAAGGACCAGGATTTGGTCACCAAGTTTCACATTCCAACGTAAAAACAAAGAGACGTTTTAATCCAAATATTCAAAGAGTTAAAGCTGTTATCAAAGGAACACCAAAGCACGTTAACATTTGCACATCTTGCCTTCGTGCCGGAAAAGTTATTCGTTAACTAAATTTAAAGTGATCGTGGCCCTTTTGGCCTAAGAAATGTTTTCCATCCACTGTTACTTGTGCTTCTCCTTCAAAAACTTCACCAATAACTTTGAACCCATCAGGAACTTGTCTTGATCTGGGAAGAGTTGCGACAAAAGCATGATCATCCCCACCTGTCATAACCCAAATCATGGGATCAACATTTAATGCTGCTGCCACATCAAGTATTTCTTGCTCTGGGATTAAAGCTACGGTTTTAATATCAATATGCACCTTTGAAGCTTTAGCTATGTGACCTAAATCTTGTAATAGTCCATCTGAAACATCAATCATGGAAGAAACAAAATCTTTAGCAATACTTCCTGCAAAATAAGGAACCTTAGGGCGACGATGAGCATCACAAACTAATTTTGGAGACTTAAAACCTTTTCTTAAGGCGTTTAATCCTGCTTCAGCCCAACCTAATCTTCCCGCCAGTATTACTAAATTTCCTGGTTCTGCTCCACTTCTTTTAAGAGGTGCTTGAGATAAACCAGTTTCATTAATATTTCCTAATGCTGTGATTGAAATAATTAAATTATCTGATTTTGTGGTGTCCCCTCCCACAACAGCTGCATTTACTAAAGCTGCTTCTTCACAAATTCCATCAACTAATTCAATTAACCAATCAACTTTTGTTGAATGGGGTATTGCTAAGCCAATAAGTAAAGCGGTTGGAGTAGCGCCAGTTGCCACAATGTCAGCTAAGTTTGCTGCTGCTGCACGGTGTCCAATGTCTCTAGCACTTGACCAATCTCTTTTAAAATGTTGTCCTTCAACCAACATGTCAGTTGATGCCACAACTCGATTATTTTCTAATTGCACAATTGCTGCATCGTCACCTAAACCAAGGATGACTTGTGAGGCAGGAGCAAGACGAGATTTTAATAATTCAACAAAGCCAAATTCACCCAAATCAGCGATTGTCTCTTCACTCATTGATATCTCCCCCTCTTCAATTATCCAACTTATCTGTAAGTTTAAGCCCACTAGAAGAAAAAGAAAGTTGCATACAAATGAGCGTTCAGGCCTACATCTTGGTGCAAACCGAAGTTGGCAAGTCCGATGAGGTTGCCTTAGCAATTAATGCAATTGCTGGGGTGATGAACGCTGAGCACGTTACCGGTCCCTATGACGTTGTGGTCAGAGCAGAAGCAGGATCAATTGATGAATTAGCAAAAGTTGTTTTGTCTAAGATTCAGACTGTTAAAGGAATAACAAGAACTCTTACTTGTCCTATAGTTAATCTCTAAATTTAGTGCAGACCAACAGGTCTATCAATTGCCTCTTTAATCAAATAATCAACTAATTCTGAATATTTCATTCCTGTTTTTTCCCACATTCGGGGAAACATTGAAATGGATGTAAAACCTGGCATGGTGTTGATTTCGCTAACTAAAACTTCATTGTCTTTAGTGACGAAGAAATCAACACGGGCTAAACCTTCACAATTAAAAAAGTCAAAAACACGTGTGGCAAATTCTTGAAGTTCTTCCTGAACTTTTTTATCAAGCTTTACTGGCACTACTAGATCTACTGAATCATCTAAATATTTTGCTTCAAAATCATAAAATTCGTGACCTGATTTAACAATAATTTCAGCAGGTAAACTGGCCCGGCTTGCTTTCTTGCCTTCCCCTGTTATTACACCACATTCAATTTCTCGTGCTTCTTCAATTGCTTTTTCTACAATAATTCTTTTATCATGAACACGGGCCTCTTCAATTGCTGACTCAATTTTTCCAGCTTCCTTTACTTTCTGAATACCCAGTGAACTTCCAGCTCTGGCAGGCTTAACAAATACTGGTAACCCGAGTTCTTTTACTTTATTTAAAACATTTGCTTTATCGTTTTGCCATTGAGAATCAAGGATGGTAACAAAATCTCCTACCGGAAAGCCTGCCACTTTGAGTAAAGCCTTTGAAGTTGTTTTATCCATACTTATAGCTGAGCCCAAAACTCCAGAACCCACAAAAGCTATGGCATGAAGATCAATTAATCCTTGAATAGTTCCATCCTCACCATAGGGTCCATGAAGGACTGGAAAAATTACATCCAAGGAAATTAGTTCATCTGGTGGAGTCTGAGAGACTTTAATTGCTTTATTTGTTTGAATTCCTTCTTTGGTGACTTCAGGTAGATCTGTTTTAGTTAAATTTAAAAATGGATTCTTATCTTCCATTACTACCCACAAATTATCTGCGGTAATTCCTATTGGAACTACTTCATATTTCTTTCTATCTAAGTTATTAATTATGGAATTTGCTGAAATACAAGATATTGAGTGCTCTGATGAACGTCCGCCGAACAAAACCCCGACTCTTATTTTTTCCATGAACTAAATCTTATTCATGTTCTGCTGTGATGGGTTGATCAAGTAGTGCTGACATAACATCGTGAGCATCATCACCGTCTCTAATAACTCTTAAAACCTGTGCAGCAATTGGCATATCTAAATCATATTTTGCAGAAATCGCTAATAAAGGAGCCAAACTTTTTGCTCCTTCAACAGTTCCATGAGCTTTTAATTGTGCTTCATCAATTGTGGCTCCTTGACCAAGTGCTTCGCCAAAAGTTCTATTTCTAGAAAGTGGAGATTGACTAGTTGCAATCAAATCACCTATTCCTGCTAAACCTAAAAAGGTTTCAGTTCTTGCACCAAGTGCCACACCCAGTCTGGTCATTTCAGCAAGTCCTCTAGTGATTAGTGCTGATTGGGTATTTTCACCTAAACCTAAGCCAACTGCAATTCCATTAGCGATTGCCACAACATTTTTAATCGCTCCTGCTAATTCTGTGCCCACCACATCTGTGGTCCAAAAAGCTCTGAAATAATTTGTTGCTAAAGCATTTGCTACATCTGCTGCGACATCTTCATCAGCACAAGCAATTGTGGTAGCTGTTGGTTGGCGATGAATAATTTCTCCCGCTAAATTTGGTCCACTTACTGCTGCTACTCGATTTTCTGAACATTTGAAGACATCAATAATAACTTCTGAAATTCTCATCCGAGTTGAGTTTTCAATACCTTTTATAAGTGAAACAAAAATAGCGGTTGGGGAAACATAACCTTTCCACGCCTCTAAATTTTCTCTTAATGATTGCGCCGGAATAGCAAAAAATACTAGTTCTTTGTCTGCTAGTGCCTCTTGGGCTGAAGTTGTGGCAGTGATTCGAGAAGAAAGTTTTACCCCAGGATGAAATTTTGAATTATTTCTGTTGTCGTTTATGTCTTTAACAACTGCTTCACTTCTGGCGCATAACACAACATTGTGACCTGCGTCAGCTAAAACTTGAGCACAAGCTGTGGCCCAAGCACCACCACCCATTACCGCAACTGTTTTTATGGTTTTTCCTTTGTCCAAGGCATTCTTTGTACCGGAGGAGTTTCGTTTCTAATTTCAGCTAACTCTTTTGTGATTGCATCCATAATTCTAGAGGTGGCAATCTTTAATAACTCCCCGGTTATCTCTTGGTCGTAAAGATCGGCTAAATCAACAGGTTTTCCTGCTTTTACGATCATAGTTTTTTTAGGAAAAAATTTGAGTCTTTTTGAATAAGGAGCTAACACAAGATGGGCTCCCCAATGAGCAACCGGTATTACTGGGACTTTTGTGGCAAGAGCAATTCTGGCTGCCCCAGTTTTTCCATCCATGGGCCAAAGATTTGGATCTCTAGTCAAAGTTCCTTCTGGACTCAAGACAATTGCTTCACCATTTTCAACTGCGTGAATCGCACCTCTGACCGCAATTTTGGCGTGACGTGATTCTCGATAAACAGGAATTTGTCCAGCCAGATAAATTAATTGCCCAATTATTGGAATTTTGAATAAAACTGCTTTAGCTAAAAATTTTGGAGGGCGATCGTTATCCCACATAAACTGTGCTACTACAAAAGGATCAAACCAAGAATTGTGATTCATAGCTGCCACAATTCCTGAATCAATATTTAGATTTTCTGCTCCACGATAATCTTTTTTAGTTAAGAGAACTAGTGGTGGTCTTAAAATAACAACAATTAAACGATAAACAAACCCCAGTCGAGACTTTCTAGAAATCCGAGCCATAGGTTGTATCCAATCAGCATGATGCCCGGTAGCAGTAACTGCTACCGGGCTATCAAGTTAAACACCAGCGGTTTAGCGCTTCTTTTTGGCTTTCTTCTTCAAACCAAGTATTGATTTAGCTTTTGTTGCTTTTTTAGTTTTCTTGGCAGAAGCTTTTTTAGCTTTCTTTGCTGCTCTTTTACCGCCAAGCACGATTGCTTTAAAGTCTGCTGCGGCGCGAAATTTCGCAACTGTTTTGGCTGGAACTTTTACAGGAGCTCCAGTCATTGGGTTACGTGCCATTCTGGCTGGGCGATTTTTCTTTTCCCAGATACCAAAACCTGCGATTGAAACCTTGTCACCTGATGCAACTGCGTTGGTGATCGTGTCAAAAAATATGTCTACGAAATCTAGAGCTTGACGACGATTGGCTTCAAAATGTTGTTGTACTAAGTCTGCTAAGTCTGGCTTTTTCAACTTTTGAACCTTTCTATAGTTCTCTAGCTTTTTATAGCTAGCAATAAAAGATTTTTATTGCTAGATATAAAATTACGCAAGAAAATAAGGGTTTTTTGCGCGACACACCCTAAAAGTTCTTATTTTAAAGGCAGAATTTGAATCGATATTCGAAAAATCGAAGTTTTACGGAACAAAAATGTTACTGGTGTGACTTACAAAGTGGCAGGTTTGAAACTGGGACGAGATTTTTCAAACTCAGTTATTTTGGATTCATGGCGAAGGGTTAGGCCAATATCGTCCAAACCCTCCATTAAACGCCATCTGACGTAGTCATCAATCTGGAATTGGGCCACTATATCTCCTGCTGTGACTTGTTTTTTTTCAAGATCAACAGTTATTTGAGTGTTTGGTTGTTTTTCAACCAACGACCAGATCTTGTCGATGATGTCTTGGGAAACCTCAGCGGTTAATAACCCTGCTTTACCAGAGTTTCCACGAAAAATATCTGCATACCTGGAAGACAAAACCACCTTGAAACCATAATCCATCAAAGCCCAAACAGCATGCTCACGAGAAGAACCTGTTCCAAATTCAGGTCCGGCCACTAAAACCGTGGCGTTCTTGTATTCAGGTTTGTTTAACACAAATTCTGGGTCTTCGCGCCAAGCTTTAAACAAAGCATCTTCAAATCCATGACGAGTAATTCTTTTTAAATACTCGGCAGGAATTATCTGATCGGTGTCAACGTTACTTCTTCTTAAAGGAAGAGCAGAACCTGTGTGAGTGACAAATTTTTCCATTATTTAATTTCATCCGGGGTTGAAAGATGACCAGTTATTGCTGTGGCTGCAGCAACTAGGGGTGATACTAAATGAGTTCTGCCCCCTGGTCCTTGGCGTCCTTCAAAGTTTCGATTTGAGGTAGAAGCAGCACGCTCACCTGGTTTTAATTTATCTGGGTTCATTCCCAAACACATAGAACATCCGGCACTTCGCCAATCTGCTCCTGCGGCTTTAAAAATAGCTGGTAAACCTTCATGTTCTGCTTGGATCGCAACTTTGGCAGAACCTGGCACCACCATCATGCGAACACTGGAGGCAACTTTTTTATCTTTCAAAATTGCTGCCGCAACTCTTAAATCTTCTATCCGACCATTAGTACAAGAACCCAAGAAAACTGTGTCAACTTTTATATCTCGCATTTTGGTTCCAGCTTTTAAATCCATATAAACAAGGGCTCGCTCAGCGGCGGTTTTTTCAGTTGGGTTGGTGAATGAATTTGGATCAGGTACTACCCCATCAATGGAAACTCCTTGACCAGGATTTGTTCCCCAAGTAACAAATGGAGTTAAAGTACTGGCATCAATTATTACTTCGGCATCAAATTTGGCATCATCATCTGTCTTTAAAGTTTTCCAGTAAGAAATTGCATCGTCCCAATCTTTTTCAACTGGTGCATGTGGTCGACCTTTAATGTATTCAAAAGTTGTTTCATCAGGGGCGATCATGCCTGCTCTTGCTCCTGCTTCAATGCTCATATTGCAAATCGTCATTCGTCCTTCCATAGACAATGCTCGAATTGCTTCACCGCGATATTCCAAGACATAACCTTGACCACCACCTGTGCTGATCTTGGCAATTACCGCCAAAATGATGTCTTTCGCAGTTGAACCTTGTGGAAGTTTGCCATTAACAGTTATAGCCATTGTTTTAAAAGGTTTGAGGGGAAGAGTTTGAGTTGCTAAAACATGTTCCACTTCACTTGTTCCGATACCAAAAGCAAGTGCTCCAAAAGCACCATGAGTTGATGTGTGAGAATCTCCACAAACAACAGTCATACCTGGTTGAGTTAAACCAAGTTGTGGTCCAACTACGTGCACAATTCCTTGATCAATACTACCTAAAGAAAAAATCTTTAACCCAAATTCTTTAGCGTTATTTCTTAATGCATCAACTTGTGCTCTGGAAACTAAATCAGCAATTGGTTTATCAATGTCTTGTGTTGGAACGTTATGATCTTCTGTTAAAAGTGTTAAATCTGGGCGACGAACTTTTCTATTTGCAGCTCTCAAGCCATCAAATGCTTGAGGTGAAGTTACTTCATGAACTAAATGAAGATCAATAAAAAGTAAATCTGGCTCCCCACTTGCTTGGTGCACAATATGTGCATCCCAAACTTTTTCTGCCAGTGTCTTGCCCACTTTTTATATCTCCTTAATACTTTTTACTTCGTGTAGCCCCGACGGGATTCGAACCCGCGCTACCGCCTTGAGAGGGCAGCGTGCTAGGCCGCTACACAACGGGGCTGGAGGAATTTCCGTTCTAATAATTCTAACAGCGCAAAGAAGTAGTTAAATTTGTAGTTAGCGAATTCTCACACGATCAGGTGTTAGTTCATCCAAAGAAGTGATGCCAAGAAGTCTCATCGACATTTCTATTTCGGCTTTCAGCAATTGCACAACTCGATCAACTCCTTTTTCCCCTCCTGCCATGAGTCCGTAAAGGTAAGCTCTCCCAATCAAAACAGCGTTAGCACCCATTCCAATTGCTGCCAAAATGTCAGTTCCTGCCATCACTCCACCATCAATTAAAACTGTCATATCTTTTCCAACAGCTTTTCTCACCTCAGGTAGGAGTTCTAATGGCACTGGTGCTTTGTCCATTTGTCTACCACCGTGAGTGGAAAGAATGATGCCATCAACCCCAGCATTTTTTAGCATCACCGCATCTTCAACTGATTGCACACCTTTAATTAATAATTTTCCATTCCAAACAGATTTAAGCCACTTAATATCTTCTAAAGTAATTGATGGATCAAAAATCTTTGACAATAAATCAGCAACTGTTCCACCACTATCTTTCATATCAAGGGAAGCAAAGACAAGTGGCTCAGTTGTTAAAAGGTTCATCCACCACCTTGGGTAGCGAGCCATTCCAATAAGTGTTTTTAAAGTTAGTTTTGGAGGAATTGTTAATCCATTTTTAACATCTCGATATCTAACTCCACCAACAACTGTGTCAACTGTTAGAACAATTGTTTCATAACCTGAAGCTTTGACTCTTTCAATTAATTTTTCATTTGGTTCACGCTCACGTCTGACATATAGCTGATACCAACGTCTTACATTTGGCACCTCTTTTGCTAAATCTTCCGGAGATGTTGTACCAAGAGTTGATAATCCATAAAGAATTCCATATTTTTCTGCAACTCGAGCAACAGCAAGTTCGCCTTCATAACCCATCATGCGTGTAAAACCAGTAGCCGCAAAGGCAAATGGTAAAGCGTTCTTTTTCCCTAAAATATCAACGGAGGTATCAACATTTGTGACATCTCTTAAAACTCGGGGTGAAAATTCAACATTGTTAAATACTTCTCTTGCTCTAGTTAGACTTGCTTCTGAACCAGAAGCTCCATCTGTGTAATCGAAAACAGATCGTGGAGTTCTTTTGGATGCAATTTCTCGGATATCCCATAAATTAGTTGCTTTACTTAGTCTTACTTCTTTTCGGTTTAAATTAGGCCATCTAAAACCAATTAGTGAAATTACCTCTAGGGGGCGAGGAAACCTACGCTTAACCATGAGGTCCTATCCAAAAAATAAAGTTGTTGAAAGAGAAATTACTACACACTTAACTTTGCTGGGGTACTAGGACTCGAACCTAGACAAGCGGATCCAGAAACCGCTGGGCTGCCAATTACCCCATACCCCACTGGCTTTACTTCTTTAAACATTTCTCAATTCTGGAAATTACTTTGTCTCTTCCCATTATTTCCATGGATTCAAATAAAGGAGGTGAAACTTTCCTACCAGTAACTGCCACCCGAAGAGCAGTAAAGATCACTCTGGGCTTTAAACCCATTTCTGTTACTAAAAGTTTATTTAATTCATCATGCAAACTTTGAGTCTTAAACTCGGGTATATCTCTTAATAACTTCACACTTTTTTCTAAAGCTGGTAATAAATCTTGAGTTAAAGTGTTTTTAGCATCTTCTTTGTCTACTACAAATTCTGATTCTGAAACAAAAAAGAAACTGAGCATTCCTGGAACTTGGGAAAGAGTTTCTAATCTTTCTTGAACAAGAGGTGTTGCAGATATAAGTAATTCTTTTTGTTCTGGCGAAGGAGAATTAGGTAATATTTTTGAATCAATTAGTTGCTTTTCCATTCGATTGGCTAGTTCTGGCACTGAAAGTTTTCTGATCCAATCAGCATTAATAGCGGTACATTTCTTGATATCAAAACGAGCAGGATTGGCACTTACTCTGCTGATTTCAAAATTATCAGCCATTTCTTGCATAGAGAAAAATTCGATATCGTTACCAAATGACCATCCAAGAAGAGCCAAATAATTTAATAATCCTTCTGGTAAAAATCCTTCTCTTCGATACAACAACAAACTTGATTCAGGATCTCTCTTGGAAAGTTTTTTATTTCCCTCACCCATCACATATGGAAGATGACCAAAGTCTGGAGTAATTCCTTTTCCAACTCCAATTTCTTTGAATGCCTCATAAAGAGCAATTTGTCTTGGCGTTGACGAAAGTAAATCTTCACCTCTTAGAACATGTGTTATTTCCATTAATGCATCATCTGTTGGGTTCACCAGTGTGTAGAGCGGATCCCCATTTGCTCTGACCAAAACATAATCAGGAATGTGTTCGTGTTTAAAACTTAATTCACCACGCACCAAATCATTCCAAGAAATTGTTTTACTTGGCATTCTAAATCTAAGAACTGGTTCACGATTTTTGCATTTAAACTCAGCAATTTGTGAGTCAGTTAATTCACGGCAATGTGCGTCATATCCAGGGGTTTGACCTTTTTCTTTTTGAGCTTTTCTTCGCTCTTCAACTTCTTCTTGGGTGCAATAGCAGTGATAAGCAAAACCTTTTTCATAAAGTTTTTTTGCAACATCTTTGTAAATATCCATTCGCTCACTTTGACGATAGGGACCAAATGGTCCTCCCACTTCTGGGCCTTCATCCCAATTAAGACCTAACCAACGCATTGAATCCAGTAATGCTTGATAAGACTCTTCACTATCGCGAGAAGTGTCTGTGTCTTCAATTCTAAAAACAAAAGTTCCATTGTTATGTTTTGCAAAAGCCCAATTAAATAAAGCTGTCCTAACCATTCCTACGTGAGGATCTCCTGTTGGAGAGGGACAAAAACGAACCCGAACTTTATTTGACATTTGCTTTCAACAATCCATAAGTAACAGCATCTGAAATTGCATTCCAGGAAGCTGCAATAACATTTTCGTGAACACCAACTGTGTCCCATTGGGTATTTCCATCTGTAGTTTCGATTAAAACTCTAGTCACAGCACCAGTTCCTTTAACACCTTCAAGGATACGAACCTTGTAGTCAATTAATTCAAGTTTATTTAATTCAGGATAGATTTTTTCTAATGCGGCCCTTAAAGCCTTATCAAGGGCGTTTACAGGTCCATTTCCACTTGCAGCTTGTTCAATATTTTTTCCATCAGCATTTACTTTCACGGTTGCTTGGGTGGTAACCGATCCTTTTTCATCTTGTTCAACTGTTGCTTTCCAAGATTGCACGGTGAAATATTTTGGATCTTGTTCACCTAATTCATTTCTAAGTAGTAATTCAAATGAAGCATCTGCTGCTTCAAAGGTGTATCCGCGAGATTCCATTTCTTTAACTTTTTCTACAACTGAGGTCAAGACTTCTTTATTTCCCTCAAGGTTGTAACCCATCTCTTTACCTTTTAATTCAATAGAAGCTCTTCCTGCCATATCTGAAACAAGTGTTCTCATGTCATTTCCCACCAACATCGGATCAATGTGTTGATAAAGCATTGGATCAATTTTCACAGCACTTGCATGAAGTCCAGCTTTATGGGCAAAAGCAGAAAAACCAATATATGGTTGATGTTGATTTGGATTAATGTTTGTTATTTCACTTACTGCGTGAGCAATTCTGGTCATTTCCTTTATGGCATCACTTGGTACAACAATTTTGCCTTTTTTCAATTGCAAATTTGCTACCACACTAAATAAGTTTGCATTCCCACTTCTTTCCCCATACCCATTAGCAGTTCCTTGGACATGTGTTGCTCCAGCATCAACTGCTGACAAAGTATTTGCTACTGCGCAATTAGTGTCATCATGACAATGAATTCCAATTCGTGCTTTTGTTGTGCTTAATACTTCATGAACAACTTCGCCTAATTCATCTGGCAACATTCCACCATTAGTGTCACATAGTGCAACTAATTCTGCACCCGCTTGAGTTGCTGCATTTACCACTTCAAGTGCATAAGCTTTATTGCTTCGATATCCATCAAAGAAATGTTCAGCATCAAGAAATACTCGCCTACCTTCACTGGTTAAGTAAGTAACCGTGTCTTTAATCATGGCAATGTTTTCTTGCAAAGTAGTTTTTAGTGCCAGTTCAACGTGTCGATCAAAGGACTTAGCGACCAAAGTAATTACTTGGGCATTTGAGTCAAGCAATGCCCTAACTAATTGATCATCCTGCACCTTGCTATTTGGTCTTCTTGTGCTACCAAAAGCTGCCAGAGTTGCATGTTTTAATTTCAAATCAGAATGAGCTTTGGCAAAAAATTCTGTGTCTTTAGGATTAGCACCAGGCCATCCACCTTCGATGTAACCAACACCCAAAGAATCTAGATGTCTTGCAATATTTAATTTGTCTTGCACCGAAAGATTTAAACCTTCTTGTTGTGCACCATCTCTTAATGTGGTGTCGTAAATATGAAATGCAGAAATATCAAGAGAATTATTTGACATGTTCTCCTTCTTTCTGCTCTCGAAGTTTCCAGTAAACAAAAAACCCCTCGCTATCGCGAAGGGCATCAGCACACTTGTCTTTGGGTCTTTCACCCAATCAAAGTGCGCTTAACTAATGATTTCCTGATTCTTCATTGCCTTTATTTTGCACCATCTGTAACAGCAGTATCCAAACAGGGGCCATTTAGCCGACTGAAACTGTCCAATTGTGTTCATCCTTGGCTACACCAGTTTGAATATCCAACAAAGCTGAACGAATTTTGGCCGTAACTGCACCGGTTTGGCCGTTGGCAACAACAAACTCATCTGTACTTGACTTAACTAAACCAACCGGAGTAACAACTGCTGCTGTGCCACAGGCAAAAACTTCAGTGATATCACCATCAGCACAACCTTTTTTCCAATCCTCAATACTTATTTTATCTTCAATTGCTTTCATACCTAAATCTTTTGCTAATTGCAAAATTGAGTCACGTGTAATTCCTGCAAGTAAAGATCCTGTTAAAGAGGGTGTAACAATTTCATTCTTTTTGCCATACACAAAATAAAGATTCATTCCGCCCATTTCTTCAATGAAGCGGCGCTCAATTGCATCAAGCCACACCACTTGATCACAACCTTGTTTAGCAGCTTGTGCTTGAGCAATTAGAGAAGCAGCATAATTTCCTGCAAATTTTGCTTCTCCAGTACCACCTGGTGCTGCCCTGACATATTCTTTACTTAACCAAACCGAAACTGGTTTAATTCCTGCGGGAAAGTAATTTCCAGCAGGAGATGCAATAAGTAAAAATAAATATTTACTTGAAGGTCTAACACCTAATCCAACTTCTGTAGCAAACATAAATGGTCTTAAGTAAAGAGACTTCTCTCTATCTTGGGGGACCCAATTTTTATCAACAGCTAATAATTGCTTTATAGACTCAACAAATAATTCCTCTGGAATTTCAGGCATTGCCATTCTTTTCGCAGATTTAGCAAATCTGGCAGCGTTTGATTTTGGTCTAAAAGTTTTGATACTTCCATCACTGTGTTTATAAGCTTTTAATCCTTCAAAAATTGCTTGACCATAATGCAAAGTCATATTGGCTGGATCAATAGAAAGTGGAGCATATGGCACTACGCGAGGATTAATGAAACCTTTATCTTTTTCCCAATCAATTAGCACCATGTGATCGGTGAAATGTTTACCAAAACCAGGGTTTTCTAAGATTTTATTTCTTTCACTTTCAGACTTGGGTGAAGAATTATTAGTCACACTAAAAGATGTCATGTGCTCACCAGTTTGGCTATTGCATCTCCGATTTCTGAAGTGCTTCTCTTAGCGGTTCCTCTAGTTGCTAAATCTTTAGCAACAGCTGTTTCAATTTTTTTAGCTGCCTCTTTTTCACCTAAATGATCAAGCATCATTGAAACACTCATGATGGCTGCAGTTGGATCAGCAATTCCTTTGCCTGCAATATCAGGGGCTGAGCCATGAACTGGTTCAAACATGGATGGAGTTGTTTTCTCAGGATTAATATTTCCACTTGCTGCTAATCCAATTCCACCAGCAATGGCTGCGCCAATATCAGTCAAGATATCCCCAAATAAATTATCTGTTACCACAACATCAAATTTTTCTGGATTTGTCACAAAAAACATTGAGGCAGCATCAACATGTTGGTAATCAGTTTTTACATCACTAAATTCTTTTGCTACGCGGTCAAAAGTTCTTTTCCACATATCTCCTGCATAAACTAAGACGTTTGCTTTATGAACAAGAGTTAAATGTTTTCTTTTCACTTGAGCGCGTTTAAACGCATCACGAATTACTCGTTCTGCCCCAAAAGCTGTGTTCAAAGATTCTTCTGTTGCAAGTTCATCTTTAGTACCTTTTCTTAAAACCCCACCTGCACCAACGTAAGATCCTTCAGTTCCCTCTCGAACAACGACCATGTCAATGTTTTCAGGAGTTTTTCCCGCTAAAGGAGTAGTTACGCCGGGAAATAATTTAACCGGACGCAAATTCACATAGTGATCTAATTCAAAACGTAATCTAAGTAAAAGCCCTCGCTCTAAAATTCCGGGTGCAACTTTGGGATCTCCCACAGCGCCAAGCAAAATTGCATCAAATTTTCTTAATTCAGCTAATACTGAATCTGGAAGTGTTTCTCCAGATTTTAGGTAGCGATTAGCACCTAAATCGTAATTTTGGGTTTCAAACTTTTTACCCACAGCATCAAGTACTTTGCAACCTTCATTAACAACATCGACACCGATGCCATCACCAGGAATTAACGCGACGCGATAGGAATTCATAATAAGTACAGCGTAGGGCTGCGCTAGTTATATTGTGCCTGCTACCCTTAACCCATAATGATTCGTTGCTTGCTACTTCAAAGCCGCAGCGAGGCCTAACGACTGGCCTCCTCGCTGCGGGAGTTCGCCATTGCTGGTCTTTTCCCATAGCGACTAATTGAAGAGGTCAAAAGCAAAATGAAAAACAATAATCAAAAAAGTTCCCCAATGAAGTTTCAGCGTTACCAGGAATTCACCCCTATAGATTTAAAAGATCGCTCCTGGCCAAATAAAAAAATCACCAAAGCCCCCCGATGGTGCGCTGTTGATTTAAGGGATGGCAACCAAGCATTGATTGATCCGATGACTCCTGCTCGAAAAAGAAAAATGTTTGAGTTATTAGTCAAAATGGGTTACAAAGAAATTGAAGTTGGTTTTCCTGCAGCATCACAAAATGACTTTGATTTTGTTCGCCAATTAATTAAAGATGACGTAATCCCAGATGATGTTGTAATCCAAGTTTTAACTCAAGCTCGAGAACACCTCATAGAGAGAACTTATGAGTCACTTGAGGGGGTAAATAATGCAATCGTTCATGTTTACAATTCAACTTCAACTTTACAAAGGCGAGTGGTATTTGGATTAGATAAAGATGGCATTAAAGATATTGCGGTACAAGGTGCCCAGTTAGTTGCGAAATATGCCGAACAAATGGGAAAAAGTGAAATATTTTTTGAGTACTCACCCGAATCTTTTACCGGAACTGAACTTGAATACGCTGCAGAAGTCTGTAATGCCGTTAATGATGTTTGGCAACCAACCAAAGATAGACCTAGTGTTATAAATTTGCCTGCCACAGTAGAAATGGCATCACCAAATGTTTATGCAGATTCAATTGAGTGGATGAACAGAAATCTTGACAGAAGAGAAGGGGTAATCCTTTCTCTTCACCCCCACAATGATCGCGGTACCGCAGTTGCAGCAGCTGAACTTGGTTACTTAGCAGGAGCAGATCGAATTGAAGGCTGCTTATTTGGAAATGGTGAAAGAACTGGAAATGTTTGTTTAGTAACTCTGGGATTAAATTTGTTTAGCCAAGGAATAGATCCACAAATAGATTTCAGCGATATCGATGAAGTTAAAAGAACTGTTGAATATTGCAATCAATTACCAGTTGCCGAACGACATCCTTATGGTGGCGATTTAGTATTCACCGCATTTTCAGGTTCTCATCAAGATGCCATCAATAAAGGACTTAAAGCATTACAAAAAGATGCTGAAAACGCTGGTAAAACTATTGATGAATTTGATTGGCAAGTTCCTTACTTACCAATTGATCCCAAAGATGTGGGCCGAACCTATGAAGCAGTGATTCGTGTTAACTCACAATCTGGCAAGGGTGGCGTTTCATACATTATGAAAACTGAACACCAACTAGATCTTCCACGTAAATTACAAATTGAATTTAGTCAAGTAATTCAAAAAGTAACCGACACCGAAGGTGGCGAAGTAAGTCCGACACAAATGTGGGACATATTTAAAGATGAATATTTACCAAATCCAGTTAATCCTTGGGGACGTTTTAGTTTAGTTTCAGTTGCTCAAGATTCAGCAGTTGATGGTGACACAACTTTGCGTGCCACCATAAAAGATAACGGCAAAGAAGTCAAAATTAATGGGGTTGGAAATGGTCCAATTGCAGCATTTTGTAATGCTCTTTCAGATCATGATGTTACGTTGAAAGTTTTGGATTATCACGAGCACGCCTTATCTGCTGGTGGTGATGCTCAAGCAGCTGCTTATTTGGAGTGTTCGGTTGCAGGGCGAACTTTATGGGGAGTGGGCATTGATCCAAGCATTGTCACATCATCACTAAAAGCAATAATTAGTGCTCTAAATAGAGGGCAACGCTAAATTATTGTAAGTCAACTGTCCTAGCAAAAGATGCATTAATTTCTTTAATTATTTCTTGCAAAACATTATGGGGAATTTGAGTGTCAATTGTTAAAACCACTAAAGCATTTCCACCTTTGGCATCACGTGAGAGTTGTAATCCAGCAATATTGATGCCAGATTTGCCAAGAATTCCTCCAACTATTCCAATCATTCCTGGTTGATCTGCATACTTAATAAATGCCATGTGATCACTAATTAATACATCAAAGTCATATAAACCAATTCCAATTAACTTATTAACTGATTTAGGCCCAATCACAGTTCCTGCAGCAGATGAAACTTCTCCACTAGTTGTGGTAACTTCAACTCTGACATAAACCTTATGGTCAATACTTTCCACATCAGTATGTAAAGAAGTATCAATTCCTCTTTCTTTTGCCAATCCAGGTGCATTCACATAGGAAACAGGTTCATTTACCAATTGAGTCATTAGACCTTTGAGCGCTGAAGTTTCTAATATTTTTAAATCATGCTCAACTACTTCACCGTTTACTTCAACATGAACTCTGTTAATTGAAGTTGTGACTAAACCTGCTGCAATTTTTCCTAAGTTTTCAACTAATGGCAAAAGTGGTCTTACCGGTTTAGCAATAGCTCCCCCGCTTACGTTTACCGCATCTGGTACTAATTCCCCACTAAGTGCTAAGCGAACAGATTTAGCTACCGCAATGCCAGCTTTTTCTTGGGCTTCATCAGTTGATGCGCCCAAATGGGGAGTTGCCACAACTTGATCTAAAGAAAAAAGTGGAGAGTCAATACATGGTTCTTTAGAGTAAACATCTATTCCTGCACCAGCAACTCTTCCTTCTTTTATGGCATTAAATAATGCATCTTCATCAACAATTCCACCTCGTGCTGCATTAATAATGTGCACTGTTGATTTAACTTTTTTCAAAGCTTCCTCGCCAATGAGTCCGGCAGTTTCTGGTGTTTTTGGCAAATGAACGGTGATGAAATCACTTTGCTCAAGTAATTCATCAAGTGAAGTCATCTTTATATTCAATGATGCAGCTTTTGCGGGTTGAACATATGGATCATAAGCAATTAGGTTTACTCCAAAACCGGCTAATCTTTGCGCAACTAATATTCCAATTCTTCCAAGTCCAACAATGCCCACTGTTTTTTCAGATAATTCAACACCAGTGAATTTACTTCTTTTCCACTCACCTTTTTTCAAAGCTTCATTTGCGGGAACAATGTGTCTGGCACTGGCTAGTAATAAAGAAACAGCTAATTCAGCTGCAGATGTGATATTTGAAGTTGGGGCATTAACTACCATTACTCCTCGTGAAGTGGCTGTGGCAACATCAACGTTATCTAATCCCACACCAGCTCGTGCAATTACTTTTAAATTTTTAGCTTTTTCAAAAACTTCTGCATCAACTTTGGTTGCAGATCTAACCAGCAAAGCATCTGCATCAACAATATTTTTTAGTAATTCTTCTTTATTTGAACCATCACATGTTCTTATTTCAAAATCAGGTCCAAGTGCTTTAACGGTTGCAGGTGATAATTCTTCTGCGATTAAAACTATTGGTTTGGACATATAAAAATCTTACTTGCTAGCTTTATTTGTTCTGCAGGCCTGTGAACAATATTTAACTTCATTCCAATTTTTGGCCCATGCTTTTCGCCAAGTCATTTTCCTGCCACAGCGAACACAAATCTTCTCTTTCTTTGGATGCTGAGAAATATGAGAGCCCACTTTCCCATTTTGGGGTCAGTGGGCTCTTTTGTCTAATCAGAATTTAGCGAGAGACCGTTCCTTGGAAATCATCCTTAGTTTTATCTACCCAAGCCATCAAACCACGTAGTTTCTTACCAACTTCTTCGATTTGTGACTCTTCGCCTTTCTTTCTAAATTTCTTGAATTTCTTGGCCCCATTATCTTGATCATTTATAAACTCGTTCGCAAATGAGCCATTTTGAATTTCCTTCAAAATCTTCTTCATTCGCTTTTTAGTCTTTTTGTTGATGATTCTTGGACCTGAAACATAATCACCGTACTCAGCGGTGTCAGAAACTGACCAACGCATCTTGGCAATGCCACCTTCATACATAAGATCAACAATTAGTTTAAGTTCGTGTAAACATTCAAAATAAGCAACCTCTGGTTGATAACCTGCTTCAACTAAAGTTTCAAATCCTGCTTGAACTAAAGCTGTGGTTCCACCACACAAAACTGCTTGTTCACCAAATAAATCTGTTTCAGTTTCTTCTGTGAAAGTAGTTTTAATTCCACCAGCACGAAGACCACCTATTGCTTTGGCGTAAGAAAGGGCTAGATCCCAAGCTTTACCTGAATTATCTTGTTCTACAGCAACAATTACCGGAACTCCTCGACCGTTTTGATATTCACGTCGAACTAAATGTCCTGGACCTTTTGGTGCAACCATGCACACATCAACATCTTTTGGAGGTTTGATGTAACCAAATCGAATATTAAATCCGTGTGAGAAAAACAGTGCTTTGTTATTTGTTAAATTAGGTTCAATTGATTCTTTATAAATATGTCTTTGCACATGATCTGGAGCAAGAATCATAATTAAATCTGCTTCTTGGGCAGCTTGTGCTGGAGTTACCACTCTTAATCCTTCTAATTCAGCTTTTGCTCTACTTGGAGAACCTTCTTTTAACCCCACCCGAACATCAACACCTGAGTTGTGAAGATTTAATGCATGAGCATGTCCTTGGGATCCATAACCAATGATTGCAACTTTTTTAGATTTAATAATCTCTAAATCTGCATCTTTGTCATAAAACATTTCAGCCATTTGTTTTTCTTTCTCCTCGATTTTTTACTTAAAATCTCTAGTTAGAGCGTAATGTGCGGTCAGAAACAGCTTTTGCTCCACGTCCTATAGCCACCATGCCCGACTGCACTAGTTCCTTAATTCCATACTCTTGCAACACTGCTAAGAGTGCTTGGATCTTGTCATGGTTTCCGGTGGCCTCAATGGTGATTGCATCTGGGGAAACATCAACTACTTTTGCCCTAAACAGCGACACTGTTTCTAATATTGCTGATCTTGAGTTGTTGTCAGTCTTAACTTTGACTAATAGCAATTCTCTTTGAACAGCTGCTGTGTTATCAAGCTCCACAATTTTTAGTACATTTATTAATTTATTTAATTGCTTTGTCACTTGTTCCAAGGGGGATTCTGCAACATTGACCATAATTGTCATGCGAGAAATACCTGCGGTTTCAGTTGGTCCCACAGCTAAAGATTCAATGTTAAATCCGCGGCGAGCAAACAAACTAGC
>JAQCGN010000012.1 GCA_027730605.1 Actinomycetota bacterium
AAAAGCCATTGAAAATAAAGAGGTCCAAATTGGCGTGGCTGCCATCGCGATTCCTGCCATTATCGAAGTCAAAGACTTCTCTGAATAGGCAACTAATGCAAATGGGGCTGTGTGTTGCAAAAATCCAGCAATATTTGCCCTGAACCAGGCTTTCCTAGTATTTGGTAATCGTTGTTTCATTATGTACAAAATTATTAAGACTGTTAAGGCACCAAGTCCCACTCTTCCCAAAGCTACTTGAAGAGGTGAAAGATTAGAAATAGCAATCTTTATAAAGTAGAAAGAAATCCCCCAAGAAATGCTTAAAAAAATCCAGGATGGAAGCCAAGTTTTTAATGGTGGAGATGTTGTCATGGGAATCCTATTGTGTCACTACTACGCCCACTTGAGTCACACAATTAACGTCATTAACTAACAAATGTGATTGATGTGATTGAAACGACACGACCAAACGTGTAATCACACACTTTTTACTTCACTATTACATACGATAGGGGAGCGCTCAAAAATAGAGACAAAAAAGCTTTTAGGAGAAAATTTAAATAATGGATGCCGTTTCAATTTCCCCCGGCAATAGTGATTTCCCGCTAAGTGATCGAGACAAAGAAATATTAGAATTTGAACGTCAATGGTGGAAATACTCTGGAGCAAAAGAACAAGCAATCAGAGAACTATTTGGAATGAGTGCCACAAGGTATTACCAAGTTTTAAATGCTCTTGTTGATCATCCTTCAGCTTTAAGTTTTGACCCAATGTTGATAAAAAGATTACAAAGAATACGTTCAGCTCGTGCACGTAACCGTTCGGCTCGTAAGCTTGGGATTCAACTTTAAAGATTGAGGCTTGGCCTAATTTATGCCAGTTGGTGCGGTGTTGTGGTTTAACACAGAAAAAGGTTACGGTTTTATAAAAACAAAAGATGGTTCAGAAATCTTTGTGAGAGAAAATGCCATCACCGCAACTGGATTAAGAAACTTAGTTGAAGGTCAAAAAGTTAGTTTCGAAATTGATTTGATATCTGATCCTCGAGGGCCTATTGCCACCCAAGTTGTGGTGCAATAAATCAACCAGTGTTTCTCAAGCCCGTAGCTATACCGTTAATGGTTAGTAACAAAGTTCTACGAAGCAATGGATCTGTTTCACCAAGATTTTGATTAAGCTCTCTTACCTTCTTTAGAAGTGAAACTTGCAAATACTGCAGTGGTAATAGGTAGGTATCTCTAATTTGTAAAGTTTTTTTCAATGATTGTTGATTCTCAAGTATTTCACTTTCTCCAGTTAGCCACAAAATCTGTTGTTTAGTTTCCTCATATTCGGCTTTAACTTTGTCAAACATGTGATGAAGCTCAACCGGGACTAGTTCTGTTATGTAGTGTTGGGCAATATTCATATCTGCTTTTGCAACAGTCATTTCCACATTGCTGATGAAGTTTCTAAAGAAAGCCCAATTAGTGGCCATGCGACGAAGTGATGCTTCATGTCCAGCATCACGTGCTGCTTTTATTCCTGAGCCAACTCCAAACCATCCTGGAATAATTTGTCTTGATTGAGTCCAACCAAATACCCAAGGAATAGCTCTTAAAGATTCCAAGCCTGCGTTTAATTGTCTTTTGGCAGGTCTAGAACCTAAATGCAAATCAGCTAATTGTTCAACTGGTGTTGAGAGGGCAAAATAATTTGCTAAGTCAGGATCTTTTGTTAAAGAATTGTATTTTTCTTGTGCAGAGTTGCTCACCTGGTTCATGACTTGATCCCATTCATCAAGTTCTTTTTGATTTACTCTTGATGCAGCGTGAAGCAGAGTTGCTTCTAGGGTTGAGGCTAACAATAATTCCAGATTTTCTCGGGCCAGTTGAGGTAACAAATATTTATCACTAATTACTTCACCTTGCTCAGTTAGTTTCATTTCTCCAACCACAACACCCCACGGCATTGCCAAAATTGCGTCATGAGTTGGTCCTCCACCTCGACCAACTGTTCCTCCTCGACCGTGAAACAGTCTTAATTTCACCCCGTGCTTGCTTGCTACGTCACGTAGTTTTCTTTGAGCGAGCTGAATTTCCCATTGGCTTGTGGTGATTCCTGCATCTTTATTTGAATCTGAGTAACCAAGCATTACTTCTTGCACATTGTCGCGAAGTGAAACAAGGACGCGATAGGAAGGTGTGGAGAGTAAAGTTTCAAGTATTTCTCCGGCATTTCTTAATTCATCCACAGTTTCTAGCAGTGGCACAAAGTTAACTTTGGCGATGCGATTGGCTAGATCTACTAAGCCATTTTCTTTGGCCAAGATAACAGCAGCTAGCAAATCATCGGGGCCTTTAGTCATGGAAACTATGTAGGTATCAATTACATCGTCACCATATTCCTTTATTGCTTTATTGATTGCCCCAAAGGTGTCAAAGGTTTTTTTTAATTCAGGATCAGTCAAAACTGATTGCGCATTACCAATTGGTTTAGCGTTATCCAAAATTTGAGCTAAAAGTGTAAATCTTTCTGCTTTGGTTAAATCTGAGTACTCTTTGCTGATTAATTTGGCAGCATCAATCAAGGGGGCTAGGGCTTGGTGATGTTTGTCAGAGTGTTCTCTCACATCAAGTTTGGCAAGTTGTAACCCAATTGCTGAGGCAGTTCGAAGTGCTTTACCAAGTACTCCTTGAGCAATGAGGGTGCTTCGGTCATTGTCCAGGGCAACAAATAGTCGATAAAAATCATTAATAAATTCTTTTTCACTTGCATAGTCAATTCCAGGTTGATGTTGCGATTTATTGGCAAATCGAATTCTAGTTTTTTCTAGTCTGTGTGAGATTGCTGAAAGTTTTAATCTGTATGGTTCTTCGGCATTAATTCTTTTCAAGCGGGAATCCAAATCAGTTAGAGTTGTTAAATCCTTTTCAACTGATTCCCATAAATTATCTTCAGCCGGAGAAATTCTATCTGAAATAGATAGATCCTCTGCTAAATGTTTTAAAATTGATTGTAAATCTCTAATAGCGTGACCGCGTTGTAATGTTAAAACATTTGTTGTTACTTCAGGTGTGACAAAAGGATTACCGTCACGATCTCCACCAATCCATGATCCAAAAGTTAAAGGCGTATCAGTTGGTTTTAATTTGTCGCCCACTCCCAGTTCGTGAGCAATTCGATTAAGTTCTTGTAAAACTTCCGGCAGAGCCCCAGTAGCAGCATCATCTAAATAGTTCATTGCATTACTAGCTTCATCTAAAACTTCAGGTCTTTCTAAACGAAGTTCATCGGTTTGCCACAAAAGATCAATTATTTCCGAAAATTGATCATCGTTAACAATTGTTAGAGAAGAAGTTGAATATTTCTCACTTAACAATTCTGCAATTCTTTTTAATTTCACTAAAACACTGCGACGAGAAGCTTCTGTGGGGTGTGCTGTAAAAACTGGTCTCACATGAAGATTTTGAAAAGCTTCTTCAATAGTTTCTTGTTTGATCCCCGCAGCCTTAATTCTGGATGCAACTTGGGATAACCAAGTGCCATTAGTTTTTCTTTCCAAGGCCCTATCTTGAGATCTAAAGAACTGTTCTGTGATGTTGGCAAGATGAAAATAAACACTAAATGCTCTAGCAAGTTTGATTGCTGAATCTAAATCAATATGAGCTAAAAGTTTTGCCACTTCTGAAGGATTGTCTTTAGAAAGAGTTCTAATTTTTTCCACTAATTCAAATAACTGAGGTCCCTCTTGCCTGGTCAATGAGTGGCCCAGCAATATTCCTAAACGGTGAATTTCAGAGCGCATCAGCGCATCTAAATCTTGTCCACTATTTGGTTTCATGAGTCGATTCTAATCAATCAATATCTTGAAAAAATATTTTGCTCATGGTTGCTTGAACAAATGAAGACAATTAACAATCTAATTAATTAGTTTTGGGATCGTGGCCTGATAAAACATCAGCCGCATCGATGATTCGATAGGCATAACCTTGTTCGGCCAAGAATCTCTGGCGATGAGCTGCAAAATCTGCATCAACTGTGTCTCTTGAAACAACGGCATAAAAACGAGCAGTTCTACCATCAGCTTTAGGTCTTAACACTCGACCAAGTCTTTGTGCTTCTTCTTGTCTGGAACCAAATGATCCAGAAACTTGAATAGCAACTCCTGCTTCAGGTAAATCAATTGAAAAGTTTGCCACCTTACTTACCACTAACACTCTTAATTCACCAGATCTAAATGATTCAAATAATTTTTCACGTTCTTTAATAGGAGTTGAACCATCAATTACTGGTGCACCTAAATGTTGACCAAGCTCAGCTAATTGATCAAGATATTGACCAATTACTAACACTCGATCATCACTGTGTTTGGCAACAAGAGTTTCCACAATAGTATTTTTTGACAAAGTTGTGGAAGCTAAACGATATTTGTCTTCCCGCTCAGCTGTGGCATAAGTTAAACGTTCATGTTCTGGAAGAGTAACTCTTACTTCCACACAATCTGCGGGAGCAATCCATCCTTGATCAGCCATGTCTTTCCATGGTGCATCAAATCTTTTTGGACCAATTAGTGAAAACACATCATCTTCTCGTCCATCTTCACGAACAAGTGTGGCAGTTAATCCCAGGCGACGACGAGATTGAATGTCGGCTGTGAATCTAAAAACAGGTGCGGGAAGTAAATGAACTTCGTCATAAATAATCAAGCCCCAGTTCTTGGCATCAAAAAGTTCAAGATGTGCATAAACACCTTTTCTTTTTGTGGTTAAAATTTGATAGGTGGCAATGGTTACAGGTCTTATTTCTTTTTTGGAACCTGAATATTCACCAATTTCTTCATCAGTCAAAGTAGTTCTTTTTAATAATTCTGATCTCCACTGACGAGCAGAAACTGTATTTGTCACTAAAATTAAAGTTGTGGTGGAAAGAGTTGCCATGGCACTAGCACCCACAATTGTTTTACCAGCACCGCAGGGAAGAACAACTACACCAGATCCACCGTGCACAAATGATTCAGAAGCTATTTGTTGGTATCCGCGAAGCTCCCAACCTTTTTGTACTAGTTCAATTGCATGAGCATCGCCATCAACATAACCTGCATAATCTTCTGCCGGCCAACCTAGTTTTAATAGTTGTTGCTTTAATTGACCACGCTCAGATGGGTGAACCACAATGTTTTGGTCATCGAGTCTTTGACCAACAAGTGGTTGGATTCTTTTACTTCTCAGTATTTCTTCTAAAACAGGTAAGTCTTCGCAATGTAAAACTAAGCCGTGAACTGGATCTTTATTTAAACTCAAACGACCATAACGATCCATTAACTCTGCGACATCAACAAGTAATCCATGAGGAACGGCATAACGAGAATATTTAAGTAGTGTGTCAACCACACTTTCGGCATCTAATCCAGCAGCTCTGGCATTCCATAACCCAAGTGGTGTTATTCGATAAGTATGAACATGTTCAGGCGATCTTTCTAATTCAGCAAATGGAGCAATGGCACGTCTTGCTTCTGCTGATAATTCATGATCAATTTCTAAAAGAAGAGTTTTATCACTTTGGACAATTAATGGTCCATCAGTCATTTTACTTTTTGCCCTTTTCTGCTCCAGCTATGCGAGAAATTGCATAGTCACGAATTCTTGATTCTGTTAAATCAAAACCTGTTAATAATCCGCCCTCGAAACGAATTGGTTCCACAATTCGATTTGAACTCATTCCATGGGTGTCAACGTAGGTAATTGTAATGCACACATCCCCTGGTTTGCTTCCTGAAATTACTTGGGCGACAACTTCTTTACATAATGTGGCAATTTCACTGGCAGGAGTTTTATTTGGTGCTGCACTTGGGGTAACAGGCTTAGCTTTTGGATCTTCACCTGCTCTTAAAGCTTTAATTGCTGCATCTAATAAAGCAGCATCTGGGGGAGCACCTTCTGGTGCTGGACGTGGACGAACTCGGGCAGGAGATCTTCTTTCATTTGGCGCAGGAATCGTTTCATCAATTGGTTCATCTATTGGTTTGATGTCACCAAGTTTTCTCACTAAATCATTAATTAAATATTCAAGAGGTTGTGGAACTTCTGTGGTGGTGTATTTATTTAAAAATTCTAGAATTTTTTCAGCTGTATAACCGCGTTCCATCGCTCTTTGTAAAGAACTTTCAGTAAATCTATAAACTTGTGCAGCACCTCGTGATTCTTGATATGCCATATGTCTTAACTCTGAAGCAACTTCGGCAGCAGGAGGTCCTGGAATTACTGCTGTTAAATCTGCCTGTAACACAAAAGTTGCAATGGCATCTGGAAGAAGAGGTGCAATTGCAGAAACAAGCATTTGATCTGGTTTAACTGCATAACCTTTGGGATCGGCAACAGCAGCTCTTGCTGCAGCTGTTCTTGCTTCCGGAGATGGCATTGTGTAGCGCATTTCTCCCAAAGCTCTTCCAGTTGTTGCAAGAACTCCTAAGCCTCTAATTCCAATTGTGTTTGCTTCACCCAATGTTGCTTTAACTAAAGTTTCAATTTCTTCTTTATTTTTTCTTGGTCTTAACCAAGTTACATATTCAACGATTGCATTTTGATCTGGTTCAAAACCAGGTTCCAGTGCAGCCATGGCATCTAGCACTAAAGATCTAATTTCTGGGGCAAGCGATTTATCAACTTCTGGAGATAAAGCATTAATTCTTATTTCGCCAACTTTTCCAACTAAAGACGCAACTCTTGTGGTGGTTAACCAAGCTTCAGCTAAAATTGCCCATCGTTCCTCCACACTTTTTGTACGCCACACATCAAAAGCAGGGGTTGGTAACCAAACTTGTTCTTTGTCATCTCCTGCTGCCAGTAATCCTGCTGAAAAAGCAATTTCTGAAAGTAATGCTGCAATGTTTTCATCTTCATTGCAAATTTTTGCTGCAATAGTTAAATCTCTTTGAGCAAGTCCACCGTTTCTTAAAACTGCTGGAGGAGTTTCACCCCAATTATCTAGAAGTTCTTCAACTAGTTGCACAAATTGCAAACCTGCAGCTCCAGCTGCTCTATCAACTTGTATGGGATCTCTTTGGGCTTTTGTTTTTATATCTTTATTATTTGATAATTCTTCAGGTAAATAACTTGGTGTTCTAAGCACTAAGGCAATTTCTCTTGGCAAAGTTAAGGCATCTCTGGCTGTTGCAACAAGAATTCCATGGGCCATTAAATATTCATGACCATTTTTAGCACTTGTAATTCCTGCATCACGATTAAGTTTCGACAAAGTAATAACCGGAGGGCCCCATAACAATTCATTTAAAACTTCATCAGTACCCTTAGGACCTTTTTTAATAATTTCTTCAATTCTTTCAAAATTTGCAATTGCTGCTAAGTCTGGTCTTTCATCTAAAAAGCAAGGACCAAAGCCTGCTGGATGAGGTGCTACTACTTCTTTAAGAACTGGAACAAAACGCATTCCATCATCTGTGCCCCAAATAATTGCAAGTAACCTAAGTTTTTCTAAAACAACACCAATTTTTTCATTGTGATTTAAAACCTTTTCTAAATCATTTTTAGTAAAAGGTTCATTCAAAACTGAAATTATTTCTGCCACTCCAACAGTCCAAGCATCTAATCGATCCAGCACTCGGGTAACAGATGAATTAGTAGCAGCTCTTGCGGCAAGTTTTGCCATGTCTGTTGGAACAGGATGAACTAAATCTGGGCGTTGAATCAACATCAAACGCATAGAGTGATCGTCTCGTTGACGAAGAGCATCAACCAAGGTGCCTGGATCTTGCGCCACAGGCGAGGAGGTTTTTTTGTCAGGTTTTACTTTGCTGGCTTTAGGCTGAGCGGCAGTTTTTGGAGACATCCGAACAAGTTTACCGAAGTTGACTAGGTGGGGTTTTGGTCAGCCCAAGACAAGCATTGGTGTATACGCGGAGTAGGCAGGAAGAAATCGGATTCGCTACCCTTGAGGTTACGACTAAAACAGTCGTAATAATTACTACTTATATAACTTGGGGTGATTGCTCGTGCCAACTGGAAAAGTTAAATGGTACGACGTGGAAAAAGGTTTCGGTTTTCTCGAAACTGATGAAGGCGAAGATGTTTTCGTTCACGTAACAGCATTGCCTGATGGAGTTATTCCAAAACCAGGAACACGAGTTGAATTCGGCGTTGCCGAAGGTCGTCGTGGTACACAAGCTTTGCAAGTAAAAATTTTAGAAGCTCCACCAAGTTTGGCAAAAGCAGGTCGAAAAGATACTGACGATATGGCTGCCACATTAGAAGATGTCATCAAATTACTTGATGGTGTTTCAAACCAATTACGTCGTGGACGTTACCCAGATGATTCATCTGCCACAAAAATTGCTGCAGTATTAAGAGCAGTGGCAAATGATCTTGACGCTTAAGTTAGAAAACTAATAATGGCAAATGCAATCGAAACAAAATTAAATAACGCTAAAGACGTTGCTCGCAATTTTTTAATTGAAGACATTACTGAACAATGTGTTGGTGAATATTTAGGATTTGAAGTTGAGGGTGAAAATACTCTTACCCATAAATTTAAATGTGTGGACAAAGCATATTTTGGTTGGCATTGGTCGGTAACACTTGCTGCAGCAGATAACTCAAGTGAAGTAACTGTTAGCGAAATTCTTTTGCTTCCCGGAGAAAAAGCAATTTTGGCAAAACCTTGGGTTCCTTGGGAACAAAGAGTTGAACCAGGAGATATTGGTGTTGGCGATGTTTTACCAACTGCTGCTGATGATGTTCGATTAGTTCCGGGTTACACAGGTGTTGATGATTTATTTGAAGAAAAATTAACTCCACAAGGTTGGGAAGTTGGTTTAGGAAGATTTAGAGTTTTATCTGTTCCAGGAAAAGATGAAACAGCAATTCGTTGGTATGACGGTGATAGAGGTCCACGAGCTGCTATTGCTGAAGCGGTAACAGATAAATGTGTTTCGTGTGGTTTTTATGTTGCGATATCTGGTTCATTAGGACAAAGTTTTGGTGTTTGTACAAATAAGTTTGCTGCAGATGATGGCAAAGTTGTGGCATTAGATCACGGCTGCGGTGGACATAGTGAAATAGTTGTTGATTTACATTCAATTCCAACTGGTGGCATGGTTTTTGATGACAATAATTTAGACACAACAGAAGTTAGTGATGAAGAAGTTGTGGAAGCAGAAGTTGCTGATATTGATGAAGATGACGATGATGACACAGAAGTAGAAGATTTAGATTTATCAGTTGATGTAATTGATGAATCTGAATTAGAAGTTTCCGAAGAAGAAAACTAAAGCCCCAGTCTTTTTCTTCTTCTTTTAATTACTCTTAATCCAATCAAACCTAAGACAATTCCCATTATAGTTACTTTTATCCAAACATTTTGAGTTTGGTCATCAATGAAACTTGGTTGATAAATTAAAACTACAGTTGCTAATGCAAAAAGAAATGTTCCTATGTAAAGTAAATTGATTCCATCTGCCTCAACAGGTTTTAAATCTTTTTGATTATTTTCATTCATGCAAGTCCTTTAAATGCTTTCGTAATTTGTTCCGCATGATCAACTGGATGTTTTGAATAAATCCTTAACCAGTCTGCCACAGTGTATTTGCCTCTTTCGGAATGAATTCCTTCTTTAGTTAAGTCAGATATTGTTAAACGATTAAGCACATCAGCTGTAGCGGCGCGAACAGCTTTATAAACAGCTAGTGAATTTTTGATATCTCCGGTTTCATAACCAAGGGCAGCAGTTTTAGCCCAACTATCTTCGTCATAACCAATTAGAGTTGGCGGAGTCTTTTCTGCTAACAAACTTCTTAACCGAGAGTAAGAACTTGTTTCTGAATCAGCTAAGTGATGTACCACCATGCGAGCAGACCATCCTTGTGCAGCTTTGTTATCAAGATCTCCACCTTGGGCTAATGCTTCGTCTACTGAGTCGGTGGCCTTAATGTAATTAGAAATTGCGATTTTAAATTCGTCGTTATCCACGATTCCTATCATAACTCTGGCATACTAAAAAACATAATGAGATTCTTAATAAAAGTTGCTGCAGTAGCAGTGGCTGTTTGGGTAACAACAATGATCATTCCTGGTATTCAAGTAACGGGAGGTCTCAGGAACTATTTGATTGTGGCCTTAGTTTTGGCCTTAATCAATGCAACCTTAGGAACAGTCTTAAAAATACTTACTTTGCCGCTAGCTTTTCTTTCCTTAGGGTTTTCTTTATTAGTTGTAAACACAGCAATGCTGCTCATAACTGATCGTTTAAGCACCAATATGACAATTTCTGGATTTTGGTCTGCTTTCTTTGGTGCCATATTGATTTCCATAATTTCGAGCATTATTACCCAAATCACGACTAAAACTGTTTAAATCTTTTCTATTTGGTGCCAGTGTGATCAAAGTTTGAATCATGCAATACAATAAAGATGTTGAAACAAAAGTTTCATCGTTTTTCCCGCCAAAATGCTTAATAAGCATTTACTTGCGAGTCTTGGCAGTAACTAGATCGAATCAGGATCTTTTCGAGACGCGCTAGTCGTCTCGAAAGTAGTTAACTTCATGTCGTTTTTTGATTTAGGTGTAAATCCTTCCATAGTTAAAACATTAGCCAAATCTGGTATTAATGATCCTTTTCCAATCCAAGTAGCCACATTGCCTGATGCCATAAGCGGCAAAGATGTTTTAGGTCGTGGACAAACTGGTTCTGGAAAAACTCTTGCATTTGGTTTGGCAGTGCTAACAAAACTTGCAAACAGAAAAGCAAAAGCACATCATCCTTTGGCCATTATTTTGTCTCCCACTCGTGAATTAGCAATGCAAATCAATGATGTTATTGCACCACTTGCTCAAGCTGTGCAATTAAATTCTCGATTGATTGCTGGTGGAATGCCTTATGGCAATCAAATACAAGCTTTAAGACAAGGTGTGCCTATTTTGGTAGCAACACCTGGTCGCTTAATAGATTTAATGGAACAAAAACATGTTTCACTTTCTGAAACTGAAATAGTTGTGCTTGATGAAGCAGATCAGATGGCTGACATGGGATTTTTACCTGCGATGAAAGAAATTCTAAATGCCTGCAAACCAAAGGGCCAACGCTTACTTTTCTCCGCAACACTTGATAGAGGTGTTGATGGATTAGTTAAGAGATATTTAAATAATCCTGTTACACATTCTGTTAATACAGACAAAGCATCAGTTTCTACGATGGAACATCATGTTTTAGTTATTCATCCCAATGATAAAGAAATTATCACCGCACAAATTGCGGCACGAGAGGGTAAAACTATTTTGTTTGTGCGCACTCAACATGGTGCAGATAAATTAGCGCAAAAACTTGCTCATGCAGGTGTTCCAGTTGGAGCACTTCATGGTGGTAAATCACAATCAGTCAGAACAAGAACTTTAGCTGCATTTAAATCTGGTTTAACACCAGCTTTAGTTGCAACAGATGTGGCAGCTCGAGGAATTCACGTTGATGATGTTTCATTAGTAGTTCATGTTGATCCGCCCCAAGATCCTAAAGATTATTTACATCGTGCTGGAAGAACTGCAAGAGCAGGTGAATCAGGTGTTGTGGTAACACTTACTACAACTCGTCAACAAAATACTGTTCGCGGTTTAACAGATAAAGCGGGAGTTAAGCCAAAAATTACTAGAGTTAAACCTTTAGCAAGAGAATTAACTGAAGTAACAGGTGCACGTCAACCAAGTGGAGTGCCATGGATTGCACCGGCTACAAAAGAGCGTCACGATAATCAAAAAGGTGGACCAAGAAAAAGAAGATCAAGACCACGTCCACATGAAAGACGTCGTCGTCCTCGTTAAATTAAAAGTAATTAATTCCTGATCGAATTAATTGAATTCCCAGAACTAAAAGCAAAACTGCTGCAATTCTTACCAGCAGTTGGTAAACCCACATTGGCATTTTATTTCGCGATGTTCCTAAACCAAAAGCGAGGGCTGCTTTACTGCCTACTAGTAATAAATAAAAACCAAATAAGAATCCCAAAGCATCCCAAAATCCCTTATTCCAACCAGCAGTCAACAAAGTTCCTCCAGCTGTCATCCAGAATAACCAGGCGGAAGGATTAACAAAATTAGTTAAGATTGCTTTAAACAAAGTTGTTTTTGTCGAGCCCATTGAAATATCTATATTTATATTTTTTTGTGGGTCCGTCTTACCAGCAATCCAAGACTCATAAGCAAAATAAACCAAAACTAATGCACCAACAATACTTAAGAAATCAATAGCAGAATCATTTACTTGTTGTAATACAAACAGCGAAACCACAATTATTGGCAAATCAGTAATAAGAGGAGATAGGGCAACTCTTAAACCGTGGGAGACCCCACCTCTTAGCGAGGCTGAAATAACTAAAGCCAGTAAAGGCCCAGGTGCTAACCCAACACCTAAACCAAGTAGTAAACCTTGAATTAAATATTCCATTTAATTAATCTGCAGCAGGTGCTGCACTTTGTCCTCGCTCTTTGAGTTTGTTGTCGGGCAATAACACTGCAAATATTATTGAGAATGCCACAACAATTCCACCAATCAAGAAAACAAGTGACATGGAATTAGCAAATCCCTCTAAGATTGGACGGATTAAAGTTTGATTAGCAGTGGTAAGCCAGGATGTGTCGTCGAAACCATTTGGTGAATTTTGTGCGGTATTTAATAACGAAACTGTTTGAGCATTAGCAGGATCTGACAGAGCTTTTATGTATTCAGGTTGACTGGTTGCCGCAGAAAAAGCATCCTGGGTTTCATTTCCAACGCTGCCAAACAAAATAGAAATAAATGCTGCTGTTCCAATAGTTGCACCAAGTTGTCTAAACAATGTCACCGATGAAGTGGCAACTCCTAAGTCTCTAACTTCAACAGCATTTTGAACAGCTATAACTGTGGGCTGTAATACTCCTCCAAGTCCAACTCCAAAGGCGTAAGACAAAATAGCAATCCACCAATAAGACGTATCAGCTCTAAATGAAGTCATTAGTAACAACGAAATTGTTAAAATAATTGTTCCAGCAACTGGCAACATTTTGTACTTACCAAGTTTAGAAATAGTTCGACCAGAAAAAATAGATCCCGTCATGATCCCTATGGTTAAGGGCAGTAATTCAAGTCCGGCTCTAGTTGGAGAAGCACCACCCACAATTTGCAAATAGAGCGGCAAAATAGCTAATCCACCAAACATTCCAGCCCCAGTAATTACCCCAACTACTGCGATTAGTGAGAAAGTTTTATCTTTAAATAAACGAAGTGGAAGTAATGCTTCATCATGCATTCTATTTTCAAAATAAACAAATAAAAGTAGACTGATTATACCTATGACATAACAAATAATTGAGTTTGAACTAGTCCAACCCCAATTTCTTCCTTCTTGGGCAACTATTAGAAGCGGAACTAATCCTGTTGTTAAAGAAAGTGCTCCCCACCAATCAATTGCATGATTAACTCTTTGAAAATTTGGAATATGAAGAGTTTTTCCTACAACTACTAATGCTATTAATCCAACTGGAACGTTAACAAAAAATACCCAGCGCCAACCCGTTAATCCAAGGATTGATTCTTGTCCTGCTAAGAATCCACCAACAATCGGTCCAAGCACACTTGATGAACCAAAGACTGCAATGAAATAACCTTGATATTTTGGTCTTTGTCTTGGTGGAACAATATCTCCAATAATTGCTAATGCCAGTGTGAATAATCCACCAGCACCTAAACCTTGGATAGCTCTAAATACTGCTAATTGATACATCGAAACAGCAAATGCGCTTAATGCTGAACCAACAATAAAAATTGAAATAGCCCAAATGAATAGAGGTTTACGTCCAAATATGTCACTTAATTTTCCATATAAAGGAGTCGTGATGGTGGAGGTTATTAAATATGCCGTTGTTGCCCAAGCTTGAATTGATAATCCCTTTAAATCATCCCCAATAGTTCTAATTGCAGTTGCCACAATTGTTTGGTCAAGTGCAGCTAAAAAAAGACCTAACATTAATCCAATGAGTATGGGTACTACTTCTTTATGATCTAAATATGTATTTGATGAGTCCTTACTCATAGAATATTCACTCATGTGGCATATCTTGCTATATATACAGTCATACTTGATAGCAAGGCTCAGAAATCTAATCTTGCCCCCAACAATTGAGTGTTTCTGCTCATACAAAATCTTTGCCACGGTGTGTGACTTATTATTGATTTATGAGAAAAAAGAAGATTGCATTAATTCTTTCTCTTGTCATGTTTGCAGCCCTAATTCAGAATTCCAGCACAGCAGTTGAAAATAATGAGTTATCTAGCATTGTGTTAGTACCTGTGAAAAGTGTTGCAGGGGATAAAACCAAAATTGAGAATCTGCTCACTAGAGAATTAAGTAATTCATTATTTGCATCAGGTTACGGGGTTTCATTTAGAGATATTAGTGATGGATCGATAATTTTTGAGAGCAATGCAGATAATTCAATGCTTCCAGCTTCTTTAACAAAACTTTATACAGGCGCTAGTGCTGCAATCACACTTGATCCCGATGCTAAATTTGTCACAAGAGTTAAATACCTTGATAACAATGTCTATTTAGTTGGTGCGGGAGATCCTCAATTAGGAACAGATAGTAATCCCAATCTAGCAAATTTAGCAGATTTGGCAGAAGAGACTGCCAAGAAATTAAAGCAATTTAATGTCTTTGAAGTAAATGTTTTTGTGGATGATTCATTATTAGGAAAGCTTCAAAGACCTGTTGACTGGTTAGATAGTTATTTTCAAAGCAGTGAAATTCATTTAATTTCCTCCCTCAACCTGGATAATCCAATAGCACCCAGACAAGCACCAGTAGATCCAAGTATTACAACTGGACAAACTTTTGCTCTCTATTTATTAAAAAATGACATTAAGGTTAACGGGGTAGTTAATAGAAAAAATACCCCTAAAGATGCTTTTGAAGTAGCTACTAAATATTCAAAATCTGTGGCTCAACTAATTGAAGATTTCTTAATGACTTCAAACAATCAAGATGCAGAAATCATTGCTAGAGTTGCATCCCTTGTTTCTGAAAATGATCCAAGTACAGATGCGGCAACCGAATTACTCTTAAAAGATGTTGAATTAATGGGAATTTCTAGTGTGGATAACACTATTTCTGATGCAAGTGGTTTGAGTAGATCAAACAAAATTTCAGCAACAGACTTAAGTCAATTAATTTATAAGTCAATCAATAATCCAGAAATTTTAAAGCAAAATAAAGGCGATACTTCGAAGTTTATGATTTCACCCAGCACTCAAATTCCAACAGATCCTTGGCCGCTTTTTACAGGACTTGCCACAGGAAATGGTTTAGGGACAATGAAAAAAAGATTTGACGAAGCAGGCTCACCGGGTCGAGGTGTGGTGCGAGCAAAAACTGGCTCATTAAATCGAGTTATAACTTTAGCTGGAACAGTAACAACAAAAGATAATGTATTTATTTCTTTTGCGATTTTAGTCAATAGAGTCGAACAACCAAGAGCTGTGCGTGAAGTAATTGATGATTTGTTAAACGAATTAGCAAAATGTAATTGTGCAGCAATTTCATGATTAATCCACCTATTGAATTACAAAACGCAGTTCAAAATCTTTTAAAAGATCTTGATCCAGGAGATCTTGTATTAGTGGGATGTTCTGGTGGTGCTGACTCTCTTGCTCTTGTTTGGACGACTTCGGTTGTGGGAAAAAGGTTAGAACTTAAAACTGGAGCAGTCATTGTTGACCATCAATTAATTTCTGAATCAAACGATGTAGCACAAAATGCTGAAAAACAATGTGAAGAATTAGGTATCGAGAAAGTAATTATTAAAAAAGTAGAAGTTAATCAAACTAATGAAGGCTTAGAAGCTGCAGCTCGAATTGCTAGATATGAAGCTTTTGAAAATGTTTTACATGAAACTAATGCCAAAGTAATTTTGTTAGCACACACTCAAGATGACCAAGCAGAAACTGTTTTGATGCGACTAACTAGAGGAAGTGGTGCTAAATCATTATCTGGAATGAGCGCTATTTCAGGTAAATACCTAAGACCATTTTTGCATTTAAGAAAAAAAATAGTTCATGATTCACTTGATTTAATCGGGATGAAGGCTTGGCAAGATCCAGCTAATTTTGATAACCAGTATTTAAGGGTAAAAGTAAGACAAGAATTAATGCCTAAACTCATTGAAGTTTTAGGAGAAGGTGCTATTAGCTCCCTGGATAAAACTTCCCAATTATTAAGACTTGATAATCAAGCATTAGATGATTTGGCACAACAATTTGTTGATGCACAAGATGATGTGAAGAAAAATGGACTCAAGGTCAAAGAATTAGAAAATCTTCCCGAAGCAATTAGAACCAGAGTTTTAAAAATTTGCGCTGTGGCCTCAGGAGTTCATCCGGGACCATTTTCTTTTGAACATATTGAGGCTATTGATGCTCTTGTTAAGAATTGGCATGGGCAAGGAAATGTTGATTTACCAGGTTTCATTCAAGCAACCAGAGTCGATGGCTCATTAAGATTCATATCATCCAAGCACTAAAACTCCAAAGGAAATAATGAAAATACAAGATATTCCCAATGAAATAGTTAGAGAAGTATTAACTGAAGAACAAATTGAAAATAAACTTGATGAGATTGCTAAACAGATAGATAAAGATTATGAAGGTAAAGAATTATTACTTATTGGAGTTCTCGGTGGAGCTGTAATGTGCATGGCGGATTTAAGTAGACGAATATCTAGTCCACTTGAAATTGATTGGATTGCAATTTCAACCTATGGCCAAGGAACAACTTCAACAGGTGTGATTAGAATCTTGAAAGATCTATACACAGATATTAAAAATAGGCATGTATTAATTGTGGAAGATATTTTAGATTCCGGATTAACTCTTTCATGGCTAAAAAGTAATTTGACAAGCAGAGGTCCTGCTTCTGTTGAGATTTTTACTTTGCTACAAAAACCTGATGCCAGAAAAATCGAAGTTGAAGCAAAATATGTGGGCTTTGACATCCCAAATGAATTCGTGATTGGTTATGGCTTGGATTACGCACAGAAGTATAGAAACTTGCGTTCAATCGCTGTCTTGCACCCAGATGTCTACACCCAAAAGTCCTAACGCGTAACATCATTGGTGAGGGCAAATTTGCCAATCACCCACGTGTATCGGAGGATAGGGTTTTAAGGAACCCATAATTTGATGAAAGCACAGAAGTTTTTCCGTGGCCCATTTTTTTGGATCATTGTTGCCATCACCTTGGTCTTATTAGGAAGTAACATCTTATCTTCCTCAACTGCACCTGAAACAATTACAACTTCTCAAGCGGTTTTAGCTATTCAAAAAGATCAAGTTAAAAGTGTAAAACTAATTGATAGAGATCAAAGAATTGAAATAGTTTTTAAAGATGACAAAAGAGCAAAAGCAGATTTCATAACCGGTCAAGGTGTACAACTACAAGAATTACTACAAGCAAAGGTTGAACGTGGCAGTCTTACCCAAGATGGTTATGACACAGTTGTTCCTAAAGAGAATTTTCTTGTAAATCTTTTATTTACTCTTTTACCTATTGCACTAATAATCTTCTTGTTGTTTTTCTTTATGGGACAGATGCAAGGTGGAAACAGAGTTCTAAATTTCGGTAAAGCAAAAGCTCGTTCCATTAACAAAGACATGCCAAAAACTACATTCTCTGATGTTGCTGGAGCAGATGAAGCCGTAGAAGAGTTAGAAGAAATCAAAGAGTTTTTAGCTGAACCAGCAAAATTTCAAGCCGTAGGTGCCAAAATTCCTAAAGGTGTTTTACTTTATGGTCCTCCAGGAACAGGAAAAACTCTTTTAGCAAGAGCAGTAGCTGGTGAGGCAGGTGTTCCATTCTTTTCAATTTCTGGTTCTGATTTTGTGGAAATGTTTGTTGGTGTGGGAGCAAGCAGAGTTCGAGATTTATTTGAACAAGCAAAAGCAGCAGCTCCTGCAATAATTTTTGTTGACGAAATTGATGCTGTGGGTAGACAACGTGGTGCAGGTTTAGGTGGCGGACATGATGAACGTGAGCAAACTTTAAATCAATTACTTGTCGAGATGGATGGCTTTGATGTAAATGTTGGAGTTATTTTAATTGCCGCAACAAATAGACCAGATGTGTTAGATCCGGCTTTACTTCGTCCAGGAAGATTTGATCGACAAATCGCTGTAGAAAGACCAGACTTAAAAGGTCGTGAAAAGATTTTGCAAGTTCATGCAAAAGGAAAACCAATTGCAGATGATGTGAGTTTGTTTGATTTTGCGAAACGAACCCCAGGTTTTACAGGAGCTGATTTAGCAAATGTGCTTAATGAAGCAGCTCTATTAACCGCTAGAACTGGTAAAAAGTTTATTGATTCATTAATTGTTGATGAAGCAATTGATCGTGTTATTGCTGGACCACAAAAACGCACCAGATTAATGAATGACAAAGAAAGATTAATTACCGCTTATCACGAAGGCGGACATGCATTAGTTGCAGCGGCACTACCAAATACTGATCCTGTGCACAAAATAACTATTTTGCCAAGAGGAAGAGCACTTGGTTACACCATGGTTTTACCTGAACAAGACACATATTCCACAACCAGAAATCAAATGCTAGATCAACTTGCATACATGCTTGGTGGAAGAGCTGCAGAAGAAATGGTTTTTCATGACCCAACAACTGGTGCATCTAATGACATTGAAAAAGCAACTGGGGTAGCAAAAGCAATGGTCACCCAATATGGAATGACTGAACGATTAGGAGCAATCAAATACGGTACTGAAGGACGAGATGTTTTCTTAGGTAGAGATTTAAATCATCAAAGAGACTACTCAGAAGAAGTTGCAGCAGCAATTGATGAAGAGGTAAGAAAATTAATTGATAATGCCCATCATGAAGCCTATGCAATTCTTGATCTAAATAGACCAACATTGGATAAACTTGTGGTGGAACTTCTTGAAAAAGAAACACTTGATAAAGAAGAAGTTGCTGAAATATTTAAGAAATTAAAACGACGCCCTAATAGACCTGCCTGGACTGGTTCAAATAAAAGAAAACCTTCTAAAAAAGGTCCTGTCAAAGCTCCCATCAGATTAGTAAAACCAGAGGACACCAAAGCTTCGTTGGAGCATCCATCACAATCAACCAAAGCAGGTAGTTCAGTTGCCAGCGAAGTTGAAAAATCTAAAAACAAGTAATCATTTATGAATGAAAAAACTCGCATCAGTCCAAATGCTGATCCACTAGCAGATATTGATCCTTCACAACGACAACCATTTGATCAAGCAAAAATAGAAAATGCAATTAAAGATATTTTAATCGCAATAGGTGAAGATCCTGACAGAGATGGATTACAAGACACTCCAGCACGAGTTGCCAGAGCATACCAAGAAATGTTTGCAGGACTCTATGAAAGACCAGATGAAGTTTTAGCCACCACTTTTGATTTAAATCATAACGAATTAGTAATTGTTAAAAATATAGATATTTTTTCTGTTTGTGAACACCATTTATTGCCTTTTGTGGGCAAAGCAAGTGTTGGCTACATTCCTAACAACAGTGGTCAAATTACTGGATTATCTAAATTAGCAAGATTGATTGATGTTTACGCTAAAAGACCACAAGTTCAAGAAAGACTAACCTCACAAGTAGCAGATGCCTTAATGAGAATTCTTAAACCACAAGGTGTCATTGTGGTTATTGAATGTGAACATTTTTGTATGACTATGCGTGGGGTAAGTAAACCTGGGGCAAAAACTATTACTTCAGTAGTGAGAGGAAATCTTGAAGATCCTGCGCTTAGACATGAAGCATTAACACTTATTTCTCATAACTCATGATTCAAGGCTTGCGCCGCCAACCTGCAGGACTTCCACTCGAACTGGCAAATTTAAAAAGATGCTTAGTTGTTGGGGTTTTAAACGTAACTCCTGATTCATTTTCTGACGGTGGATTATTTTCAGATACAAATTCTGCCATCAAACATGCAAAAGAATTAATTTCAAAAGGTGCAGATCTAATTGATGTGGGTGGGGAATCAACAAGACCAGGTGCCCAAAGAATTGACACTCTTGAAGAACAAAAAAGAGTAATACCTGTAATTGAAGAGTTAACGAATTTAGGAATTATTACCAGTATTGACACTATGAGAAGCCAAACTGCAATTGTTGCTAAAAATGCTGGAGCTAAAATGGTTAATGATGTAAGTGGTGGTTTAGCTGATGAGAAAATGCATCAAACCGTTGCAAAACTGGATATTCCATATGTTTTAATGCATTGGCGTGGTCATTCAACTGTGATGGATGAATTAGCAAGGTATAACAATGTTGCAACAGAGGTAATTAATGAATTATCAAACCAAGTAAAAAAAGCCATAAGTAGTGGAATGGATAAAGATAAAATAGTTGTTGATCCAGGACTTGGCTTTGCAAAAAACCCTGAACATAATTGGCAAATTTTAAAAGACTTCAACCAATTACATGAATTAGAATTACCAATATATGTAGGCGCATCAAGAAAAAGATTTTTGGCAGATTTTGCATACCCTTCAAAAAGTACAGATCCCAAGGACAGAGATTTAGCAACTTCTGTGATTAGTGCATTCGTTGCTCTAAATGGCGCATGGGCAGTGCGGGTACACGATGTAGCAGGAAGTGCGGCAGCGGTTAAAGTTACAAATCAAATTGAGGAAATTTGATGGCCAAAGACAAAATTAGTATCACCGGGATTAAAGCATTTGGTTTTCATGGAGTCTTAGATCACGAAAGAAAAAATGGGCAAGATTTCATCGCCGATATCGAATTTACTTACAAAACTGATAAGGCCATTAAAACTAATGATATTAAATTTACAATTGATTATGGTTTAGTAGCACAATTAGTTAAAAGTTTAATTGAAGGAACACCACAAAATTTGATTGAGAAACTAGCTGATGATATTGCAGAATCCTTACTTAAAAGTTTTAAAATTGATTCGGTAAAAGTTGTATTGCATAAACCACATGCCCCAGTAGATATGAAATTTAGTGACATCAGCGTTAGTGTGGAAAGAAAGAAATGAAAGCAATAGTCGCTCTGGGTTCTAATCTGGGCGATAGATTTGAATACTTACAAGCCGCCGTTAATGAATTAAATCAAATTAGCCAAACAAAGATTCAAAAGATTTCTAATGTTTATGAGACTGTTCCGGTTGGTGGACCTGAGCAAGGTAAGTATTTGAATGCTGTTTTATCACTTGAAACTGAATTAACAGCACAAGAATTGTTACTGAAAATGTTACTAATTGAATTAAACCTAGGAAGACAACGTGAAGTTATTTGGGGACCAAGGACAATTGATTTAGATCTAATATGGTTCAACGATGAAACAATAGACTCAGAAAAATTAATAATTCCCCACCCAAGAGCAATTGAAAGATGCTTTGTCTTAAAACCTTGGTCAGACATAGACCCAGATGCAACACTAAAGAATACAAAAATTGTGGATTTATTAAAAACTTTGAACTGTGATGACTTACTAATTTTTCCATCTAGTTTGGTGACAAATTGAAACCAACGACACTAAAGAACATTTTGAGCTTTGTTTTTCCTGCAACAATTTTTGGTTATTTTATTCCCAGTATTTATAAGAATTTAACTTCAACCTATATTCCGGTAAGTTCTAATACCATAATTGCCTTAATTATTTTAAACTTTGCACTTTTTTATTGGATTATAATTTTTAAGTCAAGACTGCGTGAAGCAAGAGATAAGAAACAGGATGTTTTGAAAAGAAAATCCCCACCCCACCCTTTAGTTGCCGCAAGAACTGTTGCTTTAGCATTTGCTGGAAGTAGAGCAGCTGCAATTATTTTGGGTTTTTATTTGGGACTGATTATTTATTTCTTACCCAGTTTTGAACTAAGTCCAGTCAGATCAAGGTTGACACTGTCCTTGGCAATCATGGCTCTTAGTGGAGTTTTACTTGTGTTTTCATTGTGGTTAGAAAAGATTTGCAGAATAAAAGATTCAGATGATAAACCAGGTGATAACGCATCTTTTGCCTAAAGAATAGAGTTTGGACATGACCCAACTTGTTCATGGCAATGCTGAATTGAGATTGGCCATCAATGGTCTAGCTAGCAATATTTGTTTAGTTCCCACAATGGGAGCACTTCATGAAGGTCATGCAGCACTTATTAAAGCTGCCAAAAATTTTGTGGGCAGAGACGGTTGTGTAGTAGTAAGTGATTTTGTTAATCCTAAACAATTTGGGCAAAGTGAAGATTTCAAAAAATATCCTAGAGATTTAGAACATGATTTGAAAGTTGCGCGCAGTTCTGGTGCTCATATTTTATGGGCGCCAAGTGTGGAGGATGTATATCCAGGTCAGTGGCCCTTAGATATAGAAACTGACCCAAGATTTGAAATACTAGAAGGTAAATCTCGTCCAGGTCATTTTGCAGCAGTCATAGAAGTTGTGACTCGCTTATTTGACATTGTTCAACCAAATGTTGCTGTGTTTGGAGAAAAAGATTTTCAGCAACTTATTTTTATTACTAACATGGCAAATAAAAGAGATCCCAAGATTGGGATATTGGCTATACCAACAAAAAGAGATTCTGATGGTTTAGCTCTTTCAAGTAGAAATATTTACTTATCTTCAGACCAAAGAAACGTTGCTCATTTGATTCCTGATGCTTTAAAGGCAGCAGTTTTATTAGCTAGTAAAGGTTTTTCAGTCAGAGATATTAAAGAACAAGTTATCCAAACAATCTCTCAATCAGACTTAATCTCATTAGAATACATTGAACTATTGAGTAATGACTTAACTCCAATAACTCCAGGAGTGGTAGGAAGAATTCTGATTGCAGTAAAACTAGGGGATATAAGACTAATTGATAATATGCCAATTCTACTGAAAGAAAATTCATGACTCAAATGCAATTAATTCAAAAACTGAATTCACCAGAGCCTGGTTGGACTATAAATGCTGATGTAATTGTTATTGGATCTGGTATTGCAGGGCTTACTGCAGCATTATCTGCAAGAAGAAAAAATTTATCAGTTTTACTTTTAACTAAGGATGTTTTATCAACAGGCTCCACATCTTGGGCTCAAGGTGGAATTGCTGCTGCACTTGGACCAGGGGATTCACCAGATCAGCATTTTCAAGACACCTTAGAAGCAGGTGCTGGTTTATGTGATCAAGCGTCAGTCAAAGTGTTAGTTCAAGAAGGACCTGAAGCTGTTAGAAGATTAATAGATTTAGGGGCAACTTTTGATTTAGATTCTGCTGGAAATGTGGCATTAACTCGCGAGGGTGGACACAGACAAGATCGAATTGCTCATGCCGGTGGAGATGCAACTGGAGCTGAAATTTCTCGGGCACTAGTTGCAAAAGTTATAGCCGATCCTAAGGTAAGAATTTTTGAGCACGCATTAGTCCTTGATTTATTAAAAGATAAAAATAAAAGAATTTGCGGTGTGACTTTGCATGTCATGGGCAAAGGAAAAATTGATGGCGTTGGAGCAGCATTGGGAAGGGCTGTTGTTTTGGCAACAGGAGGATTAGGTGCAGTATTTGAACAAACAACAAACCCATTAGTTGCAACAGGAGATGGTGTTGCATTGGCCCTTAGAGCAGGTGCAACCATTACAGATTTAGAGTTTGTGCAATTTCATCCCACAGTTTTATGGGTGGGTGCAAATTCTCGTGGATCTCAACCACTAATTAGTGAAGCAGTGCGTGGAGAAGGTGCAATCTTAAGAACCACCAACGGTGAAGAATTAATGAAAAATATTCATCCAATGAAAGATTTAGCACCTAGAGATGTTGTGGCACACGCGGTTCATGAAGAAATTATTAAAAGTGGAAAACCTTATGTTTACTTAGATGGAACTAAACTTGGAGAAAATATCTGGTTACAAAGATTTCCAAATATTTTATCAAGCTGCAGAAAAATTGGAATTGATCCCTTAACTGAAATGATTCCAGTTGTTCCTGCTGCACATTATGCATCAGGAGGAGTTATCTCTGATATGAGTGGGAAAACAGATCTTCCAGGACTTTTTGCAATTGGAGAATGTGCAAGTACAGGAGTTCATGGGGCAAATCGTTTAGCATCAAATAGTTTACTTGAAGGTTTGGTAGTAGCAGAAAAGTTAAGTAAACATCTTGATGGTTTACCACCACAAAGTGAACCAGAAACAGAAAAAACTCCACCTAATTTGATTGATGGAAGAATTAGAAAAGAAATAACCGAAACCACAACTAAGGGTGCCGGAGCAGTTAGAAATGCTGCAGGATTAAATCAAACAATTACTAAATTGACAGAACTAGCCTTGAAGACAACAAATTCCCCATCAACTCAAAGTTGGGAAGCAACAAATTTGTTGACAGTCTCAAGTTTTCTCACCAATGCGGCACTTCGAAGACAAGAAAGCAGAGGATCTCATTGGAGGTCAGATTTTCCTAAAAGAGATGATGAAAAATGGCTCAAAAGGATTCATGGAAAACTAGTTGAAGGTAAATTAGAACTTTCAGAGAAAACTTTAGAGAAGAAATAGGAATCAATGACAGCCAAATCTGAAGTTTATGAAAACTTAAGAAAAAGTGGACTTGAACCAGAATTGGTGCAAGCTCTAGTGGATTTAGCTATTTCAGAAGATTTAATGGGTGGAACAGATGTTACGTCTTTGGCGACTATTCCTGAAACCCAAATTTCACAAATAGATCTAATTACCAGAAAACCAGGAGTAATCGCTGGCATTGATATCGCAGCTTTAGTTTTTCTATCAATTAGTGAAAAGAAATTAGAAGTTGAACAATGTGTAAAAGATGGAACTGCAGTTAAAGAAAATACTTGTTTATTATCGGTGACGGGTCCAACAACTGATTTATTGACAGCAGAGAGAACCGCTTTAAACTTTCTGGGGCATTTAAGTGGAATTGCAACTCTTACCAATGAATGGATAAAAGAAATTTCTGGAACAAATGCAAAAATTCGAGACACCAGGAAAACAACTCCAGGATTGCGATTATTAGAAAAGTATGCAGTTAGAGCTGGTGGTGGCACTAATCACCGAATGAATCTTAATGATCAAGCACTCATAAAAGATAACCACATTGTGGCATCAGGTTCAATTAAAAATGCTGTTGAAAAAGTTCAAGATAAATTTCCTGAACTAGGATATGAAATAGAAGTAGATAATCTGAATCAGCTAACCGAAGCATTAGATGCTAATGCCAATTTAATTCTGTTAGACAATTTCAACATTGAAGATTTAAAAAAGGCAGTTTCTCTAGTAAATAAAAGAGCCCTCTTGGAAGCAAGTGGTGGCATAACTTTAGAAAATGCGCACAAAATTGCAGAAACTGGTGTGGACTATCTAGCCGTGGGTGCGTTAACCCATTCAGCTCCAGTGTTGGATATAGGTGGTGACCTGAGAACTGTTCGCTAAAAAAGTGAACTAATTTGGAGTTGCTGGAGATGAGATTTAAATGTTGTTAGCAATTGATGTTGGTAATACTAATACTGTTCTTGGTCTTTATGACAAAGATAAATTAATACAGCACTGGCGAACAAAAACTGATGCCAGTTCAACTGCTGATGAATTGATTTTAACCTTCAATGGCCTATTAAAAGATCAACCAAAAGTTACCGGGATTTCACTTTGCTCCACAGTTCCAGCTGTTCTAAGAGAAATGCGGTGGATGCTAGAAAGATATTTCCCAACCACAAAAACTGTGATAATCGAGCCAGGAACAAAAACTGGTGTACCAATAATTACTGATAATCCAAAAGAAGTAGGTGCTGATCGAATTGCAAATTCGTTAGCAGTGTTTGAAAGACACGGGGGACCATCGGTGGTTGTTGATTTTGGAACTTCCACAAACTTTGATGTGATTAGTGAAAAAGGAGAATTTCTGGGTGGGGCACTTGCACCAGGTATTGAAATCTCATTAGAAGCTTTGGCAAATAAAGCAGCACAATTGAGAAAAGTTGAATTCATTAAACCCAGAAGTGTAGTTGGAAAAAACACAGTTGAGGCTTTGCAATCTGGAGCTCTCTATGGATTCACCGGTCAAGTAGATGGCATATTACAAAGAATTATTGCTGAAATTGGTCCATTAAAAGCAGTTGTTGCAACAGGAGGTCTTGCACCTTTAGTTGTTGAAGAATCCAGCACAATTACGCATCACGAACCAGACTTGACCTTGGAAGGCTTACGGTTAGTTTTCGAAAAGAACAAGTAGTCTTTATTACTATGAGCAATGAATCAACTGAGGATTTGAACGAGCAAGAACAAATCCGCAGGGAAAAACTAGCGCGCATTCAATCCCAAGGAATTGATCCATTCCCAGTTGGTTTCAAACCAGATCACACTCTTTTGCAAGTTAGAGATGAAAATGAAGATTTAGCACCTGAAGCAAAGACTGGAAAAATAGTTTCCATAGCTGGACGAGTAATGCTAAATCGTATTGCGGGAAAATTAATTTTTGCCACCCTTCGTGATGGATCAGGTGATCTTCAAGTAATGATCGCAGCAGATGCCGTGGGGGAAGAGTCAATTGAATTATGGAAAGAAAATGTTGATTTAGGTGATCATGTTGGATTAACAGGTGAAGTTGTCACTACTAAACGTGGTGAATTATCGGTCAAAGCAAATAAATGGTTAATTACCGGAAAATCTTTAAAACCTCTACCAGATAAACATCATGGATTAAATGATCCAGAACAAAGAGTGAGAATGCGTTATGTGGATTTAATTGTTAGACCAGAAGCAAGAGAGATGCTTCATGTGAGGTCAAAAGTAGTTTCAAGTATTAGAAAATCTTTAACCGATCGAGGATTTGTTGAAGTAGAAACCCCGATGCTGCAAGTTCTTCATGGAGGAGCAAATGCCCGGCCATTTAAAACTCATATAAATGCTTACGATATGGAATTATTTTTAAGAATTGCACCTGAGCTTTATTTAAAAAGATTGTTAGTAGGCGGAGTAGATAAAGTATTTGAAATAAATCGAAATTTCAGAAATGAAGGTGCAGACTCATCTCATAATCCAGAATTCACAATGCTTGAGATGTATCAGGCTTATGGAGATTATGACGTCATGCGCGAGCTAACCCAAAATATTATCCAAGAAGCAGCTAAAACAGTTTATGGAAAGGAAATTGCTCGACATTGGGATGATGAAGGAAACCACACAGAACACGACATCAGTGGACAGTGGCCGGTAGTAAAAGTTTATGACGGGCTAACAAAAGCAAGTGGTGAATCAATTTCAGCTGATACTGATGAAAAAACATTAAGAAAACTGTGTGACAAACTAAAAATTTCACATGACCCAAAGTGGACCAGAGGTCAAGTTGTGTTAGAACTTTATGAACATTTATTAGAAGATAAAACAGTGCTGCCAACTTTCTATACAGACTTCCCAACCGATGTGGCCCCATTAACAAGACAACATAGACAAGATAATCGTGTTGCCGAACGTTGGGATTTAGTTGCATTTGGGGCAGAAATTGGAACCGCATACACCGAATTAAATGACCCCATTGAACAAAGAAAGAGATTAACTGAACAAGCAAAATTAGCTGCAGGTGGCGATGTGGAAGCAATGCAAATAGATGAGGATTTCTTGAGAGCACTTGAATATGGCATGCCACCTGCTGGTGGTCAAGGAATGGGAATCGATCGAGTTTTAATGATGCTAACTGGTCGAGGTATCAGAGAAACAGTTTTGTTTCCTCTAGTTAAACCACAATAAA
>JAQCGN010000072.1 GCA_027730605.1 Actinomycetota bacterium
GGATTCAAGTCCGTAAAACAAAACTGGTTTGTTGGCAACTGGTACAAGTTGTTTGGCTGAGGTGTGGGTAATGGGTCTTAAACGTGTCCCTGCGCCACCGGAAAGTACTAATGCCTTCATAGTCAAAGAGCCTACTTGTTGAGAATTTTGGAGTTAATTAGTTAACGCTAGGTATCGTTGCTGAAACCGAAATTGCTTGTTTATCCCCAGTGGTTTCCAGCCAGTTGGCTAATAATCTGTGACCACCTTCTGTGAGAACACTTTCGGGATGAAATTGGACACCTTCTATTGGTGCGGTTTTATGTTTAACACCCATAATCACACCTGATTCAGTGGTGGCAGTAATTGTTAAATCATTTGGAAAGTTTGGGCTTTCGATTGCAAGTGAATGATACCTGGTTGCTCTAAATGGTGACTTCAAATCTTTAAATACACCTTCATTTTTATGTTGTACTTGACTTGTTTTTCCGTGAAGTAATTCTGGAGCTCTAGAAACTTTGCCGCCAAGTGCTGCACCAATTGCTTGATGACCTAAACAAACACCAAGAAGTGGTTTTTGTTTTTCAATTGCGGCATTAACTATTTCAATGCATGCACCAGCGTCTTCTGGTGTTCCAGGGCCTGGGGAAAGTAAAACGCCATCAAATTCATTTATTGAATTAGCATTTACTTCATCGCTTCTTTTAACAACAACTTCGGCACCCAATTGCTGTAAATATTGCACAATATTGAAAACAAAAGAATCGTAATTATCAACTACCAATATCTTTGTCATGAAATACTTCCCACAACTTTTACGTTATCCAATAACAATGAGCCTTCGTAGGGTGGAAGTTCAATTAGTGCTGATCTTTGCACATCAAAAACTAAACCGTATAAATCAACGTAATCTTGCAAAATCGTTACATTTGGATCAGTTCTTAACAATGAAGTTAATTTAGTAACATCTCCAACAGCTTGAATTTTAAAAGGAGGGGAATAAACTTTTCCATGTAATAACAAAGTGTTACCAACACATTTAACGGCAGAAGTTGAAATTACTCGTTTACCCATCAAGCTAACTCCTTGAGCACCACCGGCCCATAAAGCGTTCACAACTGACTGCACATCTTCTTGGTGAATCAATAAATCATTTACATCTGGTCTTTTATTTTCAGGAATTGATAAATCAACTTGGGGGGCGTCATTAAGAATTACCGTTAACCCTGGGCCAACCATAGAAGTAAATCCTGCAACTGGAGAAAGCTGTTCAATTTTTAGTTTGGTTGTTTCTATTTGATTTCTTTGACTGCTATTAGTTATGTCTTGAATTTGATTTTGAAGATCAACAAGTTCGTTTTCAATTCGATCAATCTTTGTTGCTTCATTTCTTACTAAGTCTCGTAATTCAGCAGGACGCTCAACCCTGATATCACTGCCATTAGCTGTCAGGGTGCTTGCTGCCAGAAGAAAACCGGCAGCAGCAAAAGCAACTATTGCTGCGATTTTGGAACTAAAACGATGCACAAATTAAGATTAGTAGTAAGACAATGTAGCCTTAGAGGCCTAAGTAGATTTCTTGGAGAAATAGATGCCAATTTCAAAGAAGCGTAAGAAAACAGAGTTAAGCCAAACACACGAAAAACAGCTTTCCCAAGAACCGGTTAACTTTGACAGTCCTCGCTGGGTGGCGCCACTTATGTCGGCTTTTTTCATTATTGGTCTTCTCTATGTGATTACTTTTTATTTAGCAGGATCAAGTGTCCCTGGAATGTCTTCTCTAAGCGCTGCAGCAAATATTGGAATTGGTTTTAGTTTTATTATTATTGGGTTTTTTCTTTCAACCAAGTGGCGTTAAGGAAAACCCAAGCAATTAAAGACCCTGCAGCTAAGCCACCTAGGTGAGCACGCCAATCAATTCCTGAAAGTACAAATCCGATCACAACGTTAAGTACTACCAATACTGCAACTTGAGAAATATCTAATCTCTTTTTTCTTCCCACTACCAACATTGCACCCATCAAACCAAATATGGCACCGCTTGCACCAATTGAATAGGTACCAAAGGGTGAAAACAAAAATGAAGCAAGTGAACCACTAATTAAGCTAACAAAGTAAATTATAATAAATTTTGTTTTTCCCAGAATGCTTTCAAGTTGGGAACCCAGTACCCACAAGATGTAAACATTAAACAAAAGATGCAGTATTGATCCGTGTAGAAAACCAGCAGTTAATAATCTCCACCATTGACCAGTGGAAATACTTGGTGCAAAAAGTGCAAAATTAGATATCAAAATATCGCCAAATACAATCTGGGCGACATAAATAGAAATTAGTGAAATACCTAAAAACTTTGTTACTTGGTTGTTTTCTGGACTAGGGATAAATCTACTTTTGCTAATTCCTCTAATTACTGGAGTTGAGTTTGAAGCACATTTAGGACATTGGTAACCAATAGATGCTTGTCGCATGCAGTCTGTGCAAATGTATTTCTCGCATCGCGAGCAACGCACATAAGTTATCTGCTCTGAATGGTTAATACAAACAGGATCAGTTGGTACTTGGTTCAATTTATTTTAACCTTATTTTTCTAACTTAAGAAATTTCAATGCTGTTGATAACAACATCTTTTGTTGGCTTATCCATTGCGCCAGTTGGTGTAGCTGCAATCTTGTCAACAACGTCGCGGCTTTCTTGATCAGCAACTTCGCCAAAGATTGTGTGTTTACTGTTTAACCAAGCAGTCGCGGCAACGGTGATAAAAAATTGTGAACCATTTGTGCCTGGTCCTGCATTTGCCATTGCTAACAAATATGGTTTATCAAAACCTAATTCAGGATGAAATTCGTCTTCAAATTGATAACCTGGACCGCCTCTTCCACTGCCCAAAGGATCTCCACCTTGGATCATGAAACCAGGAATTACTCTGTGAAAAATCGTTCCGTTATATAAAGCCTTATCGGCTTTCTTACCTGTTTTTAAATCTGTCCATTCACCGGTTCCGTCGGAAAGTCCAATAAAGTTCTTAACTGTTTTTGGAGCATGGTTGGGAAATAATTCAATTTTTATATCCCCAAGATTGGTTTTTAGTGTTGCAAATGTTTTAGCCATTATCATTCTTTCTCTTTAGATATGACAATAGCACATTCCAATTGATTTAATTTTGGGTGTTCAAGTTGAATTTTGGGTGAAAATATTTCCAATTCAAAGATTCCTAAATTTCGGAGTAATAGTCTCCAGCTTTGAATCAAATTTAATGAGACATCCTCAATCACATATTTCCCACCAGGCTTAAGGAGTTTAATAAAATGTTTTAAGGTTAAGTAATTGGCAGAGATATCATGTACCCCGTCGTCAATTATTAGATCGTACCTAACCTTAAGGTTTGAGACTACTTCGCGCAATGATTCTGTATTAAACTGATCTAAATGATGAATCTTAAAATTTGATTGATTCTGAAGACTCCGGTCTATGTCAGCACCTTCAATATTGTTCGACTCGAATATTTCTTGTAAAGCAAATAACGAGGAAAGTGGAACATAAGAGGCTGACATTGCATGCCTAATGTTTGGATCATTACTGCCACAACCTATTTAAATGGTTTTACAGGTAGGTTTTTTTTAAACTCAGCATAAATTACCTCATATTGGTGCTTACTAGATTTATCTGTACCCCACCTATTAAAGACTTCTCCAACCTTAGCGATTTCTTCTGCTTTGATAGTTGACTCAAAGACCTTCATATTAGCTTTTTGTGTAAACTGTTCGCAATTTTCTAAGATTCTTTCGATTGCCCTTTGATTCGAAATAATTTCTTCGGTGAGAAAATTTTCAGAGTGTTTTTTTTCTAAGATTAAATGTTGTATTTCAAATAGCCGTTTTTCTGCAATTTCAAATACATCGTTAAATTTCTTTCGCCTTACGTAAGGAAATTTCATTGATTCCTCTTTTGTCCGGGTGGAGGCAAGGGGACTCGAACCCCTGACCCCTGCCTTGCAAAGGCAGTGCTCTACCAACTGAGCTATGCCCCCGGGATATTTCTTTTTTCTGTTACGCCAACTTAGTAACAGGTCCAAGATCAATTGATGCATCAAATGCTGCATCTGTCCAAAGATCTTGTTCTGCACGTTGTTCTAATACAGCGCGATAAACCACAGCACCAATTGCAGCAGCGGTTCCAAGTAGAAGAATCGCACCTAGTGTTTTTGCCATGACTTAATCATCTCACTTCATTGTTTTTTCAAACGTGGGCCTAGGAGGACTTGAACCTCCGACCTCATCCTTATCAGGGATGCGCTCTAACCACCTGAGCTATAGGCCCAAAAAATAAAACACACAGACGACCTAGGTTATCGAATGGGAGAGATTGCCTTTACTAAGACCTTTAGTGCACTTCGGGGGGAAGAAAAAACCATTAAGAAAGATTGCATGATGGCATGCAATCTCACAGTGAGTGCTACTTGAGCAAGGAATACTCCTGCTTTCCAATTCTTATTCCTTGCTACCTCAATTGCGTTTTTGTGGCACTTAAATTCTTCTTCAAATCTGCCTATTGATTTGGCATACAAACTTGATGCACTTTGATCATGTCTTCTATATCCCAAAATCCTATTTTTTATGAAAGCAATTTTTTTGTCTTCCTTTAATAAACGAATGAATATGTCTAGATCCATTGCGGTGTGAAAGTTCCCGTCGAATTTTATTTGCTTAATTATTTGCGTTTTCCAAAGAATTGCTGGGAAATACAACCAATCACCTAACATTAAATTAGAAAAAATCTTTTTATTTTGAAAAATGGTTAACTTCCC
>JAQCGN010000013.1 GCA_027730605.1 Actinomycetota bacterium
AGTTAAACCAGCTAATGGATTTGTTTGATCCATGAATTGTGACAATTGGCTGGTACCAAAGAATTCTTTGATGGATGCAACAACTGGGCGAATATTGATCAAAGTTTGAGGAGTAATAGCTTCCACATCTTGAGTTGTCATTCTTTCTCTTACAACTCTTTCCATACGAGATAAACCGGTACGGATTTGGTTTTGAATTAACTCCCCAACTGTGCGAAGTCTTCTGTTTCCAAAATGATCAATATCATCAATTTCAACAACAGTTTTGCCACGAGTTTTGGTTAATTCGGTAATACCTGCATGTAATGCTGCGATGTATTCAACAGTGTCACAAATATCATCAAGAGTTAAAGTGCTTTGTTGCAATGGCAACTGTGAACCAAGTTTTCTACCAACTTTGTAACGACCAACTTTTGCCAAGTCATATCTCTTAGAATTAAAATAATAATTATCAATAAGGTTTCTGCCACCTTCAATAGTTGGTGGTTCACCTGGTCTCATCTTGCGATAAATATCAACAAGTGCTTGTTCTTGAGTTTGAACTGAATCTTTTGCCAAGGTATCTAATATTGCTGGGTATTTAGCAAACTTAGTTGCAATTTGTTCAGCAGTCATACCTAATGCTTTTAACAAAACTGTTGCTGATTGTTTACGTTTACGGTCAAGTCGAACTCCAACTAAATCTTTCTTATCAACTTCAAATTCTAACCAAGCACCACGACTTGGAATTACTTTTGCTGTGAAAAGATCTTTATCTGTTGCTTTATCAATTGATTTCTCAAAATAAACTCCAGGGGAACGGACTAATTGTGAAACCACAACTCTTTCTGTTCCATTAATTACAAATGTTCCTTTTTTGGTCATGATGGGGAAATCACCCATGAATACTGTTTGGGATTTGATTTCACCAGTTTCGTTATTTATAAATTCTGCTGTTACGAATAATGGTTGGGCGTAAGTTACATCTTTATCTCTACATTGTTCAACTGTGTATTTTGCTGGTTCAAATCTGTGATCACGAAAAGATAATGACATTGATCCTGCAAGATCTTCAATTGGTGAAATCTCTTCAAATATTTCTGTTAAACCAGATGTGGTTGGAACATCTGTTCTGCCAGCATCAAGTGCAGTCTTTACACGTATTTGCCATTTTTCATTACCCATTAACCAATCAAATGATTCAATTTGTAAATCTAATAAGTTTGGAACTTCCAAAGGTTCTTTAATTTTTGCAAAAGATAAACGAGCATTTTTTCCTGAAGCTTTGGCTGAAGATGCCAAGTGGCGTCCTTTCGTCGGAAGGGCACTTTAAAAACTTTTGGGCCGCAAAACAAAACGAGCCCTTGCGGGCTGGGATTTGGGATGCAAAATAAAAGCATACCTTTAAGGTGCCTGCTTGTAACACCCACCTACCCACTTCGTCAAGTTCGTGGGGTGTTTGAGTCAAATTGTTATCTTCTTGAGACCAACCTCACTAGAAGGGGTCAGTCACTCTCCACACCACATTTCGGTCCTCTTTGCTGCCGTGGCGAGCAAGTACCGGGTTGAAGTCATCTCTTCGTTGCCAGTCATTCAATGACAATGCTCTGGAGATTCCTGCCAAGGTCAAGTAGTCCAGTTCTTTGTCTTGCCAATCAAGATGTCCAGCATGATCAATAACTGTTGAAGCAATAGCGATGCCTGTTTCTTCTTTTACAATTTCGATGACTCTTGATTGTTGTGGCCAGTCAATGTGGGAAGCAGTTGTGAATTCTAAGAATGTTGATCCATCTGGCCTGGTGTGTAAACCTGAAGCGTGTCTGTGCACATGGCCTGCAATCCAAGCAATCAAGTTCTTATGTTGGTAAAGCTCTTGAAGTAATTCATCTTTGATTACTCTTCTAGGTTTACCAGTTGGGGCAAAATCATTTATTAAAGTTGGGGAAGGATGATGAGAAAGTAAAACACAGTATTTATCTTTTGCTTCTGTTAATTTCTCTCTAATCCAATTCAATTGTTTTTCATCAATTGAGCCTTGCCAACCACCATGAGGATTAACTGTGTCCATTGAAATTAGTCTTATGTTTTCTAAATCTTTACACCAATAAGCAGTATTGTTTTCAACGTTTTCTTTTGTGAAACCATGTCCTGCTGGATTTCCACCAGCTGCAATATGAGCATCAGCAAAAGTGCCGGGGGTATTAAACGCTCTCATCTGATCTGAAGTAATAGTTACCCTTGGTGAATCTTTTGTGTGCGGATAACTAACTGGTCCTACTTCGGCAACAGCAGGCATGATTACTTCAGGTGTTTCAAAATTTTTTGCCAATCCAACAATTCTTTGATTTCCAATAGTTAATTGATCTAAATCATCATCTGGTGCCACAGTTCCCTGTAAGAGTTGATCATGGTTTCCATAAGTTGCAAACCATGGAACATTTAGACCTGGTGAAACAAATGCGCTACGAGCTTTTTCAACTAGACCTTTGATGATTGGAAAACCAAATTTTGCGATTGGGCGATCTAGTTCTTTTCCAATAGGTGCACCATCGGGATGCCAGTAACAAATGTCGTAATCGACATTATGAGAACCCACCCATTCAGATTTTTTTCTATCACCTGAAACTGGTTCAACTTTTCCACCATTCATGGCACTGATGTACCACTGGGCTTCATTTTTTTGGGCATTATCAGTCATATCCCCGGTAACAACTACGCCATCAATTGGTGCATTTGTTATTGGACCAGTTTTTAATTCGTTCATGGCATGAACCATTGATGCCACAACTTGAGTTGTTAATATTTCTTGAGCTCTATAGGTTCCGATGTATCCAACGATATCTCGCCATTTGTTATCAGGGTCAGAAAATCTATCTAAATATTCAATTCTTGATGGAGATTCTGCATCACAAACATGTAAGTCAGAAAAATGTCCTAGTACTGCTAAAACTTTACCTTTAGGTAAATCATTGACATGAGATTCGCCAGAGTTTTCAATTAAATCTCGCCATCCTAAATTATTTGTTTGGCCAGGACCTATTGTTTTTTTATCAGTTCTTGCCATGGTGATCAGTTAATAAACTATCTGTTTCAATTTTTAAACCAACGGTTGTGCCAGGGGCAAATGCTCCTGCTTCAGAACTTGGCAAATCAACATGAATGCTTGTTTTGGTTTCACTGGTTGTTACAGTTAATCTTGTTTGTGGACCAAGAAATGATCTGGCCAGAACTGAACCGGTGTTGGCTGAACTAGTTTTAGCAACACTAACTGAAATACTTTCTGGTCTAATTAGTGCAACTAAATCGCTTCCAGAAGCCCCGCCACCGTGTTTTACACTTTGTCCTAGAACTGAAACTTTTCCTGCGTCTAATTTTGCAGGAATTCTGTTCATAGCTCCCACAAATGATGCAACAAAAGCACTTGTTGGGTTGGAGTAAACAATGTTTGGTCTATCTATTTGTTCAAGTTTTCCATGTGACATAACTCCCACACGATCTGCCATAGCCATAGCTTCTTCTTGATCGTGAGTCACAAACAACGTTGTTGTACCAACTTCAATTTGAATTCTTCTAATTTCATCTCGTAATTGAGTTCTAACTTTTGCATCTAGCGCTGAAAGCGGTTCATCAAGCAACAGCACTTTTGGCTCAATTGCTAATGCTCTAGCAAGGGCAACTCTTTGTTGCTGTCCACCTGACATTTGATGTGAATAGCGATTAGCTTGGGTGGTTAAACCAACTAGTTCAAGTAATTCATTTGCTTTTTTTAGTCTAGTTTCAGTATCAACACCGCGAACTTTTAATCCAAAAGAAACATTTTCCACAGCTGTCATGTTAGGAAAAAGTGAGTATGCCTGGAAAACCATTCCCATGTCTCTTTGGCTTGCTGGAACACTTGTTAAATCTTTGCCATCAACTATTACTTTTCCAGAATCTGCTAAATCCAAACCAGCGAGCAAGCGTAAAGCAGTTGTTTTGCCACAACCAGATGGTCCCAGTAATGCCACAAGTTCACCGGGTTGAATAGTTAAATTCAAACCATCTAATGCAGTAACCTCACCAAATCTTCTAACTAAGTTAGATAATTCAACTAAACTGCCTTGTTTCGCTAATGACATCTAGACTCCCCCTACGTTGATTTTTACTTTTCTACTTCCATCTAGCAAACTCAATACCATCAATAAGAGCCAGACAAACAGCAAGCTCATTACTGAGATTGCTACTGCGCCTTCTGCATCTGACATTCCAACTAGTGCCATCCACACTGGAAGAGTGTTCCAAATTAGAAGAGAGGAAACCACAAACTCTCCTAACACAAGTGCCACTGCAAGAAATATAGCTCCAAAAATTGCGGACTTAATATTTGGTGCAATCACAGAGGAAAGCACTTGTTTCCAACTTGCACCCAAACCACGTCCCGCATCAACAAGTGTTCTAACGTCAATTGAATTTAATCCTGCATCTAATGCCCTGTATGTGTAAGGCATTGTTAAAGCGCCGTATGCAAATCCTAAAAGATATGGTGAATCTTTAAGAAAACTTGGCATTGAACTTAACAACCCCAAAGCTGTTACCACTGGTGGAATAATTAAAGGCAAAAGCGTTATGAATTCAACTGTTCGTTTTGCTTTCTGAGCACGGATATGAAGCCATGTAACCGTTGGCACCATCAGCAATAACACAATTCCAACAGTCATAAATACTAATTTGGTTGACAACCAAAGTGCAGCACTAAGTCCAGGATCTGTAATCATTCTTGAGTAGGCAGTTAGAGTGTATGTTCCATCGCCAACTTGAACAGAAAATAGCGCGGCTGAGACTATGGGAACTGTAAAAAACAACAATCCAACAATGAGCCAAGTGTTTAGTCCCACCCCAGGTTTTGGTGTAATTGTTGATCCAGGTTTAACTTTTGACATTATCTTTTTCGCCACTTAGATGTTTTTCTATCCAAGTAGATATATCCACCCATAGTCACTGCAACAACAATTATCATTTCAAGTCCCATTGCCATACCTACGTTTGTTTGATCAGCAACGACGTTTCCGTCTACTAGGGCACCGATTTGAAGTGGCAATAAGGGAAGCGTTCCACTTGTTAACACATTTGCTGTTGCATATGCAGCAAACGCATTTGCAAATAGAAGTAGAAATGCTCCAGTAAAAGCTGGAGTGAGAATTGGAATTCCAATATATCTCCAGTACATCGATTTTGTAGCACCTAAATTCACAGCGGCTTCTCGCCATTCATTTTTGATACCTTCAATTGCCGGGTAGGTAACAATTACCATTAAAGGTATTTGAAAGTATAAATAAACTAGTACTAAACCACTAAACCCAAATAAAGTGAAATTACCAGAGTAAATATCTATACCAATTTTTTGTAATGCAATTGTGACTAGTCCGTAATTGCCAACTGCTGCGATAAAGAAGAAAGCTAAGGGAACTCCACCAGTATTTGCAAAAACACCACTTGCGGTTGCGACTACTCTTTGTAGTTTCTTTTTACCACTAATTGCAACACCGTATGAAATTGCTAAACCTATAACTGCCCCAGTTAAAGCAGAAGTAAAACCTAACTGAATACTTCCGATTAAGCTTGAGAAATAAATATCACCAAAAGCAACTCTTAAGTTTTCAAAAGTCCACTCATTTGAATTACCTCGAAATGCGTTTACTGCAACTGAACCTGTGGGAAGACCAATAAATATGGCAGCGAAAATGAAAAAGGGAATTAGTCCGCTGTAATCGAAAAATAGTTTTTTAATTTCAATGTTGTTGTATTTATAACGATTGTCGCCGCCCTTTTTTTGGGCGGCGACAACGTTTTGTGACTGAGTAACAGTCACTATTTAATTCCTTGCATTAGTTGAGCTTGCCCCATTGCTTAGTCAACACTGTTCTAGCTTTGTTTTGCTGAGCAACTGTTGGATAAATAACTTTGGTGCCTGCTGGCAACTTAGGTAGTGCTCTCAAGTACTTCTTGTTTACAGTGCCTTTTTTGACCATTGCATCAAGACGTATTGGACGAGCTCCGCCTGCTAACCACAAGTTTTGTGCTTGATCGCTGTAGAGATATTCCATCCACAAACGAGCACATGCTGGGTTTGGAGCGTTCTTGTTAATTGCTTGTTGGTAGAAACCACCAATTGCTGCGTCTTTTGGAATTACTTTCTTCCAATTAACTTTTTTGCTTGATTTGGCGTACTTATCTTGTAAGTAATCCCAGTCAAGTGTGATTGGTGTTTGACCATTTGCAACGGTTGCACTTGAAGCTTGAACAGGTAGGAATGTTCCTGCCTTCTTCCAAGACTTAACAAGTTTTACACCTGAAGCCATGTCGTTTAACCCTCTTGCACCTTTTGATGCAACAGAAACAGCAAACATTGCGCCAAGTGCGGCACCTGCAGAAGTAGGGCTACCGTTCAAAGCAACCTGATTCTTATATCTTCGATTTCCTAAATCTTTAATAGTTTTAGGAGCAACTTTTACTCTTTTTGCGTCATAACCAATTGCGATCACACCGCCGTAGTCTGAATAGTAAAGACCATTTCTTTCTTTAGCTCCTGCTGGAATATCTTTCCATGTTGCAACTTTGTATGGCGCAAATAGACCTTCACGTGCGCCAGCAACTGCGAAAGCTAAACCAACGTCAAGAACATCTGGTGCACGTTTAGAACCTTTTAGCTGACGAACAGCTGAAAGTTCTTGCGCACTTGATGCTTCTGGGTTTTGGCTATCTAGGTGCACTGTTGGATATTTTCTAATAAAAGTATCGATTACTTCACCATAGTTTGCCCAGTCACGCGGCAAAGCGATTGTGTTTAATCGTCCTTCTGCTTTACATTTTGCTTCTAGTCCTGCAAGACCACCAAAGTCTGCAAGAGAAGTTGCGGTACTACTACTGGCTCCTTGAACTGGTGCGGCCATCACTGATGCAATTAATGCTGATGCCATTCCAGATACAAGAAGTCCTACGCGAGCTTTTAATCGCACAGCGAACCTCCGATTGATTTTGGGTAAGTTTACCCATGTCGTAAGAATGCCACTAAAAAGTCCATTTTTCTAGTGATTTTGATTAACAATTTTGAAACTTTGGCTTACATCTGAGCGTATAAGTAGTGTGAATAGAAATCTCAAATCCCATAAACCACAACAGCCCCAAGGGAAAACCCTGAGGCTGTTGAGGTGTTTCTAGCTTCTTTAGAACAAGGTGGTGGTGCTCAAAACCAAACCTACGGTTTCGCCATGTTTGGCGAAAATGTAGAAGAAGGCCAAAGCAGCACCAGCTAATGCAATGTCTTTGTTGAACGCAATCATTTCGTTCATCTTTGCCATGGCATCTGTTTCTTTCCAGTATGGATGCATTATAAATGCGGTTGGTACTAGAAATAAGAAAATTAATAATGCGCCAAGATCTGCATAGAAACCAAGAGCGATGTAGGCAGCGCCTAACAAAATCATTAATCCGCTAATGATTGTTGCTGCTTTTGCAGCAGGTACACCTTTAGAAGATGCATAACCTGCCATTGCTGCTGTTTGGCGAAGGTGACCAATTCCTGAACCGATAAACAACAAAGCAAAAAACAAACGACCAACTAATAATAATACTTCCATTTTGTTCCTAACACTTTTTTATAGCTTTGATGATCAATTTGACCATCTGGATAAGGATAAACCTATAAATCTCACTTAGTGGTTAAGTCAGAACCAATGTCTTAAAAAACAAGAATCCCCCACGAACATAATTTCTTCTGTTCGTGGGGGATTCTTTGCGAATGCTTTGCTATTACTTGATTGTTACTTTTCCGCCTGCAGCTTCTAATAATTCTTTAGCTTTTGCTGCAGATTCTTTGTTAACTTTTTCAAGTACTGGCTTTGGTGCACCTTCAACTAGATCTTTTGCTTCTTTTAGACCTAGGCTTGTCAGGGTGCGAACCTCTTTAATAACTTGGATCTTCTTGTCTCCGCCGTCTTCCAAGATGACATCGAATTCATCTTGATCAGCAGCAGCTGAATCTCCGCCTGCGCCACCAGCAGCTGGTGCTGCTGCAACTGCAACTGGAGCCGCAGCTGTTACGCCAAATGTTTCTTCAAACATTTTAACGAAGTCAGCAAGTTCAATCAAAGTCATTTCTTTGAATGCACTTAATAGATCATCTGTTGCGATTTTTGCCATTTTCTTTTCCTTTTCCTTTATTTAGTTCTCTTGAGATTTCTGGGACTGCAATGCACCTAAAGCTCTTGCGGTCTTGGCTAATGGAGCAGCTAACAAATACACGGCTTGTGAAAGCGATGCATTCATTGCTCCAGCTAATTTGGCAAGGAGTACTTCACGTGATTCAAGATCTGCTAGGCGAAGAATTTCTTTTGGTGAAAGAACTTTGCCATCCATATATGCACCTTTAATAACAAGTGCAGGATTTTCTTTAGCAAAGTTTTTTAAACCTTTAGCGGATTCAACTGCGTCACCTTCGATGAATGCAATGGCACTTGGGCCTTTTAACATGTCATCTAAACCTTCGACACCAGCAGCTTTTGCAGCCAAACGAGACAAAGTATTTTTAACAACTGAATAAGTTGTTGTAGGACCCAATGCGCGACGCAATTCTTTTAATTGCGTAACGGTTAGTCCGCGGTACTCGGTCATAACAGTTGCAGTTGATTTACGGAAATTCTCCGTCATCTCAGCTATAACTGCGGACTTTTCAGCACTCGCCATTGAGACTCCCTCTTCTTTTATCGGGCTAGTTTTTTACTAAGACTTCTTTTGAAATAAAAAAACCTGATGCGCATATGCACCAGGTTAAGAAGACAAACTAATTTGTCTTGTCAATCTTGATCGCACCTGCGCGGGTTCTCAAATTTCTTTGAGGCTTAGTTTCTTAGAAGTTTTACCTTTAAGAAAACCAGCGGTCTTCGGCTTCTTGCTTTTTCCTAGATTACCCCTGCCAATAATTAGTGCTTACCGGCAGGGCTAAATCTAGAGAAATCTAGGTTGAGGAATTAGTCCTCGCTGTCACTTGATCCTGAAGCGCCAACTTCAACTGGGATTCCAGGTCCCATCGCAGAAGACATGACTGCCTTCTTGATGTATCGGCCCTTGGTTGAGGAAGGTTTTGCTCTAGCAATTTCATCAAGTGCTGCGGTGTAGTTCTCAGCTAGTTGTTGCTCAGAAAATGAGGAACGACCAATTGGGAAGTGAAGATTTGAATTCTTATCAATTCTAAATTCAATTTTTCCACCTTTAATATCAGTCACAGCTTTTGCCACATCCATAGTTACTGTGCCAGTTTTTGGGTTAGGCATTAATCCACGAGGTCCAAGTACTTTTCCAAGTCGACCAACTTTTCCCATTAGATCTGGTGTGGAAACAACTGCGTCGTAATCGGTGTATCCACCAGCTACTTTTTCAATTAAGTCATCACTACCAACTTCATCAGCACCAGCTGCTCTTGCTTCTGCTGCTTTTTCGGCGTTTGCAAAAACTATTACACGAGCTGTCTTACCGGTTCCATGTGGCAACAAAACTGTGCCGCGAACCATTTGATCAGCTTTTTTAGGATCGACACCTAAAGCCATTGAAACTTCAATGGTGGCATCAAATTTAACTGTTGTGGTTTTCTTCGCTAATGCTGCTGCTTCTAATGCAGAGTGCACTTTGTTGCGATCCACTAACTTTTCTGACTCTTTATATTTCTTGCTGCGTTTCATTTACCTGCTCCTTATTGATTGCAGTTCGTGGTTTTTAATGAGCCCGCAGAGGCTCTCCCACTCTTAAAAGACACTTTGTCTTTTAAGAAATCTTTTTATTTAGTCAACGACTGTGATACCCATTGAACGTGCTGTGCCTTCGATGATGCGTGATGCAGCTTCGATGTCATTGGCGTTCAAATCAGCCATTTTCACATTGGCAATTTCTTTAACTTGAGATTTTGTAACTTTGCCAACTTTTGTGGTCAAAGGATTGCTGGTTCCCTTTTCAATTCCAGCTGCTTTTAATAACAATCTTGCTGCTGGAGGAGTTTTGGTGACAAAAGTAAATGAACGATCTTCATAAACAGTAATTTCAACTGGAATTACTTGGCCACGGTGTTGTTCAGTTGCTGCGTTGTATGCCTTACAAAAATCCATGATGTTCACACCATGTTGACCCAAAGCTGGACCTACTGGTGGTGCTGGGTTTGCTTGACCGGCCACAATTTGTAACTTGATGAAACCGGATACTTTTTTCTTAGGTGCCATTTTTGTTTTCCTTTTTTCCTAGTTCTTTTGAATCTGACTAAAGCCAAGTTCTACTGGTGTTTCGCGACCAAATATTTCTACCAGACCAATAACTTTTTGGGAATCGATATTGATTTCAGAAACTGTTGCTTGCAATGTGGCAAATGGTCCATCAACAACTGTGACAGAATCGCCAACTGCAAAATCAAGAACTTGAACTTCACGCACAGTTGTGGTTTGACCAGTTGTGGCAGAGACAATTCTTTTTTCAATTCTTGGAGCAAGTATTGCAACTACTTCTTCAAGTTTTAAAGGAGAAGGTGTGTGAGCATGACCAACGAAACCTGTTACTCCTGGAGTGTGTCTAACTACGCCCCATGATTCATCAGTTAGTTCCATGCGCACTAAAACATAACCCGGGAATTTATTTCTTTTAATTTGTTTTCTGGTTCCCGCTTTGATTTCAGTGATTTCTTCAATAGGAACTTCCACTTGGAAAATGTAATCTTCCATGTTTAAAGATTGAATACGGTTTTCTAAGTTTGTTTTAACTCGGTTTTCTAATCCAGCATATGAATGGATCACAAACCAGTCACCAGCTTGAAGTCTTAATGAATCAGCAAATGCAACAACTGGGTCAACTTCTTCTGCTGGAGTTTCTTCAACTTCTTCAACCACTACTTCTTCTACTTTTACTTCTTCAACTGGTTGTTCAAAACTTGGTGAGTCATTAACAATTGGGTCAGTTACATCTGGAGTTTCAACAGTTGATGCAGAAAACATGTCAGCAACTGCAACAGATGCGTTATCTGGAGTTGTGGCAGGTTTTACATTTTCAACATGCGAGAATGGAGATTCAGTCACTATTTATCCTTTTTCCTAGTTTCCAAAAATTCTTAAAGTTATTTGAGTAAAACTAAAATCATATGCAGCAATAATTGAGGCCATGATGACAACAAAAACTAAAACGATGATTGTGTAATTAATTAGTTGACGCTGTGTAGGCCAAACTACTTTCTTTAATTCTGAAATTACATCGCGAATAAAATCGCGAGTACGAATAAAAACATTAGGACGTGCGCCATCTAAAGTTGCGTTAGCAAGTTTGTCAGTCATACTTCGTCCTTTTTCTTTTTGTTTTGCAGATGTGATTCTTTTTTTTCGCAGGGGCGACAGGATTTGAACCTGCAACCACCGGTTTTGGAGACCGGTACGCTACCAGTTGCGCCACACCCCTAAGCGCACCAAAAGCTGCCGATCACGCTTTAAAGATAGGCATTCCTCGCACAGCGTTCTCACGCCTGAACGAGTTTACGCTCACACAGTATTTATGTGTCCTAGTGGGTGAATCTTCGAGGAGAAGTGCCTGACAACATTGGGTTTATGAGCAAAGACATCTCCTCTCGAGTTTTAGCCATTGCTGAATCAGCAACGCTGGCCGTCGATGCCAAGGCCAAAGCTTTAAAGGCAGCAGGTCGTCCAGTTATTGGATTTGGTGCAGGAGAACCAGATTTTCCAACTCCATCACACATTGTTGAAGCTGCACAAAAAGCTGCAAGTGAAGTTTCTAATCATCGCTACACCCCAACTCCAGGTTTAATTCCACTTCGAGAAGCAATTGCAAAAGCTGCCACAAGAGATGATGGTTATGAAATAACAGCAGATCAAGTAGTTGTCACAAATGGTGGCAAGCAAGCAATTTTTAACACTATGGCAACACTGCTTAATCCTGGGGATGAAGTTTTATTACAGGCACCATATTGGGTTACTTATCCTGAAGCAGTGCAAATTTTTGGGGGCAAACCAATTATAATTAATTCTGATGAAACGACTAATTACAAAATAAACATTGAACAATTAGAAAAAGCCTATACAAGTAAAACTAAGCTACTGATTTTTTCTTCTCCTGCTAATCCAACCGGAACTGTTTATACCCCTGAGGAAGTCAAAGCAATTGGTGAATGGGCTGTATCGAAGAATATTTGGGTTATGACAGATGAAATTTATTTGCACCTGATTTATCCTGGATCAAAGTTTTCATCAATGCCAGGTCTAGTTCCTGCATTAAGAGATAAATGTGTAATTATCAATGGGGTTGCAAAAACCTATGCCATGACTGGTTGGCGTGTGGGTTGGACAATTGGACCCAAAGATTTCACAAAAGCTTCAATTAATTTGCAATCACATATGACAAGTAACGTAAACAACATTGCCCAACAAGCAACGATTGCTGCACTCAATGGTTCTCAAGATGTTCTAAAACCAATGTTGGAGGCATTTAGTAAGCGTCGCGAAACAATCGTTGAAATGCTTAATAAAATTAAAGGTGTTATGTGCCCGCAACCAGGTGGTGCTTTCTATGTTTATCCATCCGTTAAAGGAATACTTGGTAAGTCTGTAAATGGCAAAACAATTAATTCCTCTCTTGATTTAGCAAATATTGCATTAGAAGAAGTCGATGTAGCACTTGTTCCTGGTGAAGCTTTTGGAACTCCAGGATATGTGCGTATGAGTTATGCCTTAAGTGATAAAGATCTTGTTGAAGGGGTCACAAGATTACAAAAACTTCTAGCCTAAATATTTAGTATTTTTGGTTCAATAATTAAATCTATGGCAAATTTTTGTTTAACTTTGGAAGTGATTAAATTAGATAATTCTACAATATCCTCAGCTGTAGCATTTCCTGAATTAGTAATTGCCAAAGTATGTTTTTGAGAAATCATTGCCCCACCATGTCGAAATCCTTTTGTAAAACCTGATTGTTCAATTAACCAGGCAGCACTTGTTTTAACTTTTCCTGATTCATTCTCATACATAGGTGCACCACTTGGAACTTTTTCTTTTTCTAGAACAGGATTAATAAAAAACGATCCAACACTAAAAGTATTTGGGTCTTTTTCATCAAGGATCATTGCCTTAGATTTTCTTATTTCCATGATGGCATTTCTTAGACTTTTTAATGGCACAGGTTCTCCTGGATTAATACTTAAAAAATCTGCAACTTGAGGATAATTTGTTATCTTTGAGTTTTTTTCACGTTTTAATCTAAAAGTAACATTTTCGATAATGAATCTTGAAGTTAAATCTTTAAGCATTGAGTATCTGTATTTAAAGTTTAATTCCTCGATTGTAATAATTCTTGATTTACCAGTTGTCCCATCAACTAGTTGAACACTTTTAATTGTGTTTTTTACTTCACTGCCATAAGCACCTATATTTTGAATTGGTGAAGCTCCAATAGTTCCTGGGATGCCAGATAATGTTTCAACACCACTTAAACCTTGATCAACTGCGTCAGCAACAAATTCATCCCAATTCATTCCTGCACCTGCAGTGATTTCAACATATTCACCATCGGTTTTAGCTGAAGAATTTATTATTTGCATATAAGCAATAGGAGTCTTAATCTCATGATCTGGCGCAACTATGTTACTGCCTCCACCTAGGACAAAGAAATTATCGTTTCCATATTCATGAACAAAATCTTGAATATCTGAAGGACTAGAAATTTCACAAACAATCAAAGCCGTTCCCCCAACTCTTAAAGTTGTGTGGTCAGCAAGTTTGAAATTCTTAAGTTGTCTCATGATGGTTATGTTAATTCAATACCTATCTTCTAGGACTTAATATTTGATTTTTACCCCGATAGTTTTGCAATATTCGATCATAGGTTTTCTTTGATTCTTTTTCTCTATATTCCTGATCTGAATCGTGGTATCCGTGATGCCTTTTTTGCACCACCGCTAAATCTTGACTAAAAGCAAGTAATTTATGGCCCTTACTTCTTAATTCCAACGACCATTCTAGATCTGCATTTCGATAGAACTTTGCCTTTGAGTTAGCTGGAATTTCTTGTGCAATTTTTGTCTTGATGGCAAATAAGTATCCAAGTAAAATATCTACTTCACCGTCTCCTTTATCGTCAACACTTCTCCATTGCTCCTCTAAATTAACTAGGCAGCCTTTCCAACCAACTGCCACAAATTGATCATCAATTCTACTCACCAGCGGCGAAATTGCATCGCCACTAATTATTGAACTTAAATCCATCACCACACAAAATTCGCTATTACTTAGTTCAATTAGTTTATTTATTGAATTTGCCCATCCTGCAACATTAAGTGTTTGTGCTAGATGAATTACCTCAATTTTAGAATTACTTTTTTCAATTCTATTTAAATAGTTTCCTACTGAGTCAATATTTCCTAAATCCAGAACTAATATATTGGCATCACTAGGACTGTGCTTTAAAAGTGCATCAAGGCATTCTTGAGTATCTTCTAGCCAACCATCAACTAATAAACAAATTGTTATTCGACTTTTTTCTCTCGTTGGTTTAACTTTTACACTCGCTAAATTTTCGAAAACTTCAAAAGGTGGTTTTTCAACTAAGTCGTATCCTTCAGATGTATCCTTTATTACATAACCCAAAGCTAGAATTTGATCTCTTAATTTGTCAGATAATGAAAAATCTTTGTTAAGCCTGGCCTGAACTCTTTGCTCAGCTAAAGAGATAACTTCTTGGGGGGTAGTCATAAGTTAGGCAAGCTGAGCGATTATTAAAGATCGACCCAATACTTTTGTGCCATCACATCTTGCTTCAATTGCTATTTTCACTAATTTATCTGACATTTTTTCTTCAATTCGACCACTAAATTCAACATTTGTTCCTATGCCATCATTTGGGACTACCACTGGAGCAGAAAATCTAACACCAAAGCTTTTGATTGCGCTGATATCTTTTACCCAATTTGTGACAACTCGACTTGCAACTCCCATGGTGAGCATTCCGTGCGCAATTATATCTGGTAAGCCAACTTCTTTAGCAAATTTTTCATCTAGGTGAATCTTGTTATGGTCTCCTGATGCATTGGCATAATTAACTAAATCTTGACGTTGATAGTTGTGAATAACTTTTGGTAATTCAAAACCAACTTCCACATCACTATATTTAATACCTACTGACATTATTTGTCCGTTCCGCGAGCAATTAGTGTTGCTTTCAATGTTGCGACTTCATTGCCCAAAGAATCTGTCACATCACTTCTTATAGTGATGAAATCGTTTCCAACTTTAGATTTGATGTCTTCTATTGTGGAAACAAATGACAACTCGACTCCGGCTTTCACAGGTTTTTTGTATTCAAAGCTTTGCTCACCATGAACTACTTTGCTGTAATCAAGACCAAGTTCAGGATCAAATAGGGCAACTTCCATTGCGCTCATTTGGATAGATATTAGAAATGTGGGAGATGCAAATCCTTGTTTTATGTATTCATTATCATCACCAATAGCAGCACTGAATGCTTCTATCTTGGTTTGATCAACTTTAAAAGTTTCTAAAGATGGATAGGACCTATTTAGAAACGCTAAGTTAAGTGCCACAGATTATATAAAGATTAGCTAAAAGTTCTTAGCGTGTTTCTTTGTGTTCTGTGTGCTTGTTGCAACGTGGACAAAACTTCTTAACTTCCAAACGATCTGGATCGTTACGACGGTTCTTCTTTGTTATGTAATTGCGTTCTTTGCAATCAGCACAAGCCATTGTTATTTTTGGTCGTACATCACTTTTTGCCATTTACCTATCCTCTCCTAATACTTTTTTCTTCTAGTAGCGGAGGCGGGAGTTGAACCCGCGACACAACGATTATGAGTCGTTTGCTCTGCCACCTGAGCTACTCCGCTTCAATCAAGGTTTATTCAACCCGAGCCCCAATGCGGAATTGAACCGCAGACCTTCTCCTTACCATGGAGATGCTCTACCGACTGAGCTATTGGGGCTGAGCGACTGTCAAGATATATTTCAAGCCGCAAAAAATGAGAATACCTGAGGAGTGATTTCCAACTTTTGAGTGGACCAAAAACTCCTTCACTAATTGATATGAAATCAAAACGAATAATCATCACTGGCGCTACTTCTGGACTTGGTAAAGAAAGTGCAATTGCCTTAGCCAAACTCGGTGCCGAAATTGTGTTAGCTGTAAGAGATGTAAACAAAGGCGAAGTTGTTAAGAATGAAATTCTTAAACAAACCCCTAGTGCTAAATTAGAAGTTTCCAAACTAGATCTAATGGATCTAGATTCTGTCAGAAATTTTGCAGCATCTCAAAGTTCAAGACCTATAGATATTTTGCTCAATAATGCAGGAATCATGGCTGTTCCGTTTGAAAGATCAAAAGACGGTTTCGAGTCCCAAATGGTCACTAATCATTTAGGACATTTTTTACTAACTCAACTTTTGTTTGAAGCAATTGGTAAAGGGACAAATCCTCGCATCATTAATGTTGCCTCATATCTTCACCGTTTAGGAAAACTTAAAAATGGTGATGCAAAAGAATTAAATGTTGATGAAGCTTCTTACTCTCCATGGACTATTTATGGAAATACCAAGCTAGTAAACCTACTTTTTACGAGTGAATTAGCCAGAAGACTTAAACTTATTAACTCAAACATTATTACTGCTGTGGCTCATCCTGGTTATGCCAATACCAACCTGCAATTTGTGGCAGCAACTAAAAAATCGGGCAAGCTAAAAGGTGTTGAACTACAGGTAACCAAAGCTTTGAACATGATTTTTGGACAAAGTGCGGCAAATGGTGCACTTCCCCAGATTGCCGCTTGTACTTGGACTGATACAGATAGTGGTGATTACTTTGGTCCCCAAGGATTACTAGAAGCTAGGGGAAAACCTAAAAAAGTAGGAATGAGCAAATTAGCAAGAAATAATGAACTTGCTCAGCGAGTATGGCGTGCAAGTGAAGAACTAACTGGTGTAACTTTTTTACATGGCTGATAACTCCTTCGATATCGTAAGTAAAATTGACCGCCAGGAAGCAGATAATGCTTTGAATCAAGCAAGTAAAGAATTGTCTCAGCGCTTTGATTTTAAGAACACCGAAACAGAAATTAAATGGCTGAATGAATTAAGTGTTGAAATTGAATCCAGCACCGAAGAGCGAGCCAAAGCAGCATTAGATGTTTTTAAAGAAAAGTTGATTAAACGAACCATTTCTTTAAAGTCTTTTAAAGCAGATGATCCAAGAGCTTCAGGTAAAACCTATAAAATTACTGGAAATTTTAATTCAGGTATTTCTCAAGAAAATGCTAAGAAGTTATCGAAGATAATTCGTGATGAGGGACCAAAAACTATTAAAACCCAAATCATGGGTGAAACATTGAGAGTCACCAGTAAATCAAGAGATGACTTACAAGCAGTTATGAGATTAGTTGAAAAAACAGAATTAGATTTTGCAACACAATTTACTAATTTCAGATAATTCTTAAAATTTAAATAAGCCCTATTATTTAGTTAGGGCTTATTTTTATTGAGCGTGGTAGCTAGTGGATTTGAACCACTGTAGGCGTGAACCGGCAGATTTACAGTCTGCTCCCTTTGGCCACTCGGGCAAGCTACCATGATTTAGTACTTTGGTAATCATACGGTGCTTAAAGTTCTAGATAGACTGCCCCATCTGTTGTGCCATCATTTCTAATCTTTTAACACGTTCTTGTGTTGGTGGATGTGTTGAAAATAATTTTGCCATTCCACTTCCTCTAAATGGATGAGAAATCATCATTGCTGATGCAGTTTCTAAATCTGAAGTTGGTCTCATTGGAGCACTGGTTACTCCAGCATCAATTTTCTTTAATGCACTAGCTAGCGCTAAGGGATCTTGAGTCAGGATTGCACCATCTTCATCAGCAGCAAATTCTCTTGATCTACCAATTGCTAACTGCAACATAGTTGCAGCTAATGGTCCAATAATCATTAAGAAAATTGCTCCAATGGGATTTGATCTTTGGGAATCTCTTCCACCAAAAAGCCAAAAGAATTGAACCATGGACATTAAAACACTTGCCATAGTTGCAGCTATTGATGCAGTCAAAATATCTCGGTTATAAACATGAGATAGCTCATGACCTATTACACCTTTAAGTTCTTTTTCTGTTAATAAATTCATTAGCCCTTCGGTAGCACAAACTGCAGAGTTTTGCGGATTCCTACCGGTAGCAAATGCATTAGGTGAAGCAGTAGGAGATAAATAAACCCTTGGCATAGGTTGATTTGCCTGTGTTGCTAAATCACTAACAATTTTGTATAAAACTGGAGAAGTTTGTGGTGTTACTTGATAGGCGCGCATTGCACGAAGAGCTAAACGATCTGAATAAAAATATGCAAAACCATTCATGCCTAAAGCAAAAATTAATCCAAACCAAAGACCTGTTGAGCCACCAAACCAACTTGCCAAAATCATTACAAACAGACCTAAGAATCCGAGCAAAAATATTGTCTTTAAATTATTAGTAGTACGACGCACCAAAAAACCCTTTCTTGACCAGCCAGTGGTCCCTATTTATTTGTATCGGATTACTACCATTTTCGCCACTTCACACCCCTAAGTTGACCACATGATTGATGCATTTTTAATTTGCCTAGACTATGACATGTCGAATCCTTAACTCCTAAAGAAAAATGTGCCTAGTTGAACCAATCGGACGCAAAAGCAAGATATAACTCGGGCTTACTTGCTGCAATTGGAACTTATCTGATTTGGGGTGTCGTCCCCCTTTATTGGCAGTTATTAAAGCCTGCCTCGGCTCCAGAGATTCTGGCTCACAGAGTTATTTGGTCAGTGGGTCTTTTGTTAATAATTGTTTACTTTAGAAATTTGATGGTTGAAGTTAGATCTGCTTTAAATGATAAACGAAAAATTTTGTTACTTTTTTCAGCATCTATTTTAATTTCAATTAATTGGGGTGTTTTTATTTGGGCAGTAAATAATGGGCATGTTATTGAAACATCGCTTGGATATTTCATTAATCCCCTGGTTTCAGTTGCCTTAGGTGTTTTTATTTTAAAGGAGAAACTAAGAAGCCTTCAGAAAGTATCTGTCGCACTAACATTTATAGCTGTCACTTTTTTAACTCTAACCTTGGGTCATCCACCATATATTGCACTAAGTTTAGCTTTTTCTTTTGGATTTTATGGACTAGTTAAAAAAATATTAAATATGAATGCAATTTCAAGCTTAACTCTAGAGACTTTATTACTCACTCCATTTTTCTTAGCTTTTCTATTCTATTTGAATAGTAAAAATCAATTAAGTTTTGTTAATTACGATTTGAATCATTCATTTTGGCTTGCAACTGCTGGTGTTGTAACTGTTGTTCCATTACTCTTATTCGGCACTGCTGTAGTGAGAATTCCATTGGTAGTTCTAGGACTAGTTCAAGCACTTGGACCAATTCTACAATTTTTATTAGGTTATTTTGTCTTTAACGAACCGATGAGTCTAGCCAGATGGATTGGTTTTCTAATTGTGTGGCTTGCCGTTACGGTGTTTAGCTATGATGCTGTAAAAACTTACCGGGAAAATAAAAACTAGTTATTTCTTTTAGTTAGCCATTGTGCAAATTGAACTAAAGCATCTCGGGCACTGCCCTTAGGCACTGAATCTAATGCCGTCATTGCTTGGTCAATTAAACTTTCAAGGTGCAAACCAGCAACATCAAAACCACCTAATTCGGTGACTTTTGCAATTGTTTTACCAATGTTTTCAGGATTTCCCTTTACCTCAGTTAATAATTGTTTCAAAACCCCTTCTTTATCAAGAGATAATGCTGAAAGAACTGGAAGTGTATGGATTCCTTCTAGCAAGTCTTTACCGATTGTTTTTCCAGACTTTGCTGGGTTTCCTTTGAGATCAAGAATGTCATCAGAAATTTGAAATGCCAAACCAATATTTTGTGCATAATTGCTTAAAGCTGCCGCAACCACATCATCTGCTCCAGAAAGATAAGCACCAAGTGCAGCAGATGATTCAATTAGTGAACCTGTTTTTTGCTTTAAAACTTCTAAGTAATGCTTGATTGGATCGGTTGTTCCTGCCCCAATTGCTTCGCGAATTTGTCCTTCACAAAGTACAGACAAAGTATCAGCCAGAGTTGTGACCACATGGGGACCTAATTCAGCTGCTATTGCAGATGCTCTTGAGAATAAGAAATCGCCAGCCAAAATCGCATTAGTGTTACCAAATTTGGCATTAACAGATTCAACGCCTCTTCTCATTAATGCTTCGTCCATCACATCATCGTGATAAAGAGTTGCCACATGGATAAATTCAATTGCTGCAGCAACTTTTGCTAAACGGTCAATATCTGGCTTACCAAATTGGGCTGAGAGAAAAACCAAAATTGGGCGAATTCTTTTCCCACCTGCTAATAGAAGATGTTGTGTGATTTCAGTCAACGGAATATAGGGAGACGCAGATTCTATTTCTAAAAATTCTTCAGTTCTTTTGATTCCTTGAACTAAAAAGTCTTTTAATTTTTCGTCAGTTATTAATATCTCAGGAATGTTTACTTTATTCATCGAAGAAACACAGACGCTGAGCTAACCAAATCAATAACAATTTGAGGAAATAATCCAAGAATTATAGTAACTACTGTGCTGGCAGATATAGCAATTGTGGTGAAAACACTTGGTACCACTACAAAAGGACCTTCTGGAATTGGGTCGCTAAAAAACATTAAAATTATTACTCGAATGTAAAATACTGCAGCAATCACACTTGCTAGTACGCCTATTAAAACTAATGGTGTTGCACCACCTGCAATTGCTGCGGTAAAGACTCCAAATTTTGCGGTAAATCCACTAGTTAGTGGAACTCCTGCAAACGACAACATGAAAAGTGACATTAATCCTGCCGCTAAAGGTGATTTCTTCCCTAGTCCTTTCCAGCGAATTAATGTGGCACTTTCTCCTGCTTGTTCTCTGATCAAAGTGATAAGCGCAAATGCCCCAACTGTGGCAAAGGCATAGGTAATTAAATAAATTAAAACAGCAGCTATGGCAGCTCTATTTGTTCCTGAAAAACCAACCAAAATAAATCCACCGTTTGATATTGAGGAATATGCAAGCATACGTTTGAAATCAGATTGTGAAAGTGCAATAACACTTCCCACCACCATCGTTAGTCCAGCCACAACCCAAATAAGTGGTCGCCAATCCCAAACTAAAGAACCAAAAGCAACATAGAAAATTCTTAACAATCCACCAAACGCGGCAACTTTCACAGCACCTGCCATAAATGAAGTAACAGGGGTTGGGGCTCCTGTGTAAACATCTGGAACCCACTGATGAAATGGAACCGCACCAATTTTAAATAACATTCCCACAGCAACTAAAGCAATTGCGGCAGTTAATAATCCAGGAGAATTGTTTGCTGAACTGATTCCATTTGATATTTGACCAAATTCAAGTGAACCTGTGTATGCATAAGTTAGAGCACTTCCAAATAATAATATTGCACTTGCTAATGCACCTAAAATAAAATACTTTAGTGCTGCCTCTTGACTTAGTAATCTTCTGCGTCTTGCTAATCCGGCAAGTAAATAAAGAGGTAAGCTCATAACTTCTAATGCCACAAACATAACCAAAAGATCATTTGCAGTAACAAATAACAACATTCCAGTCACTGAAAAAGATAACAAAGGCCAAACTTCTGTTTGAGCCCAACCGAGTTTGGTTACCGTCTTTTCTTCCTCGCCCCCCGGTAATGTTGAAGCTCGGGCTGCAAATGCATCACCTAGTGGATCTACTTTTGATTCAGCGAACAAAAGTGCGCTCATCGCTGCGATTAATAAAATAGTGCCTTGCAAAATCCAACCTGGTCCATCAAGTGCAACTGTGCCACTTGCTACTAAGGCTCGTCCATTTGGTCCAGACTGCAAAATAACAGCAAAAAATGCTAACAATAAAGATGTAAATATCACTAATAAATGGGTAAGTCTTCTTTTTTCATTTGGCAGAAAAGCTTCAATTAGAACTCCTGCACAAGCTGCAAAAAACATAATCAAGATTGGTGATAACAAGGCATATTCAAAATTAGGGGTGGGAATGGAATTAACCACGTTTTGCATCATTTGGTTTCTACCTTGCTGATGATTGGCCCAGGATCAGTCTGGCCAATTTGTAACATCGTATTTGAAATGGCTGATTCGGCAATTTTTATCACTGGAGCAGGATAAAAGCCAAATAAAACAGTCAAGAGAACTAGGGGTGAAAGAACCAAAGTTTGTTTCAGATTCAAATCAACTATATTTTTAGTTTCTTTATTTTCTGTTCCTGTAAATACTCTTTGATATAACCAAAGCATATAAATTGCAGCAAGAATAATTCCAAATGTAGCAATGATGGTTGGTATTTGGTATCGCTGGAATGTGCCAGTAAGAACCATAAATTCGCCAACAAATCCAGCCATGCCAGGAAGTGCAATAGAGGCAAGAGCAGCTATCAAGAATATTCCGGTCATAACTGGAGCAATTTTAGTTAAACCACCAAATGAATTAATCAAAGAATTGTCTTTTTGTTTAATCAAATAACCAGCTGTCAAAAACAGGGCCGCAGTTGATAAACCGTGTGCCACCATATAAACAGTGGACCCGATCATGCCGATACTTGTGAATGAGAAAATTCCCATAACTATAAATCCAAAATGTGAAATTGAAATGAAGGCAAATGTTCTTTTCATATCTTTTTGTGCCATTGCAACCAAAGCTGCATAAATAACTCCAAAAACTGCTAAACCAATAATTATGGGGGCAAATTCTTTTGAAGCATTAGGAAATATTGGTAACAAAATCGCTAGCATCCCATATGTTCCAACTTTATCGAGGATTCCAATAAGCATTGTTGAAGTTCCTGGTGTTGCTTGTTCTGCTGTATCAGGTAACCAGGTATGCCCAGGAAACATGGGAGCTTTAAGAGCAAAGGCAAAAAAGAAACCCAGAAATAACCAACGTTCAGTCCAAACATCCATATTAAGTTCATTACTTAAAGCTGTGATAGAAAAAGTTCCACGCCCTAATTGTGTTGCTCCCACAAAATAAAGCCAAATCAAAGCAGCCAACATAACAAGTCCACCAGCTAAACCAAACAAAATAAATTTAAGCGCTGCTGCACTTCTTCGTGGTCCACCAAAGCGTCCAACTAAGAAAAATATTGGTACTAACATTGCCTCAAAAACTACATAAAATAAAAATAAATCTCTAGCTAAAAATACTGCCAGAGCACTTGCTTCAACTAATAAAATCCACATCAAAAATTCTTTACGTTTTTTCATTCCTTCGTGCTCTGTAGCCAAAAGAACAATGGGAGTTAAAACAGCGGTAAGTCCAATTAAGACAAGTGAAATTCCTGTTAACCCGAGATGAAATGAGATTCCAAAAATAGGTATCCAATCATATGAAACATCAAATTGGGTTAAAGCTGTGGAAGAAGTATCAAAAATGAAAGCTACGACCAAGACAAAAATCAGTGTAATTAATGATGAATATAGAGCTATTTGTTTATCACTAAAAGGTATAAATCTTTTAGGGACAAACAATAATAGGGTTCCAATTAATGGAGTTAGAACAATTAGTAAAAGCCAAGGAAAATTCATTTAAAGTCTCACAATCAAAAGCGCTATCACCAAAATTGCGGTCCCCACAACAATCGACATGGCATAGGATCGAACATAACCAGTTTCACTTCTCCGCAATCTGGCAGAAATTCCGGTAGTAAGTGCTCCCAATCCATTTACAAATCCATCAACCACACTCTTATCAAAAATATTTAAAAATTTGGTGGTGGCTTGACCAGGTCGCATCAGCAATGCTTCGTTCATTACATCGCCATATAAATCTTTTCTGGCAGCTGTAACTACAAAAGAAACATTCTTTGGAGCTACTTTTGCAACTTTTCTGTATTGCCAAATCGCTGCTAGCACACCTATTGCCACAACACTTAAAGTAATTATGGTTATTGTTTGAATTGAAAACGGTGGTTCAGGTTCCACAAAACCTGTAACAGGTTCTAACCAGTGCTCAAAAATATGATTTTGGGTTAGAATAATTCCAATACTTGTTGCACCAATTGCCAAAACAATCATGGGAAGTGTCATCGATAGCGGAGACTCATGAGGATGAACATCGTCTTCCCATCGTGGTTTGGAAACAAAAGTCATCACAACTATTCGTGTCATATAAAAAGCAGTTAAACCTGCACCAAATAAAACAGCGGCTCCAGCCCACCACGAATGACTTAACGCTGCTTCAATGATGTGATCTTTGGAATAAAAACCTGCAAATGGTGGAATACCAATGATTGCCAGATATCCGATGAAGAATGTAATAGTAGTAAAAATCATTACTTTTGGTAAGCCGCCGTATCGGCGCATGTCAACATTGTCATTTGTGGCATGCATAACTGAACCTGCTCCAAGAAACATGACTGCTTTAAAGAAACCGTGAGTGATTAAATGCAATATTGCAAAAACATATCCGATTGGTCCTAGACCTGCGGCTAGAATCATGTAACCAATTTGGCTCATAGTAGATCCGGCTAAAGATTTCTTTATGTCATCTTTTGCAGCAGCAATAACAGCACCCATTAATAGTGAAATAGTTCCAACTACCACAACAGCTGTTTGTGCTATTTCACTTGCATTAAATATTGATGCGCTTCGCACAATCAAATAAACACCAGCAGTAACCATGGTTGCAGCGTGAATTAATGCCGAAACTGGAGTTGGACCCTCCATTGCATCTAACAACCAAGATTGCAACGGAAATTGTGCTGACTTACCACAAGCTGCAAGTAGTAACAACAATCCAAGTGTTAGAGACACCCAGGCAGGTGCACCTTTTATTCCTTCGTTTACATCACTAAAGGAAACTGAACCCAACACAATAAACATAGTCATAATTGCTAGGGAGAGTCCAAAGTCTCCAACTCGATTGGCGACAAATGCTTTTTTGGCAGCAACTGCAGCAGAAGGTTTATGTTGCCAAAATCCAATTAACAAATATGAAGCTAGTCCAACACCTTCCCAACCAACATAGAGTAGTAAATAATTATCTGCCAAAACTAGTAACAACATAGCTGCCACAAACAAATTTAAGTATGCAAAGAATCTTCTTGGATTTTCATCATGGGACATATAGCCAAGAGAATAAATATGAATGAGTGTTCCCACAAAAGTTATTAGTAAAACAAATGAAATAGAGAGTTGATCTAATTGCAGAGCAAAATTAACTTTAAAACCAGCAGCAGGTACTGCAAGCCATTCATAAACTGTTGTTACCACAGCCCTTTCTTCTTCAGGGCGAGATAACATTTGCAAAAATTGCCAAAATCCAATCAGGAATGAACCAGTAGATGCACCAATAGCAAGCCAGGGACCAAATTTGTTGGTGCGATTACCCAATGACAATAAAATCGCAGCACTTAATGCTGGCAGGGCAATAATCGCGGCTATCACTGTTGTCCTTGTCTAATTACCAACGAAGCAAACTTGCTTCATCCACTGAAGCTGAATTTCTGGTTCTAAAAATTGTGATAATGATTGCCAGGCCAATCACAACTTCAGCGGCGGCAACTACCATCACAAAGAAAGCTGCTGCTTGACCATCTAATTTGCCCCATACTCGCGCACCGGTAACAAAGGCAAGATTTGCAGCATTAAGCATTAATTCAACAGACATAAATGCAACTATTGCGTTTCGTCTTAAAAGAACACCTAAAGCACCAATTGAAAAAATGATTCCAGATAAGACTAAATATGCATTAGGGTTCATTGCTTATCATCTTCTTCACTTGAAACTAGTCCTAAACCTTCAGAAATTATTTGTACTTCATTTAAATCTGATTGGTTAATTTTCTTGGTCACACCGCGCGCAACTATTGGTCCTGGTATTGATATTTCTGAAACTGATCCATCAGGAAGTAATGCTGGAGTATCAACAGAATTGTGTCTGGCATAAACACCTGGCGAAGGAAGTGGACCCTGGTAATTTCCACTGGCAAATAATTCTTTTGCCATATTTGCTTGGGTTTTTCTTGGTGAAGTTCTCTCTTTATGAGCCAAGATCATGGCACCCAATGCTGCGGTGATTAATAATGCTGAAGTTAATTCAAAAATTAGTACATATTTACCAAATAAAAGAGCTGCTATTCCTTGTACGTTTCCACCATATATTGAATCAGCATCTGATAACTGGGCAGATTGAATTGAGAAAGAATTTCCTAACAACAACACTAGAGCACTAACGAGTATTACTCCAGCTAAAATACCTATTCTTCTTTGTCCTTTGATTGTTTCAACTAACGAATCAGAGGCATCTACTCCAACAATCATTAGCACAAATAAAAAGAGCATCATTACTGCTCCGGTATAAACAACAACTTGGGTAACACCTAAAAAGGGTGCAGATTGCACAACATATAAAACTGCCAAATTCATCATGGTTAATGCCACCCATAAAGCACTATGAACCGCTTTATGTGAAATCAACATTCCAATTGCACCAATTACTGCCAAACTCCCGCAAATCCAAAACACAAATGGTTCAAATGATATACTTTCTTGATTACTAGCCTCAGCTAGTCTTATCAATGCGTTAACCATTTATTTATGCCTTTAGATTTTTTTGTTTGTTAATTTCAACTTCAGCAAATTGTTCAGCAGATGCACCTTTAACTTTTCCGTCGTAATAGTCTTGAGCGACAAAATCATCAATCATGGAATGTGGTGGTTGTGCCATACCTGGAAGAAGAGGTGCTAATAAATCATCTTTTTCATAAATTAATTTTGTTCTTGAATTATCTGCTAACTCATAATCATTTGTCATAGTCAAAGCTCTTGTAGGACAGGCTTCAATACATAAACCACAACCTATGCAGCGTAAATAATTTATTTGATAAACACTGCCATATCTTTCACCGGGAGAAAATCTTTCACCTTCATCATTTGAGGCACCTTCAACATAAATTGCATCAGCGGGACAAGCCCAAGCACAAAGCTCACAACCTACGCATTTTTCTAAACCATCTGGATGACGGTTTAGCTGATGTCTGCCGTGAAATCTTGCTTGTGTGGGAACTTTTTCTTCTGGGTACTGTTCTGTTGTTACTTTTCTAAACATTGATCTAAAAGTAACGCCAAAAGCTCTAATCATTTGTGGAATCTCAGCCATTTAATATCCTTTGTTTATTTTCCTGTGGTTCAACTAAAACTTGTCCAGGAAGTGGTGGTACTGGATGCCCTCCAGCGAAAGGATTTATTTCAGTTACTTGAATATTTAATTCATTTGTTTCATTTTCTTCTTCTTGGTTTGCTTTACGCCAATCATTCAAGAAAACTGCAAGTGCTACCACAATTAGAGGCAATCCCAATAATGCAATAGTTTGCCCAGTTGGTAAATCAAGTGAATTTCTTAACCCTCGAGTGATTGCCACAATGCTAATCCAGGCCAGAGATGCAGGAATTAATATTTTCCAACCTAAATTCATAAAT
>JAQCGN010000014.1 GCA_027730605.1 Actinomycetota bacterium
ACATGCCATTAGAGACCTGGGCACTGAACTTGAACGCCTAGTAGACACAGTTCATCGAGATGAAGTTGCTCGCATGGAACAAAGATTACGAATAGAACAAGTAGAGCTAAAAGGTTTAGAAGATTACGGCATTGAGGCAGATACGTTGTTGAAAGAATATGGACCAGATCAACTAGTTCCACAGATTGTTCATATTGATGAAGATGCTGATCCAGATATGCCGCTTCCTGCCTTAAAAGAACCAGAAGCCTATGTTCGAGAAAAGCAAGAAAAACGGGCCCTTGATGCTGAAAAGAAACTTACACTTCTTGGTCGAATTAACCCATTGGCGTTGGAAGAATTCAGTGCCCTGGAAGAAAGAAACCAATTCTTAACAGAACAATTAGAAGATGTTAAAAAGACTAGAAAAGACTTACTTGAAGTAATTACTGAAGTAGAGGAAAGAGTTCAACAAGTATTTAATCAAGCTTATAAAGATGTTTCAAGAGAATTTGAAACAGTATTACCAAGACTATTTCCAGGTGGTGAAGGCCGTCTAGTGCTAACTGATCCTGAAAACATGCTGACTACTGGTATTGATATTGAAATCAAACCTCAAGGCAAGAGATATTTAAGACTATCTCTGCTTTCTGGTGGAGAAAGATCTTTAGCTGCTGTTGCATTCTTAGTTGCACTGTTTAAAGCACGACCTTCACCATTTTATATTCTTGATGAGGTTGAAGCAGCCCTTGATGATGCAAACTTAGAGCGCTTACTTGAGCTTTATGAAGAACTAAGACAAAATTCGCAACTAATAATAGTCACACATCAGAAAAGAACCATGGAAATTTGTGACTCACTCTATGGAATTTCGATGCGAGGCGATGGTATTTCAACAGTGGTAAGTCAAAGAATTCGCGAAGTACGAGAAGATCAACCAGCGTAAAATCTGGTCATGGGAATCTTTAGCAGAAAAAATAAGGAAGAAAAACCTTTAAAGACCAAATCAAATTTTGGTACAAATCTACTTAATATTTTTTCAAGAACCACCCTTGATGAGCAAGCCTGGCAAGAAATTGAAGACACCCTAATAATGGCCGATGTTGGTATTAAAATAACCCAAGAAATAGTTCAAGAATTAAAAAATAACCCAACTCTAAAGGGTGCTCATAGTGCCCAAGAGGGAAAAGAAGTCTTAAGAAATCAATTAATTGATTTTCTCGCAACTGGGGATAGAAGTTTGAATATTTCTGCTTCACCTTCAGTTTTAATGATGGTAGGAATAAATGGAACCGGAAAAACAACAACTGTTGGAAAACTTGCTCATAAATTAGTTAAACAAGGAAATAAGTGTGTGCTAGGTGCGGCAGACACTTTCCGAGCAGCAGCAAGTCAACAATTACAAACTTGGGGAGAAAGAAGTTCTGTTCCAGTAGTTATAGGGGCCGAAAATTCTGAACCATCTGCTGTCGCTTTTAATGCTGTGCAAGAAGGATTAGCAGTTGGAGCCAAAGTTGTAATTATTGACACAGCAGGAAGATTGCACACTAAAGCAGGACTTATGGATGAACTGGGCAAAGTAAAAAGAGTGATTGAAAAACATGCCACCGTTACTGAAACTTTGCTGGTAATAGATGCCACCACTGGACAAAATGGCTTAATTCAAGCCAGAGTTTTCACAGAAGCAGTTGAGGTAACTGGAATTATTCTTACTAAATTAGATGGTTCTGCTAAGGGTGGAATTGTGATAGCTGTGCAAAGAGAATTAAAAGTTCCAGTGAAGTTTGTGGGAATTGGTGAAGGAATTGAAGATTTAATTGAATTTAATGCTGAAGATTTTGTTGACGGTTTACTTAGTTAATTCAAAAGAGCTTCTAAAGTAACGAAGTATTAACGATGCGATCAAGGTAGTAATTATTACGTAAGCGATTGTGATTGATTTAAGTTCTTCACCAAAACTAGTCGAGACTGCAAGGGCTGCAATAACAATAGAAAATTCTCCGCGTGGAATTAAATATGCTCCAATTCTTTTCCAGGTATCTCCGCTTTGCATATCTTTACCAATTACATATCCAACAGCCAATTTTCCAATAATTCCAACCACTGCCAGTACTAATGCAATGGGAATAACCGAAATGATCGTTACAGGGTCAATGGCTAAACCAAAAAATAGGAAAAATAGTGCTGCAAAAAAATCTCTCAAAGGTGAAAGTCTTTCACGGGCTGCTTCTGCTACTTCTCCAGTTAGCAACAAACCGACTAAGAATGCTGCAACAGCACCTGAGAATCCAACTAGATTCGCAACTCCTGCAGCAACCAATGCTGCACCGAAAACAGTAAGAAGTAGGCTAATTGAACTTTGATTTGATAGCACTCCTACAAATATTCCTTCTCTTCTCAAACTAACCAAGATAACCAGTCCGATAATTATGAACGCAATTGAAATTGAAATTAAGCCAGTTACTATCGAAACACCAATGACTACAGAGCTTATTATCGGTAAATAGATAGCAAGCGCCATGTCTTCTAAAGCAAGAATAGAAATAGTTCTTTTCGCCATTTCGGATTTATTCCATCCACTTTCACTGATTAATTCTGCTGCAATTCCAGATGAAGATACGTAAGTTAAACCACTTAAAACAACTGCTCCGACCCATCCCCAACCAAGTAACAAACCAATAATTGCACCCGGGAGCGCGTTTGCTGCAAAATCAACTAAACCAGCTGACCAATGAATTCTTAAAGTATCTGTTAATTCTTTAGCGGAGTACTCTAAACCTAAAAGAAGAAGCAGTAAGACCGCACCTATTTGGGCACCAGTATTTAGAAACGAAGTACTTAGTTCTAAATCGGCTATTCCACCTGTTCCAAAGGCGAGTCCAGCAATTAAGAAAAATGGAACTGTCGAAATCGAAATCTTTTTAGCAAAATAAGCAATTACGCCCAAAAATATTAAGACCACACCTATTTCAGCAAGCAACAAACTATCTGTTGTAGTCGTAGTGGTTGCATATGGAAAGGCTAAGTTCTTCATCTTTTAAGTATGCCATGAATTTAATATCTTGAGAATTACTGGGAATTTAACGAAATTCCTCTAGAGTAGGAAAATGGGCCTTACGACCAGACAAGTCATCGAACATTTTAAAATGACAATATTGCCTGTTGAAAGTACTTACTTCGTAAAGACATATAGGTCTAAAACAAGCAGACCAGACGGAACAGCTGATGGTAGTGCCATTATTGCTCTTTATTCAGATGAGCCAAGAAGTTGCTCACTTTTTCATCGCCTGAAATACGAAGAAGTTTGGCACTTTTATGCAGGAGATCCAATAAGACTTGTTTTACTTTATCCAGATAAAACAAGTAAGGAAATAATTTTAGGAAATGATTTTTCTAAAGGTCACTTAGTTCAATTCACAGTTCCAGCGAATGTTTGGCAGGCAGGAGAAATTGTAAAAGGTGGCCAATGGGGATTATTTGGTTGCACCATGTCACCAGGTTTTACAGGAGAAATATTTGAAGGTGGACATTATTCTGATCTGATTCAAAATTTTCCTGACCGTGTGGTTGATATTAAAAAGCTGAGCGTTCCTAACGAAGAACACAATAAAATGCCCAAAGGATATGAAAACTAGGAATTAAATCAGACCTAGAATCAAAAGCACACCTGAAATGAAAATAAATCCATAAACCATTTTTTGGAGTAGATCAACTGTTATTTTTGCAACCCAATCGGAAGCAATAGAAACACCTAATAAGGCAGAAGTTGTGGAAATTAAAATTGCAAACCACACATTGTTAATTCCTGAATTAGTTAGATTTAAAATTGTTGAGCTATAAATAGATAATCTTGAAATGTCAATCAAAATAGCTATCCCAACTCCTGTTGCAATAAAATTCTGAGGGTTCAAACCACTTTTTACTAGAAACATAGATCTAAAAAGTCCTTGGTGTCCACTTAAACCACCAAAGAATCCCGAAATAAGTCCACCAACAGGAGCCCACCGCATCTCAATTTGTAGATTCTTCACTCTAGGAATCATTTCAAAAAGTGCAATCGCAATAATGATTACTCCTAAAATTATTTTCAGTGATCGTGAATCTTCTGAGAGAATATTCAAAAATAACGCACCGAAAATTGAGGCTAATATACCAGGAATGCCAAATCTCATTAATATTTGTATGTTAATTTTTTTAAAGTAAATGAAAAATTTATAGAAATTATTAATGAAATGAACAATCGCAGTTGATGCGATTGCGATTGGAGCAGGAAAAAAAATTACAAAAACGGGCAGCAATATTGTACTTAGCCCAAAGCCTGTAAATAGAGTTAATCCACCAGCAATAAACGACATAACAGCCAAAAAAATAAGTTCAACAATGGAAAAATCAAACATTTAAGCAGTTCTTGAAAAACTAAAAGTAGTAGTTATTTCTTGCCAATTATTCTTTCTAGCAATTCTTAGGAGTTCCTTATTTGGATTGACCACAACTGGAGTTCCCACTGCGCTCAACAGTGGTAAATCATTTAATGAATCACTGTAAGCATATGAATTATCTAGATCAATTTTCATAGAGTCGGCTAACTGAATTAACGCTTTGGCTTTATTTTTACCATGCAAAACTCCACTTTTTAATTTTCCGGTGTATCGGCCGTCTGTAATCTCAGCCACGGTTCCTAGAGCACCTGTCATATTCAAGCGAGCAGCAATTCCGCTAGCTATTTCGATAGGGCTCGCTGTGAGAATCCAAGTTTGTTGGCCACGTTCTTGATGCCACTTAAGACAATTCAGGATTTCTGGATAAATAGCTTCTTCTAGGGAATCGCTTAAAGCAGATTCACACAACTGAGTTATTTCTGATTGAAATCTACCCGCAACTAGTTTGAGGGCTTTCTCCGTGATGATTTCTTGAAGCTTTTTGTCTTCAGTTTTAGTTCTAATAAACCTTGCTTGGGCGGTAGCAAACCTTGCTAATTCTCGCTTGGTAAATACCCCTTGTTTGACCAAATGCCTAGCGAAATAGAACATGGAAGACCCCTTGACCAAAGTGTTGTCAAGATCAAAGAAAGCTACGCTCATAGAAAAATTCTTTCATGTGAGGTTAAGCCTTGGAACATCAAAATCGCCTAAATCTATTTATTCAAAATTAGTTAACAAACACTTAACCTAAATATTGACGAAATTTGACCTAAAATTGGGTGAATTGTGGTGTGATAATTGGAATAGTTGCCGAGTCATACTGGCCCCGAATTAATGGGGTTTCCAACTCAGTTTTAAGAAGTGCTAAATATCTTGAATCACTTGGTCACAAAGTTGTCGTTATTACAGCAGGCCAAAATACAAAAGATGAACCACTAGGCACGGAGGTAGTTAGACTTCCAAGCTTATCCATACCAACTATTCATGATTATGATTTAGCATTAACAACCAAGAGAAAAATCGAAAAGTTAATAAAAAAATACAATTTTGACATTCTTCATGTAGCTTCACCTTTTGTTCTAGGAGAAATAGCACTTAGGGCAGCTAAAGAATTACGTGTTCCTAGTATCGCCATTTATCAAACAGATGTTACTGGATTTGCTAAGTACTACGGTTATGCTGCCGTAGGAAAGTTTTCTGATTTTTGGCTAAGGCATATACATAATTTGGCAACAATTAATCTGGTTCCTTCAATTTGGGCAAAACAAAAGCTCAGCAATCTAGGAGTAAACAATATTGCTTTATGGAAAAGAGGAGTTGATATTGAAAGCTTCAATCCTAAACATAAGGATCTAAGTTTAAGACTGAAATGGAACAGCAGAGCTGATTTATTCGTGGGATACGTTGGTCGATTAGCACCTGAAAAAAATATTGAAGACCTTAAATTAATTCCTGAATCACCCCGAATTCAAGTAGTGATAATCGGTGATGGCCCAAGTAGGTACAAACTTCAAGAAGATATGCCAAAAGCAATATTTACAGGTCGATTGACAGGTTTAGAGTTGAGTAAAGCTTATGCATCATTAGATATCTTGATTACACCTGGAAGAAATGAAACTTTTTGCCAAGTGGCCCAAGAAGGACTAGCGTCTGGAAATTGCGTCTTAGCTCCAAGTCAGGGAGCAACCCAAGAATTAATCAAACATGAAAAGACAGGATTTATTTATGACAATGCTCAGGATTTAGATTTTACAAAAATATTTCAACGACTACTAATTAATCCAAGTCTAATCGATAATTTGGCTCAGCAAGCCCGGGCTTCTGTAGAACAGAATACTTGGGAGAGTGTTTGTGATGACTTAATTAATTTCTATCAACAAGCATTAAATCCTAATCCAATGAAGGTAGCATCATGACTCGAATTGTCCAAGTTGCTAATTTTTATGGACCAAAATCTGGTGGACTAAAAACGAGTATGGTTGAAATTGCTAAGCAATATTCGCGCTCAGGAATTGAATGTTTGCAAATTGTGCCAGGCCATTCTTATTCTAGATCAAATACTAATTATTCAGAGTTAATTACCATCCCAGGTTGGAGAATACCTTTTAGTGGAGGTTATCGCGTAATTATTGGCACTAAGAAAATTAAGTCCCTTTTGACAGAATATCGCCCTGATTTAATAGAGATTAATGATCGATTGACGTTGCTAAGTCTTGCAACTTGGGCAAGAAAAAGAAATATCAAGACTGTGCTATTTGCTCACGAAATTTTAGTAAATGTATTGAAAACCTTTTTCCCCTACGTCCCATATTTGACTCATGTAGTAAAATGGCATAATTTAAATTCATTCAAAAAATTTGATCATGTAATTGCGACGACCAATTATGCGGCTCAAGAATTTAAGGCAATAAATGCAAATAACTTAAGTGTCATTCCCCTTGGCGTAGATAAAGAAATTTTTAATGAGAAAAGAACTAATTATGAAATCCGGAATCATGAGCAATTTCCAAAATTAATATTATGCAGTCGATTATCTAAAGAAAAAAATCCGGAACTTGCGTTTAAGGTATTGCAATTACTAGTTGAGCATAAAATGAACCCACATTTATACGTAATAGGTTCAGGTCCGTTGAAGAACCGATTGATGGCAAAATATAAAAACCTTCCAATTACATTCCTTGGATACATAAATAGTCGAAAAGAAATAGCAAAATACTTAGCATCAGTTGATTTAGTCATAGCTCCTGGCCCAAATGAAACTTTTTGCTTAGCAGCACTTGAGGCTTTATCTTGTGGAACACCCGTAATTGCGTCGGATAAAAGTGCATTAAAAGAAATTTTAGTTAATGGTGGCGGAACGTATGTGGATGAAAATATTGATAATTGGGTTGAAGCAGTTTGCACGGTAGCCCTAGACCAAAACATGAGGTCTGAAGCCTTAAGGAATGCGAATAATTATTCATGGGAGCAAACTGTTCAAAAACTTCTCTCTCTTTACTGTTTGACCCAACCAGAAAAGGAGCTAGTTGCATGATTACTACAAACAAAAATGAAACAACTCTAAGTATGAGTCAAAAACTTTTGCAATTAAGACTCAAGCCAAATCTAAGAGTAGTTGCATTAGGTGATAGTTCTGTTTATGGTATTGGTGACCTTGGTGGCAATGAATCTGAAACAGGTTATGGATGGACAGGTCGGATTGCATATGATCTACAAGCGACCAAGTATTTGAATTTAAGCAAAAATGGTGCAAGAGCATCTGATGTTTTTAACGAACAACTACCCAGCGCAATATCTGTTCGAGCAGATCTTGCATTAATTTGTGTAGGTGGAAATGATGCTTTACGTAATAACTTTGATCCAGTAAAAGTTGCTCACCACTTATATAAAACAGTTTCCGAATTAGAAGAAAATGGCACCGTAGTGGTGTTACTTGCTCTGCACGATCCCTCAAAAATTGCCCCAGCCCCAAAATCAATTAAGCATGTACTTCTTGATCGAGCCCTACAGGTCAATGCAGCATTAAAATGGGTTGCTTCAAAAACCAACGCCTTTCTTATTGAAATAATGGACAAGGAATTAATTTATGAAAAGAACCTATGGCACATCGATAGAATGCATCCTGGACCTAAGGGTCATCAGTTTATTGCAGACTTAGTTCGCCGAGAGTTGTCATTACCTAGAAGATCAAAGGAAAAGTTATCAACCGAATCCAATAGGGAAAGAAAAGCTAAAACTATTTGGTTGTTAACAAATGGTTTTAAGTGGTTTGCTAGACGAAGTATAGATTTACTGCCCGCCCTAATTTATTTGATAATAAAAGATGCTTTGCGTCTGAGATCTATTTCATCTGGATATGCACTTAGATTAAAGCTTTATTTGGAGGTAATCTTACTTAACTTATTTGAAGATGGGTTTAAGGTACTAAGGCAAAAAACTGAGGAGCCAGTTGATGCGTTTAACATTTCATTTGCCTGGCGAACACCTAGTAAAACTAAAATGTTAATTCAATAATTACCCTGAATTAACATTGACGTAATTTAAGTCTTTTACTGTAAAACTATGAGAAAAAAACGAATCGCATTGATTGCACATGACAAGAAAAAAAGTGATATTTTGGCTTGGGTCTTAGCTAATCAAAGAAAACTTAGCGATTTTGAACTTGTAGCAACAGGAACAACGGGTAAATTAATTAGCCTTGAGACAGATCTAGGTGTTGAAGTTGTTGAAAGCGGTCCACATGGAGGAGATATCCAAATTGGTTCGCAAATAGTAGAGGCAAAAGTTGATGTGTTGATTTTCTTTTGGGACCCGTTAGAGCCTCAACCCCATGATCCGGATGTAAAAGCTTTGCTCAGAATGGCCGTGTTGAAAAATATCCCCACCGCCTGTAACAGGGCCACAGCTGATTTACTTATCTCCAAAGACTGGACAAATTTAGTCAACCAAAGTAAGCCAAAGTTACAAGATTTAACAGTTCTGTAACACGATTTGCTCACCCCAGTAACTTAACTGAGGCAATCTCTTACCCATACCTGATTCGCAATGGCGCGAAATGGTTTCAAATTTAAACCTATTTTTAGAGGATGTGAATATCGCTTATGCCTGAAATCAGTGCGGGAGATACCGCCTGGGTTTTAGTGAGTGCAGCGCTGGTCTTACTTATGACAGCTCCTGGACTTGCTTTGTTCTATGGTGGCATGGTTCGCGCTAAATCGACATTGAACATGATGATGATGTCATTTGGTGCACTTTTTGTAGTTGGAATTATCTGGGTAGTTTATGGATACTCAGTTGCATTCGGTCCAGCATTGGATGCAGGAAGTTTCTTAGGAGATCCAAGTGCATATTTTGGACTCAACGGACTTCTTAATACCTCTGCTATGGCTTTAAATGGCGGTTACTATCCAATACCTGCCACAGCTTTCATTGTGTTCCAAGCAATGTTTGCTGTTATCACAGTTGCACTTATTTCAGGTGCAATTGCAGATCGTGCCAGATTTGGCACATGGTTGGTGTTTGCAGCAATTTGGGTAACAATTGTTTATCTTCCTGTTGCACGCGCAGTTTTCTATTTCGGTGATCAAGATGCAAATGGTGGCGGATTTATCGCAACCAAAATTGGAGCACTTGATTTCGCAGGTGGAACAGCTGTTCACATTAACGCTGGAGCAGCAGGTTTGGCTTTAGCACTTGTGTTAGGAAAACGAATCGGTTTTGGAAAGATGCTGCTTCGTCCATCTAACTTGCCACTAGTAATGATTGGCGCAGGTTTACTGTGGTTTGGTTGGTTTGGCTTTAACGCAGGCTCAGCTCTTGGTGCAAATGGATTAGCTGGTGTGGCATTTGTTAACACACTTTCTGCCACGTGTGCTGCGGCTTTGGGTTGGTTACTTGTTGAAAGACTAAGAGATGGTCACGCAACCTCACTTGGTGCTGCTTCAGGAATTGTGGCAGGACTTGTTGCAATTACTCCAGCTTGTGCTTTTGTTGACACTGCGGGAGCCTTATCAATTGGTGTTATTGCAGGAGCAATGACAGCTTTAGCAGTTGGTTTGAAATACCGATTCGGTTACGACGATTCTCTTGACGTAGTGGGTGTTCACTTAGTGGGAGGACTTGTTGGAACAATATTGATTGGTTTCTTTGGAACCACATCAGTAAACGAATTCAGTGTTGACGGGTTATTTTATGGGGGAGGCGCATCACAATTAGTCAAGCAAATTCAAGCTGCCTTAATCGTGATGATCTTCTCTTTTGTTGTCACCTATATTTTGGGAACAATCTTGAGCAAAACTATTGGCTTTAGGGTTTCCAGAGAAGAAGAATTAGAAGGTGTTGACATAGTGTCGCAAGCAGAATCTGCTTACGACTTAGTTGATAGTTCAAAGGGTTCAAGCAAAGGAAAAAGCGCATGAAACTAGTGACTGCAATTATTAAGCCCTTCAAGGTCGAAGACGTAAAAGCTGCACTCCAAGCACAAGGAGTAAATGGCATGACAGTTTCAGATGCCGCAGGTTATGGACGTCAAGGTGGTCACGTCGAGGTTTATCGCGGCGCTGAATACACCGTTGATCTTGTTCCCAAGGTAAGAATCGAAGCACTAATTAATGATTCAGATGTAGCAAAAGTTGTTGATGCAATAGTTGCTGCTGCCAAAACCGGAAAAATTGGTGATGGAAAAGTTTGGGTCATACCAGTTGAAGATGTGGTGCGAGTTAGAACTGGTGAACACGGCGCCGAAGCGGTGTAGTGGATTATTTAAAAGAAAGAAACGAACTGCGCTCTGCTCCAATAGGAGCAGAGCGTCGTCGTCATTTATCAGACATTACAGATTCATTTTTAATTGAAATATTTAAAAGTGCTGTTGCAAAAAAAGATTTTCATAAAGTTGCTTTAATAGGGGTGGGGGGCAGTGGTAGGCAATCAATGACCCTAGGGTCAGATTTAGATTTGGTTTTGGTTCATGAAAATGGTTTTAAGATTGATGAAATTGCCCAAAAGATTTGGTATCCCATCTGGGATTTAGGAATAAAACTAGATCATTCAGTTAGAACTCCTACACAGGTAAGAAATATGGCGGCAGAAGACATTGCGGTGGTCTTAGGTTGGTTAGATGCTCGAAGCATTGTGGGTAATTCGGAATTTGAAAAACAAATAAGTACGGCTGTATTGCAAGACTGGAGGGCATTTGCTGACAAGAGACTACTTGAGCTTCATGAAAAGGTTTTAGAAAGAAAAGAAAAATTTGGAGAACTTGCTCAATTAATTGAACCTGATTTAAAGGAATCTTATGGCGGCTTAAGGGATGTAACAGTTTTAAGGTCAGTTGCTGCTACATGGAAATCAGATATTCCCAAAGTGGTGCTAGATCAAGTTAATGAAAAACTACTTGATGTTAGAGATGCTTTACACACAGTTCTAGATAAACCGAGTGATAAATTAATCAGACAAGAGCAACCAGTTGTTGCACAAAAACTTGGTTTTTCAGACGCCGATCAATTAATTAGACATGTTTCTTCTCTAGCTCGAGTAATTGCCCATCATAGCGATGTGACATGGCATCGAATTAAAAGTGCTGAAAAAAAGTCTGGTTTGTTCAAGAAATTAAGAACAGAAAATCGAAGCCCGTTAGCAGATGGAGTAGTTCTCCAAGATGACTATGTTGTGCTTGCTCGGGATGCTAAAACCACTGAAGATGCCACTCTAGGGTTGCGCCTTGCTGCAGCGGGTGCTCAATCAGGATATTTAATTTCACCTCACACACTTGAACGCTTAGCAAACGAATTACCGACCCTTAATACTCCTTGGCCAATAGAAGCCAGAGATTCATTTGTTTCGTTACTTGGTTCGGGTAGACAATTGATTCCCATTTGGGAATCAATTGATTTTGCAGGTTTAATTAATAATTGGATTCCAGTTTGGAATCGAGTTAGAGGGTGTCCTCAATCAAGTCAAGTTCATTCTTTCACAGTTGATAGACATCTATTAGAAACAGCGATTCATGCCAACAAATTTACTCGTGATGTTTCAAGACCAGATCTCTTACTTGTTGGATCTCTTTTTCATGACATCGGCAAAGGTGGTGTGAAAGATCACTCAGATGAAGGTGCAGAAATTATTAAAGACTTAGCACCAAAAATGGGATTTGAAAAACAAGATTGTCTTATTTTACAAGGACTTGTGCAACATCATTTATTGTTACCAGAAACTGCTACTACAAGAGACTTAGAAGATCCATTAACAATAAAAACAGTTGTTGACAAAGTTCAAACCGAAGACTTTCTAGAACTCCTTCACGCCTTAACTCTTGCTGATGCACTGGCCACAGGACCAATGGCAAGTAGTGATTGGCGACAAAGTTTAATTGGCGAGCTTGTTGCCAAGGTCAAAAATGAACTAAGAGGAGAAAGAATTGATAAAGATCCACACTTAAGTAAAGAAAAACAAGAACTTGCTAAAAGAAAAGAAGATGTCATCGTTGAAGCAAACCAAATTGATCAAGGATTATCACTAACAATTGTGGTGGAAGACAGGACCGGATTACTAGGTCTCATAGCTGGAGTTTTATCAGTGCATAGATTGCTAGTTAGAAGTGCAAGAACTGAAACAATTAACAACAAAGCAGTCACAACCTGGAGAGTAACCCCAGAATTTGGTGATGCTCCAAATTTAAGTCAAATACAAGAATCCCTCCGTCTTGCATTAAATGGGCAACTTGATGTTTTTGAAAAACTCGCCCTGCGCGTACAATATTTACCTCAACCAGTAAGTGTCACTGCATCCAAGATTTTAGAAATAAAGGGAATAAGTAATAGTGCGACCGTTATTGAAGTTAGAGCTCATGATGAGCCAGGATTCTTATCTAAAATTGCTCATGCCATAAGTGAAACTGGTGTTGATATTCAAGCTGCCATTGTGGAAACTTTAGGTTCTGAAGTGGTGGATGTGTTTTATGTTAAAGAGCCAAATGGTGAAATCCTGAGTGATAAGCGCTGTCAAGAATTAGTGCAAGCACTTGACTACGCTTGCAATCATGTTCCAGCAACTATCTGATCGACTCAATAACACCTTTAAGGCTCTTCGCAGCAAAGGGCGGTTATCTGAGACAGATATCAATGACACTGTAAAAGAAATTAGAACAGCACTGCTGGATGCTGACGTTGCCTTATCGGTTGCTGATAGTTTTAGTGAAAGAATCAAAGAAAAAGCTCTAGGAATTGAAGTATCTCAATCCTTAAATCCTGCCCAACAAGTTGTAAAAATTGTTCATCAAGAATTAGTAAACATCCTGGGGGGAGATTCAAGAAGATTAACTTTTGCTAAGAACCCTCCAACAGTAATTATGTTATTAGGTTTACAAGGTGCTGGAAAAACTACTTTGGCAGGAAAATTAGCTAAATACTTGGCTCGAGATGGTCATACTCCTTTACTGGTTGCAGCAGATTTACAAAGACCAAATGCGGTTGATCAATTAAAAATTGTTGCCTCCCAAGCAGGTGTTCAAGTCTTTGCCCCAGAACCAGGAAATGGGGTGGGAGATTCAGTCAAAGTTGCGAAAGAGGCAATGAAAATTGCTGAAAAGAATATGCACGACATGGTGATTATTGACACTGCAGGACGACTTGCCATTGATGATGAATTAACCAAACAAGCCCATCAAATAAGAAAAGCAGTAAATCCCCAAGAAACTTTGTTGGTAATTGATTCCATGATTGGTCAAGACTCGGTTGTTACAGCGCAAAACTTCTTAGAAAAAGTTGGTTTTGATGGAATTGTTTTAACCAAACTAGATGGTGATGCCAGAGGTGGTGCAGCACTTTCTTTAAGAGAAGTCACTGGTAAACCAGTGATGTTTGCTTCCAATGGGGAAAAGCTTGACGATTTTGATATTTTTTACCCTGAGCGACTTGCTAATCGCTTATTAGACATGGGGGATGTTTTAACACTTATTGAACAAGCTGAAAGAGTTTTTGATCAAGGACAAAAAGATCGATTCGAAGCAAAGCTTGCCAGTGGTGAGTCTTTCACCCTTGATGATTTTCTTGAACAATTGCAATCAATTAAAAAAATGGGTTCCATGTCAAAAGTCTTAGGCATGCTGCCAGGAATGCAGCAAGCAAAAAAGCAGATTGAAAACTTTGATGACAAAGAAGTAACCAGAATCGAAGCAATTATTCAGTCTATGAAACCTGAAGAAAGACAAAACCCTAAATCAATTGATGCGGCACGAAAGATAAAAATTGCTCAAGGTGCAGGCTGTGAAGTAAAAGACATTAACTCTTTAATAAATAGATTCTCAGAAGCTCAAAAGATGATGAAAAGAGCACAACTTGGTGGTGGTATGCCCGGATTTGGTGGGGCTACTTTTGTTAAGCAGAAAGCAAAACAAAAACCTGGGAAAGGTGCTAAACGAAGTGGTAATCCTGCTAAAAGAGCGTTGCAAGAACAAGGAATTAAATTACCTGATGAAAATGAAATGGGATCTGGATTTAATTTAAATTAATCCAACAAAATTGGAATTCGCTCACCTCGCATGATTGCGTTTACTTCCAGATTTGCACCCAAAGACTCCACATATTTTCTTAAAGTGCTCAGTTGGATGTCTGGGCCATTTTCGATAGCCGAGACTCTTCTTTGGGAAATATCCATGATTTCAGCTAATTCTGCTTGAGTTAATCGCAATCGAAGCCTTAAATTCTCTAAATCTAGGTCCATTTACCCAGTATATAGAACATATATGTTCTATGGGGTAGGGGTATTGGGGTGTCTTGGGCTATCACATGCCAAACTAAGAGTCCCAAGGTTTAAAAACCCCTTAGACAGAGAAGAACAATTCGTGTCCGTAAAAATCAAGTTAAAACGTTTAGGCAAGATCCACCAACCGATGTATCGCGTTGTTGTGGCTGATTCTCGTACCGCACGTAATGGTCGCGCTATTGAAGAAATTGGAATTTACCAACCAAAAGAAGATCCATCAATCATCAGAATTGATGCAGACAGAGTTGCTTACTGGTTAAGTGTTGGCGCACAAGCTACAGAACCAGTTGTGGCATTACTAAAACTAACAGGTGATTGGCAAAAATTTAAAGGTGAGAAAGATACCACCAGCAAAGTTAAAGTTGCTCCACCAAAAGCAGATCATGCTGCAAAATATGAGAAAGCTTTGAAAGAAAACTTGGCTGAAAGAGAAGAAGAAGAAAAAAATCCAAGACCAAAACCAGTTGTAGTAGCCAAAGTTGAGGAACCAAAAGCTGAAGAAGTAGTTGCTGAAGTAAAAGAAGAAGCAGCACCAGCAGCAGCAGAAGTAAAAGCTGAAGAACCAGTTGCCGAAGTAGTTGAGACTCCTGTTGAAGAAGTTCCAGCAGAAGCACCAGCTGCAGAAGGGGTTAAACCAGAATGATTGAAGATGCTTTAGAACACATTGTTAAAGGAATTGTTGATCACCCATCCGATGTTTCTGTAGAAGAAAAAACAACAAAGCGCGGTAGAACTTTAGAAGTTACAGTTAATGGCGAAGATCTAGGCCGAGTAATTGGTCGAAATGGTCGCACTGCAACTGCAATTAGAACTGTGGTTAATGCCTTACAAGGTGGCCGTAGTACTCGTATTGATTTCGTGGACGTAGACGCGCAATAAAAAGCGCTACTTATATGGACGTTGTTGTTGGCCGCTTAGGCCGCCCGCACGGTGTTCATGGCGAAATAAGTGTTGAAGTTCGCACCGATGATCCGGAAAATAGATTTGCCATCGGTGCGAAAATTACTTTAAAAGAAACAAATCAAGTGCTAACTGTTGCTGCAACAAGGTGGCATTTATCAAGATTGTTAATAAAGTTTGATGAAATTCAAGACCGAACTCAAGTTGATAAAGTTCGAGGCAAACTACTGGTAGTAGAAGTTGATCCATCACAAACACCCACAGGCAATAACGAATTTTATGAATTTCAACTAATTGGTTTAGAAGTTTTTAACCAAAAAAATGAAAAACTTGGTGTAGTAAAAGAAGTATTACCAGGTAGCGCTCAAGCTCTAATTGTGGTGAAAACCCCAGAAAACAAAGAAGTCATGGTTCCTTTCGTTAACCAACTTGTACCCGAAGTAGATATCAAAAACAAACGAATTGTGATGAATCCACCAAGTGGGCTATTTGATGAAGAAAATGCTGAAGATGCGCGTTGATTTAATCACAATTTTTCCGGAGTACTTTGCTCCTTTAAAACTTTCCCTTTTTGGTAAAGCTCAAGAATCAGGTTTAGTTGAAGTAGAAATTCACGACTTAAGAAAATTTACCCAAGATAAACACAAAACAGTTGACGATGCGCCTTATGGCGGAGGACCAGGCATGGTCATGTCACCAGTTGTCTGGGGAGAGGCAATTGATTCGGTTTTAAAAAATGCGCCAGGTAAACCATTATTAGTGGTGCCAACACCATCGGGAAGAGTTTTCAACCAAGAAATGGCAATCAAACTTGCTTCCTTTGATCACCTTGTTTTTATCAATGGACGCTATGAAGGAATTGATTCACGAGTTGTTGAGCATTATCAACAAAGTGGTGAATTTAGTGAAGTGTTAGAAATCAGTATTGGCGATTATGTGCTCGCAGGCGGGGAAGTGGCATCTTTAGTTATTTTGGAAGCAACGTCAAGACTGATTAATGGTGTGCTTGGTAACGAAGATTCGGTAAGTGATGATTCTTTTGCCCCAGGTTCCATGCAAAACCTCCTAGAAGGCCCTATTTTCACCAGACCTGCCTCATGGAGAGGCCTAGAAGTTCCTGAAGTACTAAGTAGTGGAGATCACGCCAAGATCGCCCAGTGGCAAAAAGATGAGGCGATAAAGCGCACGAGCAAATTTCGACCCGACCTCAAGGCCTAGTTGCTGGTCTTGGCAGACTAGGGGTTTCACGGATTTAGATGAGCTCAATATTTCGCCACAGGGGAATATAAGGGCTATATAAGTAGTAATGATCCGGCTTTAACCGAACAAAGACTGAACGACCTGTGAGCGTTGCAGATCAGAAGAGTAAAAATGAACCGTTTAGATGCATTAAATAAGTTAAGTCAAAAAAAAGGTGTTCCAGCATTTAGAACTGGTGACACAGTAAAAGTTCATGTGAAAGTTATTGAAGGTACCCGTTCACGTATCCAGTTATTCCAAGGCATTGTTATTCGTAAACAAGGTGCAGGAATTTCAGAATCCTTCACAGTTAGAAAAGTTTCTTTTGGAACAGGTGTGGAAAGAACATTTCCCATCCATACTCCAACTATTGAAAAAATTGAAGTTGTTTCACGCGGTGATGTTCGTCGTGGCAAGTTGTACTTCCTACGCGATCTTCGCGGTAAAGCATCCAAGATTAAAGAACTTCGTGGTGATTTAGCTGCAGCAGTTGTGACTGATGAAGATGTTGAAGTCGCAGTTGACGAAACAGTGGAAGTCAAAAATAACGAAGTTATTGAAGAAGTTAAAGCAGAAGCACCAGTAGCAAAAGAAGAAGTTGTTGCCCAAACTCCTGCCGCAGAACCAGTTGCTGAAGTTGCTGAAACACCAGCTGCTGATGCTCCTGCTGACAAACAAAACTAATTAAATTGCGCGCCCTTTGGGCAGCAGTTCGTGAACTGCTGATCGTTGTGGGAATTGCTTTAATTCTTTCATCCCTTGTGCGCGCATTATTTTTTCAAGCTTTCTATGTTCCAAGTGCTTCAATGGAAGACACACTGTTACTAGAAGATCGAATAATTGCCACCAAAATCACTAAACCATTTACTGAAATTCAACGTGGACAAATTGTGGTTTTCAAAGATCCGGGTGCTTGGTTACCAGAATATGATTCGGATCGAAACACATTTTTACACTTTTTAAGCGTGGTGGGATTACTTCCATCTGATGCAGGAGATGATTTAGTAAAAAGAGTAATTGGTACAGAGGGTGACACCATTAAGTGTTGTTCCGAAAACGGCAAAATAATCATTAACGGACAAGAATTACTTGATGAAGAATTTACAAAACCTGGAGTTGACACAAATCAAGTTGAATTTGAAATAACTGTGCCCAAAAATAGAATTTTTGTGATGGGGGACAATAGACCTGATAGTAGGGATTCTAGATTTCATTTAGAAACTGCTTATGGCACAGTTCCAGTAAATAATGTGGTGGGACCTGTGCAGTTAAGAATTTGGCCATTATCTAGATTTTCAACTTTGAGTATTCCTCAAGTCTTTGAAGCAATTCCTGATGCCCAGAGCTAAAAAGAATCGACCTAATCTCGATTTTGAAACAAAACTTTTTGAACGAGGCGCAAAACTAATCGCTGGAATGGATGAAGTAGGCAGAGGATGTTTAGCAGGACCGGTTAGCGTTGGGGTTGCGGTAATAAGTATTGAATGGGTTAACCCACCAGAAAATCTGGCTGATTCTAAACTGTTAACCCATCAGCAACGAGAAGAACTATTACCTTTAGTTAAAACTTGGGTAAAAGATTTTGCGGTAGGACATGCCACCAATGCTGAAATAGATGAAATAGGCCTCACCAGGGCTCTCAGGCGGGCAGGAAGACGTGCTTTAACACAATTAGCGACTAAACCTGACTACTTAATTTTAGATGGTAAACACAACTGGTTGATGCCAGAAAAAGAAACTCAAAATATGTTTGCAGAAGAGATTGATGATGGTGCAATGAGTGCAGAATTAAAAATATTCACTCAAATAAAAGCTGATTTCACTTGTGCTTCAGTTGCTGCTGCTTCCATTGTGGCCAAAACAACCAGAGATCAGATGATGATTGAATTGAGTAAAGAATTTCCAAATTATTTATGGGCTGAAAATAAAGGCTATGCAGCACCTGAACATTTAGAGGCCATCAAGAACCATGGCGCCACAAAATATCATCGGGTGAGCTGGAAAACCTTTCAAAAATAGTCTTAAAAATGCTATTTACGCTTATCAAACCTGGCACCTAAAAAACCTGGGGTCGCTCAGATAGTGCTTAAATGTAAGAATGGAAAGCATGTTTGATCTATTTTTAGGACTTCCACTTCACGTATTGGTGAATCATTTTGTCATTGTGCTTGTGCCACTTTTTTCTACTGCATTTATATTATTAGTATTTTTTGAAAAATTAAGAAAGAATTATTCTCTCATTACTATTATTGGGTTAGCTTTTGCGTTAGTTTCAGCTTTGGTTGCAAGACAATCAGGGCAAGCGTTAACTTTGCGGGTAGGTTATCCCACAATCCATGTTTGGTGGGGTCAAAGATTAGTAATTGTTTCAGCTCTTTTGTTTGTCGTGGCACTTATTTGGTATCTAACCGTAGAAAAAAAATCTTTAATCAGTAACTTACTTGGTTATGCTGGAGTACTTTTGGCTATTGCTTCGATTGTGATAGCTGCCTTAGCCGGTCATTCTGGGGCAAGTGCTAGTTGGAGTTATAAAATTGAATCAACCAACTCTTCTTCAATTCTGCGTCAGACTATCCCTGAAATAAAAAAATATTATGATAATTCTAAATATTTTATCAACGATGGTCTGATAGACATTTCGCCTGTCTTAATCTTAAATAGTTAAAATGATAAATGATATAAAAGTAGCCTTTGCTTTTCTGACTCGAATTCCTATAAATCACAGTCCCGAGGTGCGAATTCATAAAAGTGCTGCTTGGTTTCCATTGGTTGGTTTTATCACCGGAAGTTTAAGTGGGGGCACGTATTACTTATTGTCTCAAGTTTTGCCTTCACTACCGGCGGCAGTTTTTGCTGTTTTGGTTTCTACTTTGATAACAGGAACTTTTCACCTTGATGGATTAGCCGACATATTTGATGGGCTAGTGGGGGGATGGAACATTGAGGATCGTTTGAAAATATTAAAAGATTCGAGGCATGGAACCTACGGGGTCGTAGCAATAGTTATTCAAATTATTTTGCAAATAAGTCTTATTGCGTCTTTAAACAGTAAAGATGGCGCGTTAGCCCTGATAGCTGCTCATACGATAGCCAAAGTTATTCCGGTAATTCTCATGCTCATTCCTGCTGTTTCTACTCACCAAGGAATGGGTGCGAGCACTGCTAGAGAAATTAGATTTCCACAAGTTTCATTAAACATATTTATTGCAGCTATTTTTACAATTCCCTTTTGCGGCTACTACTTTTTTACAATTTTATTGGCACTGGTAATCCCTTTATTTATTTTTTCGAAATGGGTTATAAATAAAATTGGCGGTATGCTGGGGGATGCTTTTGGGGCAGGAGAACAGATTGCCGAAACAGTAATCTTGTTATTTTTTGTGGTTAATTTCTCAATATATGGGGTTATCTTATGGAATTTTTAAACAAATACGATGCAATTCTTTTTGATGTGGGCAACACACTTGTACTGCAAAATAACCCTGGATTATCTTTTAATGAGTTAAAAGTTGAGGTATTACCTGGAGTCTTAGGTCTTCTAGAAAAATTGAGTAATAAAAGACTTGCTATTGTTTCTAACTCCAAAGTTTTAAATTCAGCTCAAATATTATCAAAACTTGCTGAAGTTGATTTACACAAATACTTTGAATTATGCATCTCATCACTTGATGTGGGAGTAGAAAAACCTTCTCCATTGCCATTACAAACAGCACTTACTCAAATGAAAGTGTCACCTGATAAAGCTTTATATGTGGGGGATCAATTAATAGATAAACAGGCTGCTTTAGCTACAGGTATGGATTTTATTTTCACTTCAAAAAATATCAGTCAATCTTTTTCTCACTTTAATAATAATGTTCATTCAGCGTGGCAACGTGGATTAGTGAATAAAATACAAGATTATGAATTGAGTGCAAATAAAACTAGAGAAATACTAGATTCTTTAATTAAACCAAAAGGCTCACTAGGAAAACTTGAAGATTTAGCGATAAAAATTTCATCTATAATAGGAGATTTACCTCAAATAGACCCGGTTGCTGTTTGTATTTTCGTAGCAGACCACGGGATTGCCAAAGATGATAGCGTTACACCTTGGCCGCAAGACATAACAAGTTTAATGGCTGATGTGATCTCGCAAGGAAAAGCTGGAGTCTCAGCTTTAGCCGAAATAGCAGATGTGTTTATAGAAGTAATTAATGTCGGTACTATTTCAACTCCTAAGTCAAAATTAGTCAAAGATTATCAAATTGGTTTTAGCACCAAGGATTTTAGAGTTGAACCAGCAATGAGTGAAAATGAAATTCAAGCTGCGCTTGAAGTCGGAGCAGAAAATGCAGAAAGGCTTGTTGCGGGAGGTTCACGAGCACTTTGTATCGGTGAAGTCGGAATTGGTAATACCACAAGCTCAGCCATACTAATTTCTAGATTTTGCAAAGTGGATGCTGAACTTGCTACTGGTTATGGTTCAGGAATACCTGAAGAGACTTTTCAATCAAAAATTAAGGTAGTAGGTGATGCTTTGGAGAGAGCTCGACTAATACATAATCCTATGGATGTTTTAGCAACATTTGGTGGTTTTGAAATAGCTGCATTAGTGGGTTTCATTATTAGGGCTACAACTTTAGAGGTACCAGTTATTCTTGATGGCGTGACAACTCTTGCAGCAGCAATAGTTGCAGAGGAGATAAAACCTGGAATTAAAAATAATTTAATTGCTGGTCATGTTTCATCTGAGCCAGCTTCTAAAATCGCGTGTAAACATTTGGGGTTGACTCCTGTTTTAGATCTAGATTTAAGACTAGGCGAAGGAACAGGAGCGGTTTTAAGTGTTCCGATTATCAGAGCAGCCTGTAATATTGTCAAAAAAATGGGCAAATTACAGGACTACTTGTAAGGCATACTTCAACTAGCTTCCAAGTCCCAGATTCTTGCCCCACCTGAAATTCCAGCTTTATTGCTCACTCTTGTAACTTTTGGTCCCAAATCTAAACCTTTAATATGTTTGGCGTTGCCACCACCAACGTAGCAATGATCGTAATAAAGAAATTGGTCATATTTAGCAATTGCTTTAATTACTCTTTTGGTCCATCTTTCAACACCGATTCGCTCTCTTGCTGCATTACCAATTTGTTCTTCAAATTCTTCACTTTGTCTAAAGGGTGCATGACCTAGTTCTAAGTGAGGAAGCAATATTCCGTTTTGAAAAAGTGCGGTACCAACACCTGTGCCAAGTGTCATCACAAATTCCAAACCTTCACCTTTAATCACAGCTGCTCCTTGAATATCGGCATCATTTGCAACTTTGGTGGGAATTGCTAATGCTTTTGCCATTGGAGTTTGTAAATCAAAGTTCTTCCAAGCTTTTATTAATTCAGGATCTTTGGGTCCATCTTTTACTAAGCGAGAAAGTGAAGGGACCATAACTACAACACCATTTCGAACTAAACCTGGAAAACCAACACTTGCTCTTTGTGCTTTTGGTAAATCTTTAACAAAATTTGCCACAACTTCAGAAAATCCTGTTGGGTGAGATGGGTAAGGAGTTTCCATACGAATACGTTCACAAACCATTTCGCCATCTTTATTTATGACGCTGGCTTTTATTCCGGAACCACCGATATCAATGGCCAGTGTCAAAGTATTTGCTGGCCAATTGATCATGAACTAATTATGTCCTAGTTCTTCTTTGGTTTAACAAGCCCATCGTAGAGAAATACAGCAGCAAGAGCACCAAGAATTGGACCAAGAATCCATATCCAGAAGTTATCTAATTGACCTGAGGCTATTGCTGGACCAAACCAGCGAGCTGGATTCATTGCCCCACCTGTTAGTGGACCGGAAAATAAAATGTCTGCGGTGATTATCAAACCAATTGGTAAACCGGCTACAGCAGAAAATGTGCCACGAGAATCAATTGCCACACCCATAATTACCATCATCAAAAGAAATGTGGCAAGGCCTTCAATTAGTAACCCATATAAAGGCTTTATTGGTTCGGCAAGTGTTGGAACTCCCACTTTTTGGGCAAATGTTCCGTAAGCAAATTTTAATATAAACGCTGCTAATAAACCACCAAGTAGTTGGGTAACAATATAGGCCAGTGCATCTAATGATTTCATTCTTTTTGTTGCCCAAAGTGCAATAGTTACAGCAGGATTAAATGCTCCACCTGAAATGTGAGCAAAAGCTGAAACAGAAACAAAGATGGCAATACCGTGAGCAAGTGCAATGCCGGTGATATCAGCACCACTGAGAATTGATCCTGCACCAAGTAACACAAGTGCAAAGGTTCCTACAAATTCCGCCATTAAACGGGCAGGTGCGTTTGTCATTTACTAACTCCCTTAATTGAATTAGTAATGAACTTAGACGATGATGCTGGAATGAATAGGTATTGAAGATAGGCGATTGCGACCATTTAAGGCTGAAATTTCAATAAAGACCGCACAATTTGTTAATTTCGCACCAGATTTAGCTATTAGTTCACAACCTGCCATCATGGTTCCACCTGTTGCTAAAACATCATCAACTAAGAGAACACGATCATTTTTATCCAATGAGTCTTGATGCATTTCTAAAGAATCAAATCCGTATTCAAGTTGATATTGCACCACATGAGTTTTTCGAGGAAGTTTGCCAGGTTTTCTTAACAAAACCAACCCTAAGTTATGTTTTGCAGCTATTGCTGCTGCAAAAATAAAACCTCGTGATTCAATACCTGCAACTTTATTAGCACCATTTAGATGACTGGCTAAATCATCAACGGCATCATTAAAGGCTTTTTTGTCTTGCAAAAGTGGTGTTATGTCTTTAAAAAGGATTCCTGGTTTAGGAAAATCTGGAACATCAGCAATCTTTGATCGAGCATAATTTAGGTGTTCGTTATCTGACATGTTTCACTTCTTTGTAAGGGGCCAACTTCATCATATGAAACATTTGTGACTTTTAAGTAGATTTCCTTGTGAAAATCAAAAAATAAAATAGAGTGTGAAGTGCAAGGACAAGAACCCGATTATTTATCAGGGGAAGTCAGTCGGAAGCTGACGCTGTCCCGCAACCGTGGATCGCACGCAAATTTATTTGTGGCCAAGAAGCAATAGCGATAAGTCGGGTTACCTGGAGTGGTCTCGAGTCAAATATTTCGCACCGTCGTGGAAAGCGGGGCGGGGTTACAATTTTTTAGGTAACTTTCGTCCCCTGACGTTTTTGTCAGGGTTTTTTTGTTGCCTTTTTGAGTAATTCCGTTCCTCCAAACTCGGCATTAACCGGAGGAAAATAAATGAGAAAGATAATTGCAACAGCCACAGCATTGCTATTAAGTGCTGGAGTAACTTCAACTGCAAATGCTGGAGAAGTAACGCTTTACCCCACAGCTTCAGAAGCACTTTTAATTGCGGCAAGTGTTTCTGCCACTGGGGGTTTTGTTGACACTATTGATGGCTACAAAGATTCTGGTCCACGATCATATTGGGGATTTTGGCTTGGAAATTCGGTTTGGAATTCCAATTCAGGATGTTCAAACTATTTAACGTCAGCTTTGACAACAACTTCATGGACTGAGTCAGCATGTGGAGATGCGTCAACGTTAGTAAAAGATGCAGCAGTTATTGGTTGGAGACCAAATCAAGATTGGAATAATTCTTCAAGTCTTTATGTACCAACTGGTCCTTCTGATTTTGAGTCTTTATGTCCAGCATCTTCACCTGAAAGGGGTAAAGCAAGAGTTGCAGTTGTTTTACAGTTTGCGGGTGGGGCAACTGATCGGGTGGAGTGCATAAAAGTGGCGAATCTACAAATCACGAATGAACCATCAGGTGGAGATTCATCATGGGTATCTCCAGGAACTATACCGGTTGTGAAGGAACCAGTAGCTACAATAATCAAAACTAAAACTGGGGCACGATCAATCAAACTTAACCTTGCACCGTCAATGAGGGGTAAAAAAGTTGACGTTTTTTATCAATCCGCAACGGGTAAATTGACCAAAATAGGAACTCATAAGGCAAATAAAAAAGGTGATATTTCATGTTCAACAAAAAGGAAGTTGAAAAAAGGCGGAAATATTATTTTCAAAATAGGTAAGAAAAAAGTGGGAGAAGTAGTCGTTAACTAGTAGGCAAAGTAAGAATGTCTGCCCCAGTTTTGGTTACCACCAGGGTGTGCTCAAACTGGGCAGACATCTTTCGATCTTTCGTTAAAACAGTCCAAGAGTCTTCCAAAATGTCGTAATCGTGAGTTCCTAAATTAAGCATTGGTTCAATGGTGAAAGTCATTCCTTCTTGCATCAATTGGGCAGCCGTTGGGTCATCAAAATGGGGTATTACTAAACCTGAGTGAAAAGACGTGTGAACACCATGACCGGTGAAGTCTCTGACTACACCGTAATTAAATCTTTTGGCATAGCTTTCAATTACTCGACCAATCACATTGATGGGTCGACCAGGGGCCACAGCCTGGATTGCTCTATTTAATGCTTCTTTGGTTCTTTCCACCAAAAGCTTTGTTTCTTCTTTAACTTCTCCTACCAAGAATGTGTAGTTGGTGTCACCATGAACTCCATTTTTGAAAGCGGTGACATCTAAATTCACGATGTCACCGTCTTTGATTATTTGATTTGAGGGAATGCCATGACAAATTACTTCATTAATTGAGGTGCATAACGATTTAGGAAATCCTCGATAACCCAAAGTGGATGGATAAGCATCATGATCACAGATATATTCGTGAACAATTTGGTCTAGATCATCTGTGGTCATGCCATCTTTTATGGAATTTCCAGCTGTGTGCATGGCATCAGCGGCAATGCTTCCAGCGATACGTATTTTTTCTATAACTTCAACTGTTTGAACATCACTACCCTTATAAGGGGTAGGAGCTTTTTTGCCCACGTACTCAGGTTTGATGATGTGGGCTGGAATTGGTTTGAAAGTGGTGGGCATCAGGTGGTTAAACCTAGCCAACAGCAAAAGTTGTTTTGGCAGTTCTTGCAGTTTTGCCTGATTTCTTTACCGTAAAAGTCAAAGTGCACGTTCCTTTAGATCTGACAACCACTGATGAAGATGTTGCCACACAAGCTCTTTTAGGTTTTGCTTTTACTCCCACAAATTTCACACTCGTGGATTTAACGGTTTTAACACCTAACTTTTTTACCACTGTGCGAGCAGAAAAAGTGCCCTTTTTTAACTTTGGTCTGCTGACGGTAAAAGCCTCTTCCGGTGAATACCCTGCAGTACTTAAAGCACTTTTTGCTAAAGCCCCAAAATTACTGGCCACTAAACCAAGTACTGCCCGAGTTTTTATCTCTGGATAACAAGGTGAACCACTGCCACCAGCAACTGGTCCCACTAACAAGTTTTCAGTTTTGGTTTGCAAAATGACTGGTCCACCACTATCTCCAAAACAGGCACCTGAACTACTGGCAGTTTTGGAATACAAATAAGTCTTGGCACCCAAGAACTGAAACGGGGTAGTTGAAAGGGTTAAAGGAATAAGTGAAACTTCACTTTCTTTGGCTGTTTGCCCATAACCAAAAAAGTTAAGTTTTTTTCCAGACGCAGTGGCAGCTGCCACCTCTGATTCGCTGGCCAGTCGTGTTACTAAAGGAATCCCTATTTCTTTATCTAAAACCACAAACGCAATATCGTTTGCTTCTACATATCTAGTGCTGGAATTTGAGTATCCGCTGGTCAAAATAATTGCAGTTGCAGTAGCGATGTGACCGGAGGAAGTTAAATTCGCACCTTGTGGATAAATCTTGACAGATGAAGCATCTGAAACTGTGGAGCTTCCTTCAGCTACCACACAATGGGCAGCTGTGATCACAATTTTTGGTTTCCACAAACCACCAGTACAGGCCGTTTGCATATTTTCACCTAAATCAATTCTGATTGCAACCACAAATCCTGAACCTGTGGCATCCGCGCCACCAACTACAGCAGAGCTAGGGGTGGCAAAAAGACCTATAAGTAAGGAGAAAAATGCAATAGAAACAGTGGCGATTCTTTTCATATACTGAAAGACTACTTCAATGGAGTCCTTGGCACTACTTGCAAGCCTGATTGTGCTTTCTGTGATTTTGTAGGGACCTATTGCAATTGCTTTTTCTTTCATGAGTCCTAAATTATGGGCAAGGGTATTAACTTTTATCTTTGGATTTCTTGCGGTGATCACAGGGCTATGGTTTGCATCACTGGAAATTGGAATTGGGGCAAGGTTGATGGGAATTTTTGCAATACTAAGTGGTGGATGGGCAATATTTCGAAGACGAAAGTCTTAACTTAATTTGTTAGGCAAATAAAAAACCCCGGTGGCAAGCACCGGGGTTTTTTTAGCAAACCTGTAAAGGTTAAGCAGCTTTCTTACGACGACGACGACGCTTTGGAGCAGCTTTCGCTGCTTTCTTACGACGACGACGCTTTGGAGCAGCCTTTGCTGCTTTCTTACGACGACGACGCTTTGGA
>JAQCGN010000073.1 GCA_027730605.1 Actinomycetota bacterium
ATCTTCTGGTCCATTGGTAAATGGATCCTTCCACAGGCCATTTTGAAACTAGTTCAGCAAAAATCATTGCAACTAGTAATTGGCCACCAAAAACTATTAAGAAATTCCACCAAAAAGCAGGTCCAGCAGTTGAATAAGCTAAACCAAATATTCCGTAAAGTGCAACGATTGGACTGATGAATGCAAACGCGAATGCAAACGCAGACCCAAGGGTGAACTCCCTTTTTAAAGTTCCTGACATAAACCCTCCCAAGGTTTGTTAATTAGGTAAAGCATCCCTTATGGGACAGTGGTTTTCAAGCAAATCGGACAGTTAATTTGTCTTTGTATATGTAGTTTTCTTGTAAATCTCCTCATAAAGCGTCGTTATATTTTTCCCATCAGGGGTAAACGGTTCAAAAATTGAATCTTGTGGTCCTGCCACACTTAATACAAATCCGACTTTACGTGAAACTTCTCGACCAAACATTGGAGGTTCACTGGGATTTGCTGCAGCATCAAATCTTTCCTCTGGCGTGTAATAAATTCCTGCAAAAATATACTTTTTACCATCTTCAGCTGTGTAATACATAGTAAGAGCTCCCACAACACCTGCTTTTGCTATTTGATCAGCCCACTCACCTGTCATTGGTTCCAAACTTAATTTACTAGCTAATTCATTAGGAACTTTCATTTCATAAGGAATTGGATCAAAAGAAATCTTAGAAGTATTAAAAACACAAGCAGTTAATACAAATACTAAAGAAACGCTAAGGAGTTTAAATAATTTTTTCATTCTCCATTGACTATAGCAGGACAAACAATATCTTTATCTGGAACGATTCCATCAACTAAATAGTTTTCAATTTCATCGTCAATACATTTTGAACCTCGCATATAAGCTGTGTGTCCATCACCTTCATAAGTTAAGAGCACACTTGAAGTTAATTGTGAACTCAAACCAAGTGCCCACTTGTAAGGAGTTGCGGGATCAAACTTTGTTCCCACCACCACAATTGGTGCAGCACCAATGGCACTGAATTTAGTTATTGGATTTGGGTCTTTAACCGGCCATATTGTGCACGCAAGATTTCCCCAGGCTAGATAATCACCAAATATTGGTGCATCTTTAACCCAATCTTTGGCTAATTGTTTAACTTCTTCTTCAGTTGCACTTGATGGTTGATCAAAGCAGTTGATGGCATAAATTGCTTCAGTGGAATTTGTGGCAAAACTGCCATCGTCTTGTCTTTCATTAAACAAATCAACAATTACTAATAAATCAGTACCATCGCCTTCAAAAGCACTTGCTAATGATTGGCGCATGTATGACCACCACTCATCGTTATAGAGAAATCCAGCAACTGCATAAACACCCATACTTTGAGTTAAATCGCGATCTGGATCATCAGTTTTTAAAGGTGTTTCATCTAATGAATCAAGGAAACTTCTTATCTCTTTAATTCCTGCGTCCCCTGTGTTTGTTAAGGGACAATCATCATGTTTAGGACAATCTGCCACAAATCTTTTTAAGGCTGTATCTAATCCAATTGCTTGATCGAAGGATTGTTGTTGCCCACTCAAGCTTGGGTCAACTGCTCCATCAAGCACAAGTCTGCCAACTTTTTCAGGGAAAAGCTCTGCATACATTCCACCTAGATAACTTCCATAGGATGCCCCAAAATAATAAAGTTTTTCATCTCCTACTACTTCTCGAATGATGTCCATGTCACGTGCGGCTTCTTTAGTTCCAACATGAGCAATCAAATTATTTTCAACTGCAAGACACCCATTAGCTAAATTAATGGACAATTGCATTGATTCTTTTAATTCTTGATCGTTATCAGGTGTGCCATCAAAAGCAATAAATTCATCAACTTCTTTATCTGTTAAACAATCCAATGGCGTGGAAAGAGCAACTCCGCGAGGATCAAAACCAATGATGTCAAACGATTGCATCAATCTTTTTCCAAACGCATCTTCTGCATATGTCACATAATCTGTTCCTGAACCACCCGGTCCACCTGGATTAATTAACAACGAACCAACTCTGTTGTTTTTATCTTCTGCAGGTAGTTTCTTTAAAGCTAAAGTAAGTGCAGCATTTCCAGGATTTTCATAATCTATTGGAACTAGTAGTTCGGCACATTCAAATCTTTTATCATCTTTGCACTTAGACCACTTAATTTCTTGGTCATAAAAGGAAGCTAAATCTTGGGGTCTATTTTCAATAATATTATCGACTTGAGTTTGTGTTAAACTTGTACAACTAGAAATTATTAATGAAAGAAGAAAAATCGGAATAAGTTTTTTCATCACTTATTTCAGTGTATCTAAACTAGATTATTTATGCTCTTGCAAGTTGCACAGTCATTGATTCCATCACCAAAAGTGGTGCTGCCTCACTATTAAGCATTCTTCTGGTGGCTTCAACTGCATCAAGTCTTTTAATGGTGGAATTAATACTTGATGAGTCAGCAAATCTTTGAATGGATCCCTTCATTTCACTGTGGAATAGATCTAATTGTGCCCCTGATTGCAGGACTAAAACATCTCGATAAAAGGCAGCTAATTCTTGAAGGGTCAAATCAAGCCTGTCTCTAGTGATCCTTTTGTATCTTTTTTTCTGTCCTTCTTCTAATTCTTTTTTAGCACTGGAGGCAAGTTTCTCAATTTTTCTCTTCGTTACCCCTTCGGCACCTTCACCATAGGCTCTCATCAAATTACTTAATTCTTTTTCATCCATTTCATCAGTGGCAATATCAGCATCTTCAGTTGCCGCATCGACAAGTTTTTGAGCTGCGGCAAAACAATTTGGTAAATCTTTTAATTCAAAAGGAACTTGCAGAACTAAACTTCTACGATCTCTTACCTGTTCATCGGTTGCTAAAAGCTTTGCTCTGCCAACGTGACCTAAAGATGCATGAGATGCAAAGTGTGCCATTGCTTTATCTATACCATCTCTTTTAATTAATAACTCAGCAATCTCATCTGCGGGTGGTGTTCTTAAAGAAATTATTCGACATCGAGATTTAATTGTTATTAAAACATCTTTACTAGATGGTGCACATAGAATCCACACTGTTAGTTTGGCTGGTTCTTCAATTGCTTTTAACAATGCATTGCCAGCTTCAGTTGTTAAACGATCAGCGTCTTCCAAAATGATTATGTTCCACTGCCCTAAGCCTGGAAGCATTGCTGCTTCTCTTACTAAATCTTTCGTGTCATCAATTCCATAACTCAAACCTTGAGGTGTTATAACTTTTACATCAGGATGCGTTGAATTATTAACAGAAATACAGGAAACACATTTACCACAACCATCTTGTTCGCATTGCAAAGTTGCTGCAAATAATCTTGCTGCAGTTGATCTTCCACTTCCTGGGGGACCTGTAATTAACCAAGCTTGGGAAAAACCGGGTAACACTTTTCCCGTTAATGAAGATTTTGCATCACTTGCAGCTTGAGTTAATGCTTTCACACTAAATTCTTGCCCAATTAATTCATCCCACATTTTATTTTCTCTTTGCCTTAAAAGCATTAAATACTAAATCTGATATTTCTTCAACTGGTTTTGCTGCATCAATGACAATATATCTATCAGGATTAGCTTTAGCTAAATCTCTGAATGCTTGGTTGACTTTGGTGTGAAAATCATTTGACTCACGATCAAGTCTGTCTTTAGTTTGTAATCTTGATTGTCCAGTATTAGCATCAACATCTAACAAAACAGTTAAATCAGGAACAATTCCTTGCACAGCCCATCTAGAAATATCTTCAATGGTTTGGGCCCCTAATCCTCTTCCTACTCCTTGGTAGGCAATGGATGAATCAATGTGTCTATCTGCGATGACCACATTTCCTTTTTCAAGAGCAGGTTTAATTATTTGACTCATGTTGATTGATCTATCTGCCGCAAATAACAAGGCTTCCATTCGAGGTGATACTTCAAATTCATTTTGATCAAGCAGTATTTCTCTTATTTTTTTACCTAATTCAGTTCCTCCAGGTTCACAGGTTTTAACAACAGTTTCATTTAATTTAGTTAATTTCTCTGTTAATTGTTTAACTTGAGTTGATTTTCCTGCCCCATCGCCACCTTCAAAGACAACAAAAAATCCTGGATGGTTAGACACTGACTTCGTCATCTGCGGTCGTTTCAACTACTTCTTTTTTAGATTTCTTTTTAGCAGTTTTCTTTGGTGCTGCTTTTTTAGCAACTTTCTTTCTTCTCTTAACTATAGGTCCTCGAGCTCTGGTGTCTGATAACAATTCTGATGCTCTTTCAATTGACATCGTTGGAATATCATCACCAACTTTTAAGGAAGCATTAGTTTCACCATCTGTCACATATGGCCCAAATCTTCCTTCCTTGATGACCATATTTAATTGAGTGGAGGGATCAATTCCAATTTCTCGCAATGGTGGTTTAACAACTGCTCCACGTCTAGTTTTTGGTAGCGCATATTT
>JAQCGN010000074.1 GCA_027730605.1 Actinomycetota bacterium
AACCATCAATTAATCGAGTCGCATCAAAATGTGATTTTTTCAAAACAGATGGATGCGGAGGTTGCGATTGGCAACACACCACATCAAAATATCAACGTGAATTAAAGCTAGAAGTCTTAATTGAACAATTAGCAAGATTTGGTCAAGTTAATAACGCTGCAGAGATTTGTGCAATACATGCAGTAGAACCAAGTGAGCAAAATTGGCGAACCAGAGTAAGACTTGTAGCAAGTCCCGAGGGCAATTGGGGATTTAGAAAGACTCGCTCTCACGAAATACAAGAAATAAATAAATGTCTAATCGCTGATCAATCAATCAATGAAGTATTGGCTACTTTGCCAAAAGGAAATGTGGATGATCAAGTTTTAATCGTCAAATCTAAAGAAGAAACAATTGTTTACCCTGTTGAAACTAGATCTTCAAGGGCTCCTAATTCTGTTCAAGAAGTTGATGGTCATGACTTCGCAGTTGCAGGAGATGGATTTTGGCAGGTTCACCCTGAGGCTGCAGCTGTGTTGAGTAATCAAATTAAGAAATCAATTAATGGTTTAAAGATTGACAGTTTTGCCGATCTTTACGCAGGAGTGGGAGTTCTTGCTCATTCTGTTTTACAAGAATTTCCATTGGCTAAAGCATTTGTAGTTGAAGCAGATAGGAGTGCGGCACAAAATACCAAAGAAAACTTAAAAAAATTCAAAAACGTGCAAGTCATAAATGAAAGAGTTGATAGGTGGACAAAATCTATTAAAAACAAGATGGATGTGGTGATACTTGACCCACCAAGATCTGGTGCTGGTCAAAATGTAATGCAACAAATTTGTGCACATACTTTGCAGAAAATAATCTACATAGCTTGTGACCCAGCAGCACTTGCCCGAGATGTTCTGGTGGCGAATAAATATGGGTGGAAACTTGAAGCAGTTGTGGCATTTGATTTATTTCCAATGACTCACCACCTAGAATCTGTGGCAGTTTTGGTGCACGAATAGCAAATTTCCTTGCCACTGCTAGTCTTAGATTATTGATAAAACTGAGGGATAAATGAGTATAAATACTTTTGGAGCAAAGCAAACCTTAAACTTCAATAATCGCTCTAGTGAAATGTTCTCCCTCGACAAAGTTCCAGGTTCAAAAACTCTTCCATTTAGTTTAAAAATATTGCTAGAAAACCTACTTCGTAACGAAGATGGGGTAAACATAACAAAAGACCACATCAACGCCATTCTGAATTGGGACGAAAAAGCAGAGCCAAGTATTGAAATTCCTTACACCCCAGCCCGAGTGATTATGCAAGATTTCACCGGAGTTCCAGCAATTGTTGATTTAGCAACAATGCGTGAAGCAATGATTGACCTGGGAGGAGATCCGCAGAAAGTAAATCCGCTAACACCAGCAGAACTAGTGATTGATCATTCAGTTATTGCCGATTCATTTGGTTCCAACATGGCTATTAAAATAAATGTTGATCTTGAATATGAAAGAAATGAAGAAAGATATCAATTTTTACGATGGGGACAAGGTGCTTTCTCAGAATTTAAGGTTGTTCCACCTGGAACAGGAATTGTGCATCAAGTAAATATAGAGAATTTAGCCAGAGTTGTTTTTGAAAGAAATGGATTTGTTTATCCAGACACCGTGGTAGGAACAGATTCTCACACCACCATGGTTAATGGTTTGGGTGTGCTTGGTTGGGGAGTAGGTGGAATTGAAGCAGAAGCAGCAATGCTTGGCCAACCAGTAAGCATGCTGATTCCAAAAGTCGTTGGGTTTAAATTAAGTGGAGCACTTAAAGAAGGTGTTACTGCCACAGATTTAGTTTTAACAATTACTGAAGTTTTAAGAAAACATGGAGTTGTTGGTAAATTTGTAGAATTTTATGGTGCCGGATGCTCAGCAGTCCCATTAGCTAATAGAGCAACCATTGGAAATATGAGCCCCGAATACGGATCAACTGTGGCAATTTTTCCAATTGATAGTCAAACTATTGATTATCTAAAATTTACAGGCAGAAGTGCAGACCAATTAGCTTTAGTGGAAACCTACGCCAAAGCTCAAGGGTTATGGCTTGACCCAAATCATGTACCAAGATTTTCTGAAAATCTAGAACTAGATTTGACAACAATTGAACCAAGCATTGCAGGTCCTAAGAGACCACAAGATCGTGTTGCATTAAAGAATGCTAAAGATAATTTCAATCAAGCACTTCCGACCTACACCTCGGATGTGAATAAGGAAATAGAAGTTTCACTAGATGGTGAAAAAATGACCCTCAAACATGGGGCTGTAGTAATAGCTGCAATAACTTCATGCACAAACACGTCAAATCCTGAAGTTATGATCGGTGCTGGATTATTAGCTAAAAAAGCCATTGAATTAGGACTAACTAGAGCTCCATGGGTTAAAACCACACTTGCTCCTGGTTCACAAGTTGTCACAGATTACTTAAACAAAGCGGGCTTAACAGAGTATTTAAACAAACTTGGGTTTGACTTAGTTGGTTATGGTTGCACGACTTGCATTGGAAATAGTGGTCCTTTACAAGAACCAATTAGTGCAGGAATAAATCATGCTGATTTATCAGCAGTTGCAGTGTTAAGCGGTAATAGAAACTTTGAAGGTCGAATAAATTCAGATGTAAAAATGAATTATTTAGCCTCTCCACCACTTGTGGTGGCATATGCCATTGCTGGAACCATGAATATTGATCTCAATAATGATCCAATTGGAACGAGTCAAGAAGGAAAAGCAATCTATTTGAAAGATATCTGGCCAAGCACAACTGAAATTCAGGAAACTATTAAAAGTGCTATTGATTCAGAAATGTTTACCAAGCGTTATGCAAATGTTTTTACAGGTGATGAGAAATGGCAGAAACTTTCTACTCCAACTGGAAAAACTTTCACCTGGTCAAGTGCGAGCACCTATGTGAGAAAACCACCTTATTTTGAAAATATGCCTAAAACTCCAAGCAAAGTAAGTGATATCTCTGGTGCACGAGTGCTTGCCTGGCTCGGTGATTCAGTGACCACAGATCACATTTCACCTGCCGGAAGTATCAAAGCAGATTCACCAGCTGGAAAGTATTTAATTCAACATGGCATAGATAAAAAAGATTTCAATTCATATGGTTCACGACGAGGAAATCACGAAGTCATGATCAGAGGAACTTTTGCAAATATTAGATTAAGGAATAAGTTACTTAAAGATGTTGTGGGTGGATTTACTTTTAACTTTAAGAAAAATGAACAAGACACAATTTATGATGCCAGTGTTGATTATTTAAATGATAAAACTCCATTAGTAATAATTGCAGGCACAGAGTATGGATCAGGATCTTCCAGAGATTGGGCAGCTAAAGGAACAGCATTACTTGGAGTAAAAGCAGTAATTGCAGAATCATATGAGCGAATTCACAGAAGTAATTTAGTTGGTATGGGAGTGCTACCACTGCAATTTAACAATAATGAAAATGCTGAAAAACTTGGTCTTGATGGTTCAGAAATATTTGACATTAAAGGTGTTGAAGAATTAAATGATGGAAAAATTCCACAAAATGTTGAAATTACGACGAAGGGAAAAAATGGCACAAAAGTATTTAGTGCCAAAGTTAGAATTGACACCCCTGGGGAAGCTGATTACTTCCGTCACGGTGGAATTTTGCCCTACGTGTTACGACAACTTGCTTCCTGATTACTTATGACAGAAAAACTTGTGGCAGGTGTTGATTCATCAACTCAATCAGTAAAAATAGTTGTACGCGATGCACAAACTGGCGAATTAATTCGTGAAGCTAGGGCAAGTCACCCTGACGGTACAGAGATTGCTCCTAGTAAATGGTTAAGTGCTTTAAACGAATCAAGTTCTGGATTATTTGATGGAGTTCAAGCAATTTCAATTGGTGCTCAACAACACGGCATGGTTGTAGTAGATCAAAACAAACAAGTTGTGCGAGATGCATTGTTATGGAACGACACTAGATCTGCATCTGATGCCACTGATTTAGTTAACGAATTAGGGGGAGCAGATAAGTGGGCTGATGCAATTGGCTCAGTTCCAGTTGCCTCTTTTACTGTCACAAAACTTCGTTGGTTAGCTAAAAATGAACCAAATAATGCTGCAAAAGTAAATGGGGTAATGCTTCCTCATGATTGGCTTTCATGGCAGTTAATGGGAACCCCTGATGAATTCATAACTGATCGAGGGGATGCCTCAGGAACAGGTTACTGGTCACCTAAAACAAATGAATACAGAAAAGATTTATTAAAACTAGCTTTAGGTAAAGAAGTTCAACTTCCACGAGTTGCAAAACCAAATGAAATTATCGGACAAACAACATCTGGTATATCTGTTGCGCCAGGAACTGGTGACAACATGGCAGCAGCTCTTGGATTGGGTGCAAGTACAGGAGACATTGTTATTTCATTAGGAACTTC
>JAQCGN010000075.1 GCA_027730605.1 Actinomycetota bacterium
GTTTAATCTTTCAATTGCTTTAAAAACTTCTGGTCCACAAGTGCCATCAACTGGAATGCCAGTATTTTTTTGTAACTCTTTCACAGCATTTTCTGTGTTTTTACCAAAGATGCCATCTATTTTTCCGGCATCAAAACCAAAATCAGAAAGTTTTCTTTGCAAAGTTGCAACATCATCACCGTGAATTAAATGTCCAGGTGTGTATCGAAGAATTCGATCACTTAAGGACCAACGTGCTTCTTCTAATCTGCGAAAAGTTTCGGGGCCCACAATGCCATCAACTGTGATGCCACGTGATTGTTGGAATTCTTTTATGGCCGCATCAACTGTTTCATCTATTACAGTGGAGGGTTTTTTTATGGCCCCAATTCGAAGCAGGCGATCACAGATTTCAGCTACCGCTGGTCCCTGATCGCCTTTACGAAATATAGGTCTTTTTTCGCTCACTACCTAAGTAAACCCGTTGTGGTTATAGAAATGCTGCGAGGTCTGCCAAAAGTGCTGGTTTTGGTTTTGCTCCCACGATGGTTTTAACTATTTGACCGTCTTTGTAAACATTCATGGTTGGGATGGAAGTAATTCCCAAAGCTTGTGCTGTTTTGGGGTTTTCGTCAACGTTTAATTTGGCGATCACAATTTTGCCTTCATTTTCTGCTGCCACTTGTTCCAAGATGGGGGCGATCATTTTGCATGGCCCACACCATTCAGCCCAAAAATCAACCAATATTGGGGTGGTTGCATTTTTGATTTCTGAATCAAATGTTGCATCTGTCAAAATCTTTGTTGCCATTAGTTTTCCCTTTTCTTATGCTGAAAAAATACCTTGACTTGCTAAGAAGCGTTCAGCATCTAACGCTGCTTGACAACCTGTTCCTGCGGCTGTGATTGCTTGACGATAAACATGGTCAACTAAATCACCACAGGCAAATACTCCTTCAATATTAGTTTTAGTAGAACCAGTTTTTGCTATGACATAACCGTTTGGGTCTAAATCAATTTGTCCTTTTAGTAGTTCTGATCTTGGCTCATGGCCAATGGCTACAAATAATCCTGTTAATTCAAGGTTTTTCTCTTTACCAGTAATGGTGTCTTTAATTTTTAGTCCAGTTACTTTGTCGTCGCCTAAAATATCAACAACTTGGGAATTCCACACAAATTCAATTTTTGGATCATCTTTTGCTCTTTGTTGCATAATTCTACTGGCACGTAATTCATTTCTTCTGTGAATCAAATAAACCTTTGACGCAAACCTGGTTAAGAAGGTTGCTTCTTCAACAGCAGAATCTCCTCCACCGACAACTGCAATTACTTGTTCTTTAAAGAAAAAACCATCACAAGTTGCACAATAGGAAACACCTCGACCGCTTAAGGTTTCTTCTTTTGGTAAACCAATTTTTTTATAACCTGAGCCGGTGGCAAGGATTACAGCTTTTGCAAGATAAGTGTTTCCACTTCCATCTTGAATAGTTTTTACTTCACCATTTAGATCAACCTTTACAGCATCATCTGTAATAAATCTGGTGCCAAATCTTTCTGCTTGGGCGCGCATTTCTTCCATTAAGGCAGGACCCATAATTCCTTTTTGAAAACCAGGAAAATTTTCAACTTCAGTGGTGTTCATTAATGCACCACCGGCTGTGACAGATCCTTCTAAAAGTATTGGGGATAGTTGTGCTCTGGCTGCATAGATTGCTGCGGTGTAACCAGCAGGTCCACTGCCAATAATTACTAGAGGTTCAACTTTGCTCACGAAAACCTAATCCAATTAATTGTTTTTGCGTTAGGTTTTAATTCTAGTCTTATTGAATTTAAAGACAACTTGTGACATGCGTTAGTTGTGCAACTGCAACTCCTGGGCAAGTTTTACATGAGCCCGATGGCATCTACTTTTTACTGTGCCTGGAGCACATTTAAGTTTTCGTGCCACATCAGCAATACTCCACCCAGCAAGATCAATTAACAGCACAACATTTCTTTGATTGGCTGGTAATGATTTTAAAGCTTTTACCAAATCCATTGATAAATCTTTAATATTTATTTCACTTGTTATTAATGGAATATCTAGTGGAAGTTCATAAACAGGATGAGCTTTTAAGGCCCTTATTTTGTCAATTGCCGCATTTGTCACAATTCGAAATAGCCAAGTAGTGACAGCTGATTCTCCTCTGAATTTATGTGCTGCTCTCATCACAGAAATTAAAGCATTTTGCACAACATCTTCTGCATTAGCATTATTTTTTGTGACGCTATATGCCACAGCTCGCATTTTTGAATTATGTCTTTTGAATAATTCAGCTAAAGCATCACTTTCACCTGTTATAAATAAATCTAATAATTGTTTATCATTTAAATCTAGATAATTTCCGTTTAGGAAAAGGGTTGTCATTTCCTAAAGATAAAGGCTATTTTATCAATTTCCTATAGGAAGTAGTAATTGTTTCGATTTTGAAAATAAAACTGAGCGCAAAATAAATCAATGAACCAGATACGCCCCATGTAATTACTTGCGTTAAAGCTTCAATAAAAAAATTTTTTTGAGAGAAAAGATCTAACCAAACACCAATAAAATACATAGAAGAACCCATTATAATGCAAGCAAAAACTGGTTTAGATGCTTCTTTAATAAATTTAATAGTTTTTAATTTGAGCTGTTTTCTACCTAAGAAATACCAAAGCAAAGGCGTGACAAGCACATATGATGCAACATAACCAATAACTAATCCAGCAACTTTATTTTCTTCAGCTAAAATATTAAACATATATATAGCTACTATTAGATTTATCAGGTTTAGAACAATATTTATATAAAAAGGTGTTTTTGTATCTTCTAGGGCATAAAATCCACGAAGTAACAAATAGAATAAGGAGAAAGGAACAAGTGCGATAACAAAAATACTTAATAAATATCCTGTGGTTCTGGCATCAGAAATTGAGGCTGCTCCTCTGGCAAAAAGTAATTGTGCCAAGGGTTGACCAATAAAGAAAAGAATTACTGATATCGGTAGCATCAAAGAAATTAAAGAAACTGCAGCTTTGTTTATGGAATTTGATAATTTGTTAATTTCTACACTGTTTGCTAAGTCACTAAAACGGGGTAACAAGGCAGTGACTAAAGAAACTGCAATTACAGAATGAGGAAGAATAAAAGTCAGGAAGGCATTTTGATAAGAAGTAAAACCAACACTGTTATCTAAAGTATTAGCACCTGCAGCCAAACGAGTGATAAATGCATAAGTTATTTGATTTGTTATCACATAACCAATAGTCCAAAAGGCAAGATTTCCTGCGGTAGTTAATCCAGCACCCCTAAATTTAGTATTTATATGAAACTTATATTTAATAAGTCTTAATGCCGGAATTAAAGAAATAGCTTGGACTACCACACCTAAAGTTGTACCAATTCCAAGTATTGCCATTTCTTGATCAGTAAATGAACTTGAAACAGAAACATCATGGGCGACGTAAATAAATAGTAAAGCAGTAATAATCATCACTAAATTGTTTAGAATTGGCGCAAACATTGGTAAAGCAAAGTGTTCTCTGGAGTTTAAAACTTGTTGTAAAATTGTATAAAGGCCATAAAAAAATATTTGCGGTAATAATAATCTTGCAAAAAACACTGATTGATTTAATGTTTCTTCACTCCATGCATTTGGGGCATAAATACTTACAATTTGTGGAGCAAGAACAACTGCTAAAACTGTTAAGAAAAATAGTATTAAACCAACAAGGGTTAATAACTTATTAGTGTAAGAAAAACCTTTATCTGCATCATTTTTCATGTGCCTTACTAATTGGGGCACGAAAACACTATTAATTGCTCCACCCACAACTACTACATAAACAATGGTGGGAAGCGAATTTGCAATTGAGTAGGCATCTGCAAATGTGCCAAACCCAATGGCAGCAATTACAGCAGCTGATCTAATAACACCAGTGATTCTTGAAATCGTTGTGCCTAAAGCCATCCAAGAACTAGCTTTAGCTATTGAACTATTTGACATTTTTTCTTGACAATCTTATGCGTTTATAAATCGAAATAGTAGAAAGAATAATTAAGACCACAAAAGCAATAACTGTGATATATGTAGCAACAGTGCTGTAGGCAGCAGAGCGAACAGAAATTATTTTTGGTTCACCATATTTGGTACCGTCTCTGGTGTAAAGCTGCAAAGTAACGTCAACTGCACCTGTTCCTTGCACAGATCCAGTAAAACTCAAACTTTGTTTACTATTTCCAGCAATAGTAATGGGTGCTAAGTCTTCTGCTTTAAATCTAAATGAGGGAGTTGCTGTAGCAGTCAGTTTCACAATTACTGGTTCTGGAAAATCATTGGCAACAGTAATTGGAATAGGACCTTTATCACTTGGTAAAACCACTGAATTTCCTGCCA
>JAQCGN010000076.1 GCA_027730605.1 Actinomycetota bacterium
TTATTTATGGATTTGAATAGATCAAATCTTTTAATATGGGTTTCACTTATTTTTGCAGTAGTTACTATTTTTATTGGTCGCTGGCGTGGATTGGGTGCAATTGTTGGATTGATTCTTACATTTTTGGTTTTACTTTATTTCATGTTCCCAGCTCTTTTAGAAGGTAAAAGTCCTTTAGCCGTTGCCGTTGTAGCAGCATCTGGATTAGTTCTCATCCTGCTCTACACAGCACATGGTTTATCAATTAGAACCTCTGTTGCGGTTTTGGGAACACTTTTTGGTATTGGTTTAACAGCAGTTATTTCTTATATTGTTGTTGATTTTGGAAACTTTTCTGGAATTTCTAGTGATGATGATTTTCTTCTCGCCGGAGTCACCCAAATTAGGTTAGATGGATTATTACTAGCAGGAATAATTTTTGCCTCCGTTGGTGTGTTAAATGATGTAACTGTTACTCAAGCAAGCTCTGTTTGGGAGATTAAAGAATCGCAACCAAATTATTCTTATAAACAATTATTTGTTTCAGGTATGAGAATTGGTCGAGATCATATTGCTTCAACTGTTTACACCCTTCTTTTTACCTATACTGGTGCAGCTTTACCAACATTGTTATTAATTGTGTTAGCAGATAGACCGACAGGTTTTATCATCAGTAGTGAAGCAATTTCGCAAGAAATTGTGAGAACTTTAGTGGGATCTATTGGTTTAGTTTTAGCTGTGCCAATCACAACAATATTGGCTGCTGTGTTAGCAGAAAAAAAGAATTAATTCTTTCCTAAATCTTTTAAGGCTTGTCCTTGCACGCGATGCAAAGTCCACTCAGTCATAGGAATTGAACCTTTAGATAAATAGAAATCCCAAGCAGGTTTATTCCAATCAAGTACCCACCATTCAAATCTGGCATAGCCTTTTTTCACACAAATTTGTGCTAAATACTCTAGTAAAGCTTTTCCCATTCCTAAACCACGTTTAGATTCTTTGACATATAAATCTTCTAAATAGATTCCATATTTTCCAGTCCAAGTTGAGAAATGCAACATATAGAGTGCAAATCCAGATAATTTACCTGGATTTTCTTCATCATCAATGACAATTGCATAACAAGCTGGAAGATTATTTAATGAAGTTGACCCAGCAAATAAGGCTTCCTCTAAATCCTTAACCGTTGTTTCAACCGCATCAGGATCTTTTTCATACAGAGCAAGTTCTTTAATCAGCTCAAGTATTTGGGCACAATCACTTGATTGTGCGGGCCTTATTTTAAATAGTTTTGGCATCGATGACGAATCGATATTTAACATCACTTGCTACAACTCGATCGTATGCTTTGTTGATTTCTGCTGCTGTGATGATTTCAACATCGCTAACAATGTTATGTTTTCCTGCAAAATCAAGCATTTCTTGAGTTTGCTTCATCCCACCAATCATGGATCCAGCAATTCTTCTTCTTTGATTAAGCATAGAAAAAGCATCAATTGGATATGGTTGGCCACTTAAACCAACCATCACAAGTGAACCATTTAATTTCAACATATCTAGATAAAGATTTAAATCAAGGGGTGCTGAAACAGAATTTATTAGTAAATCAAAATGATTTTTGTATTTTTCAAATACTTCTTCATCTTTGGTTAAAATGAAATGATCTGCCCCCATTTTTTTGGCATCTGCTTCTTTATTTGCTGAATGAGATAAGACTGTGACTTCAGCACCAAGTGCATGAGCAAACTTAACTCCCATGTGTCCAAGTCCACCTAAACCAATGATGCCAACTTTTTTACCAGGACCTGCTCCCCAATGTTTAAGGGGTGAATACAAAGTAATACCTGCACAAAGCAGTGGGGCTACTCCTGCCATATCTAAGTTGTCTGGGATCTGTAAAACATAATCTTGATGAACAACAATTGCTGAAGAGTAACCACCTTGGGCAACAGTTTTTCCATCTCTTTCATAACCGTTATATGTTGCAGTCATTTCTTCTAAACAGTATTGATTTTCTCCTGCTAAACAGTTTTCACATTTTCTACATGAGTCAATGAATACTCCAACACCAGCTTTCATTCCTGGTTTGAATTTTTTAACATTAGATCCAACTTCTTTAACAACTCCAGCAATTTCATGTCCTGGAACCATAGGAAATATTGCCTCATCCCATTCTTCTCTTACTTGGTGAATATCTGAGTGACAAATTCCTGAATAAACTATTTCAACTAAAACATCATCGGGACCTAATGCTCTTCTGTTAAATGTCCAAGGGGTGAGATCAGCTTTTGCTTTTTGTGCTGCGTATGCGCGTACTGGAATCATTTAAAATATCTCCTTAAAATTATTTGTATAAATCCTAGGATAAAACATTGACAAGGGAGATGCAAGTGTAGGTAAATACTTGAGCACGCTTTAGGCTAAAACCCATGACAACAGGTGATCTTTCAACAAAACAATTATTGACACAAGAAGAAAGATTTATTTTTGAGAGTTTCACTAATGAAGATGCAATTAGTCTTGGTCAACAATTATTAAATATAGCTTTATTACAAAAAGCCCCAGTTATTATTCAGGTAAGAATTGGGGAATTGACAATTTTTTATACCGCTTTAACTGGAAGTAGCAGTAAGAATGAATGGTGGATAAATAGAAAATGTCGGGTAGTGGAAAAATTTGGTCATTCAAGTATTTATGTCAGAGTTATGTTTGAAGAGAAAGATCAAACATTTGAAGAACACTCAGGTTTAGAGGAAGAACTTTATGCAGCTCATGGTGGAGCGTTTCCTATTGTGGATAGAAATCAGGGCAGAGTAGGCATTGTTGCGGTGAGTGGGTTACCCCAAGTTCAAGATCATGAATTAATAATTGAAGGATTAACACGTTTCAGTGAGTTAAATTCTAAAAAATAGATTAATATTAAGTCACCTCTCATTAGGAAGTGGTGAGTTATGAGTAAAAATTTTGATGACCCGAATTCAAAAGAAAGATCAATACTACCTGTAAAAATTGTCGATTACGCTGAAGATATTTTCCATGGTTTATTAGGTATAACACTATTTCTTATCGCAGTTGGGGCACTATTTTTTAGTATTGAAAGATTACTTGAAACAAAACCATTTTTTCCTAATGGAATGATTCAAGGTGTTAACGATATATTATTTATTGTTATTATTTTAGAAATACTAAGAACTGTTATTGCTCGTTTCACCGACGGTGTTTACCAATTAGATAAATTTTTAATAATTGGTGTAATTGCAGCTGTTCGACATATTTTGACAGTGGGAGCATCACTTACTTTGGGTTCAACTAAAGATCCTGAAGCTTTCACAAGATCACTTTTGGAATTGGGTGTGAATGCAGGAATTGTGGTGGCTTTAGTCTTGGCAATTTACATGTCCAAGCAAGCACATCGAAAATAGAGCATTTAATTCTTAATTAATCCTTGGATTTGACCTTTTTAGGTGTGGTAAGCCTAGTCACACCAGTAACTCGTGTTACCTTGAATATATAGCCCAATAATCTTCGAGGAGTTTTACTTTGTCGTTTTTTAAGAAATCCTTAGCACTATTTATATCCGTATTTTTTGGCTTAAGCCTTATTACTCCTGCCCAAGCAGAAGAAGTCCCAGTAAATCCATTAATCGCAAACATCAATTCTCAAGCAGGTTTGATTGTTAATCCTGTGCCAACTGAAGTTTCATTGGGTGCCAAATTTTCCTTAAGTGGAAACATTGATCCAGTTAAAAAAGGTGTGACAATTCTTCGACAAACTAAAAAAGGAAAGAAATGGTCAACCATTGGTTCCACAAAATCTAAAGCAGATGGCACATGGAGAATGTCAACCACAGCTCCTGTTAAAAAAAGGAAAACAACTTATCGAATTGTGGTAAATAGCGGGGATAAACCTAAAAGTGATTCATTTACAATTGTTTTT
>JAQCGN010000015.1 GCA_027730605.1 Actinomycetota bacterium
GGTACATCTGCAACAGTAAAAGTTACATCTCCTGCTTTAACTACACCTAAATTTGGAACTAATGTTGTAAAAGGGTAATCAGCAATTTTTGGTTTGGCTGCACTTATTACTGAAACTAAACTTGATTTACCAGCACTTGGAAATCCAACCAATGCAACATCAGCTAAAGATTTAAGTTCTAGCCGTACATCAGCAATATCACCTGGTTCACCTAACAGTGAAAATCCTGGAGCTTTTCTTTTGTTTGATGAAAGTGCAGCGTTTCCTAAACCACCTGCTCCTCCTTGGGCGACAACATGTTTCATTCCTGAATTAATAAGGTCAGCTAAAATTTCACCTTGCATTGAATAAACAACTGTTCCAGCTGGAACAGGTAAAATTAAATCATCACCATTTGCACCACTGTTATGACTTCCTTGTCCTGGTTTCCCATTTGGTGCTTCTTGATGCGGATGTCTGTGGTATTCCAACAAAGTTGTTTCATTGGTGTCAACAACTAATACGACATCGCCACCTTTGCCACCATTTCCGCCATCTGGTCCACCAAGTGGCTTGTATTTTTCTCGATGTACAGATGTACAACCGCTTCCACCGTTTCCAGCTTTGGCATGCAGAATTACTTGATCAACGAACATGTTTTCTGCACCACCTTTTTAATAATGCAAAAGGGCGGGCTTAATAAAAAGCCCGCCCTTTTGGGTATGTCTAATTGAGCGGGTTATTCCGCAGGGACAATGTCAACAACACGACGACCACGACGTGAACCAAATTTCACAGAACCTGCTTGTAAAGCAAATAATGTGTCATCAGTTCCGCGTCCAACATTTACACCTGGGTGAAAATGTGTGCCACGTTGGCGAACAATGATTTCTCCGGCACCAACAAGTTGGCCACCAAATCTTTTAATTCCAAGTCTTTGCGAATTGGAATCGCGACCGTTTCTGGTACTGGATACACCTTTTTTGGATGCCATTTTCTATTTCCCTACTTTGATATCTGTGACACGAACTGTTGTTAGTTCCTGACGATGTCCTAAGCGACGTTTGTAACCAGTTTTATTTCTGTAATGTTGAATTTTAATTTTTGGTCCACGATCATGAGAAACAACTTCAGCAGTAACAGTTGTTGCAGAAAGTGTTGCTGCATCATGAGTTATCTTTCCATTTTCTACCACTAACAAAGCTGGTAATGAAATTTTTGAACCTGGTTGCGCAGATTGACGATCCATGACAACAGTGTCGCCCACAGCTACTTTTTCTTGGCGTCCACCGGAACGAACAATGGCGTACATGATTTTCAAATCTCCTTGTTTAAAACTTGAGGAAGCTTTTGCGCATCTTTTACCTTTGAGTAAAAGGGCGTTCTCCTAGGGTACTAAAGGCCCAAATCCCCGTTGCTGATGGCTTGGAGTTAGACGCTTTCTACCTCAGTTGCCTCAACAGATTCTCTTTTGCCGCGACGATCAGAGTGCTTGTGGTCTACTGGTTCAGAAAAAACCTTTACCCCACGACCATTGCAATGCTCGCAAGCCTCCGAGAAGGTTTCTAACAATCCAGAACTAATTCTTTTTCGAGTCATTTGCACAAGTCCGAGTGTGGAAACTTCTGCAACTTGATGTTTAGTTCTATCTCTACCTAAACATTCAACAAGTCGTCTAAGCACCATATCTCTATTGGTTTCCAAAACCATATCAATGAAGTCAATAACGATAATTCCACCAATATCTCTTAAACGAAGCTGTCTAACTATTTCTTCAGCAGCTTCCATATTGTTTTTAGTAACTGTTTCTTCCAAATTTCCGCCCTGGCCAATGAATTTTCCGGTGTTAACATCCACCACGGTCATAGCTTCGGTTCTGTCAATTACAAGAGATCCACCTGATGGTAAATAAACTTTTCGATCAAGTGCTTTCGCAATTTGTTCGTCAATGCGATTAGCGCCAAACACATCGCCTTCACCACTCCATTTTTCTAGACGATCTGCTAAATCTGGGGCAACATATTTTACGTATTCTTCAATTGTGTCCCAAGCTTCATTACCTTCCACAATTAGTTTCTTAAAGTCTTCATTGAAAATATCTCGCACAACTCTGATTGCTAAATCTGGTTCAGAATAAAGCAAGGATGCAGGTGTTCCACCTGAAACTTTGCTTTGAATGTTTTCCCATTGTGCTTGAAGACGAGCCACATCTCTTTGTAATTGTTCTTCAGTCGCACCTTCAGCAGCTGTTCTCACAATTACTCCAGCGCCTTCAGGAACAATATTTCTTAAAATTCTTTTTAATCTGGTTCTTTCGGTGTCTGGAAGTTTTCTACTAATTCCGGTTACAGAACCATCTGGTACATAAACTAAATAGCGACCTGGCAATGAAACCTGACTTGTTAATCTGGCCCCTTTTTGTCCAACAGGATCTTTTGTTACTTGAACTAAAACTGGGTCATTACTTTTAAGTGCAAGTTCAATTCTTTTTGGTTGTCCATCAAGTCCTGCAGCATCCCAATTAACTTCTCCTGCGTACAAAACACCGTTTCGGCCACGACTAATATCAATAAACGCGGCTTCCATACTTGGTAATACATTTTGAACTCGACCTAGGTAAACGTTTCCAATCAAAGACGCTGATTGACCACGTGAAACATAATGCTCAACCAAAATGTTATCTTCTAAAACTGCAATTTGAATTCGGTCTTGGTTTTGTCTAACGACCATTACTCGTTCAACACTTTCTCGTCTTGCTAAGAATTCTGCTTCAGTTAGAACTGGTGCTCTGCGTCTGCCCGCATCCCTGCCATCTTTTCGTCTTTGACGTTTGGCATCTAAGCGAGTTGAGGTTCTGGTTGGGGACTTTTCTCTTGGAGCACGAACTCTTACAACTGTGTTTGGATCATCGGTACTGATCTCATCAGGACTCACTTCTGTGGCACGACGACGTTTTCTGATACGTCGATGAGTGCCATCTCCTGTTTCAGCTTCCGTTGTGTCTTGTTCTTTTGCGGTATCTGTTTCTTCAACTTCTTGAGTTGATTCTTCTTCACGTCTTTTACTGCGTCTTCTTAATAATCCTTTTCCTTCTTTTGGACTATCAGTTTTTGCCGCAGGAGTTCTAGGTGGAACAACTGCCTGCTGAAATGCAACAGATGGTTTTCCAACTGGAACATCAGCAGCTGGTGTAGGTGCTTCTTCTGCTGCAGAAAATGCAGCAATTCTAAATCGTTTACGTAATGATGGTGTTTCTTCATCAGCCATAATGGCTTTACTCCTAAATCTTTTGTGTGTGCAAATAAACAGCGATTTAACGCTTTTTGTTTACCTGCACTTGGTGTTTCGTGCTGGTTTTGCTTAACGATCAGGGGTGAAAATTAAATTTCACGTCCTCAAAGTCATTTAGGTTTTGTTTTCAGAACTTCAAAGAAATCCGCTTCGTCTCACCAATTTGGGACAGCTAGCTTTTTTTAGTTCTACCGAGCACCGCTGCTCGGCTAAGTCTTTTTGGTTTTGTATCTCGGGTTGTAGTGACTCCGTGATTAACCAGTACTTTAAGTATGGCACAACATTTCAGCCCTAGCCCTTATGGCACATCTTTTCTGGGGTGAAAACTGGTGATTTAGCCACAAATTGGCATCAGATTAGGACTTTCAAAACTAGCGAATTAACGGGGTAATTCGATCATCTATTTCTCGGCCAATGGCAACAGCAAGTCCAATTGCCATCCACGAAACAAACATGGAAGAGCCTCCATAAGACACAAAAGGAAGTGGCACCCCTGTCACAGGCATGATTCCTAAACTCATCCCAATATTTTCAAATGTTTGGATAGCAAACCATCCCGCAATTCCTGCAGCAGCAAGTCTTCCAAATCGATCAGGAGCTTTTAGGGCAATTTTTGTTAACCGAAACAAAATCATTGCTAAGAGAAAAATTATTAAAGTCGATCCCAAAAAACCTAATTCTTCACCTGCAACTGTGAAAATAAAATCTGTTCGCTGGGCTGGAACATATTTTCCTTGGGTCTGAGGCCCGTTTAGATAACCCTGCCCAAACCAACCCCCAGAACCAATAGCAATTCTTGCTTGCAAACTGTTATATCCAGCACCCAGTGGGTCAAGGGTTGGATCAACGAAAGTTGCTAATCTATCTAGTTGGTAATCCTTAATAAAATTTAATTGTGATGCAATAAAACCTGCTAATAGCACAGCACTCAAAGAACCGTATATCCATCTTAATTTAACCCCTGCCACAACCATCACACTTAAAAGAGTTGCTCCAATAATCATTACAGTTCCAAAATCGTTTTGCAGGAGAATAAGTAAAGCCGGCACACCAGCTAGAGCTAATCCAAACAAAACATCTCTATCGTCAGGTATTAGTTCTGAATCTCGTCTTTCTGTTAAAACCATTGCTAACAAAACAATTAAAGCAATTTTGGTAAATTCACTAGGTTGAAACGAAAAGCCTCCGGGTAAAGAAATCCAAGCTTGAGCTCCTCCTTGAGATTTTCCAATCCCAGGAATTAGAACCATCACCAATCCAATAACGGCAACTATATAAATAATAATTGCATATGCACGTGCGGTTCTAAAAGAAAATCTAGAAACAATTAAAGCTAAAACAATGCCAAAAATAATATTAAATATATGCCTCTGTAAATAAAAATCTGAATTAATACCTGCATCAAAAAGTCTTTGCTTCGAGGCAGAAAAAACAAGTGCAGATCCAATAATTGATAGTAATAAGGCACAGGTAATTAACACCCAGTCATAACCTATAAAAAATGAATCATTAAATCTATTTCTGTTGGGGGCCTTAGGTGTTTCAGAACTCCAATAACTCATCTTGCACTCGCTGACTTTGCAGTCACACTGGGAGATGGTGATGGACTTGGATCAAATAATTCATCAATTTCAGGATAATCAGGCAAACCATCAAGACGAATCTTTGGCAAGGAGTAAGTAGGTGAGCCACCTTTTAAAATACTTGTTGCAGGATCAATTACCCCACCGCGAATTCCAAATAATTCTTCATAAATTCTTCTCACACTTGGAGCAGAAGTACCTGAACCCGTTCCCCCTTGGGCAACCATAAGCACAATTGCGTATTGAGGATTATCTGCTGGAGCATAACTTGCAAACCATGAAGTTGATTGTTTACCTAAAACTTCACCAGTTCCCGTTTTTGTTGCAACAGGAATTTTTGAAAGCGGAAAACCAATGAAGGGTGGAGCACCAGTTCCTGAAACTGTGGTCGACTTTAAGGATTTTTGTAAGTAAGCCAAGGTTTCAGCAGAAATAGGTAATTTACTTTTAACTTTAGGTTCGATTCTTTCCGCAACTGAACCATCAGCATTCATAATGGCTTTGACTACCCTGGGTTCATAAACTGTTCCACCGTTTGCAATTGCTGCGTATGCCATTGCCATTTGCAAAGGTGTAACAACTGTGTCTCCTTGTCCAATTGAAATATTTACAGCATCTCCAGCTCTAAATCTCATACCTTCAGTGCAGTTTTCTTTAGCAAACTTCTGCAACAGTGATGCTCGGCCAGGATCCTGGACTTCCACTTCGGGATAGCCTTTTTCTGCTCTTTCACACCATATTTCATGATTCTTATCCCAGAAATCTTTTTTAAAAATTCTTCCCCCAACTCGTCCCTTAACTTCTTCTGGTAAATCAATTCCTGTTTTTGATCCCAATCCAAATGCGAATGACATTTTTTCAACTGCATCTATAGGATTTGCAACAGGATTTAATCCACCATCTTTGAGCCACAAAGTATTAGCTATGTCGTAAAAAACTGTGTCACATGAAACTTCAATAGCTCTTTGCATAGTAATTGCCCCGAAACCTAGTGACTCATAGTTTCTAAAAACTCGTGTTCCAATTTCTAATTGAGGAGGACACTGATAAATATCTTGCAAATCAAATCCATTTTCAGCAGCTGCCGAAGCAGTTATGACTTTATAGATGGATGCAGGAGCAAATAATCCTTGTGTAGCACGAGAAATAAGTGGGATTCCACTTTTTGGATCAGATAAAGACTCAAATTCTTTATTTGAAATACCGCCTAACCAAATTTTTGGATCATAACTGGGATAAGTCGCCATCGCTAAAATGTTTCCGTTATTGACATCAACAACAACTGCTGCCCCTGATTCACCGACATAATCCTTTGACCGTGCTCGTTCAATTGCGCCAGCTAGTTGTTCCTCAACTAAAGACTGAAGTTTTGCATCAATATTTAATACGACGTATTTTCCAGATTCAGGGTCAGTATCACTTACAACACCTTTAATGTTTGCGGCTTTATCTACTGCTACAACTTTTACTCCAGGTTTACCTCTAAGCCACGTATCATAAAATCTTTCAACCCCAGATCTACCAATAGCGTCATTATTTTGTAACCCAATGTCATCTGATGCAACACCTTCTTGTTTTTGCTTATTTATTTCAGTGTCAGTTACGGGGCCAACATAACCAATAATGTGTGCCATATTGACACCAAATGGTTTAGGTATGTCTCTGATTGCAATTAGTTCTGCTGAAACACCCGGATATAAAGTTCTTTGTTCCATAATTTCTAATGCAATTGAATTAGAAACATCTTTTGCAATTGGTATCGGTTGAAATAATGATCCTGACCAACAAATAGGTGGTCTTTTCGCATTCTTTGTGCCACATGGTGTCAAACGATCCTTAATGTCAGTTTCTGAAATATTTAAGATATTTGATAAACGAGTAATTACTGATGCACCTTTGTCTTCTGTATTTTCTAAAAATCGAGTATTGACAGTTACAATTAAAGTAGATTTATTGGACACAACTGGTCTTCCAACTTGATCTAGAATTAAACCTCTAACTGGTTGAGTGTAAATCTCTCGAAAAGCATTTCGTTGAGATGCTTTAATAAAATCTTCACCAGTGCTGATTTGCAAATAAAATAATCTACCAACCAAAGTTATCATCAATGATAAGAAAATTACTCGAATTATCTTTAATCGAATATTTAATTTATCATTCATGTTTACTGCATCCTTAATTCATCTGATCTAGAAAGTGGCCCAAGCTTTCTATCTAAATATGTAATTCCAGGATAAACAAATATTGCCAAAACTGCTGCATATAGACCTTGCGTTAAGAAGTTTAGTGAAAAAATCTCTAAAGAAATACTATTGCCAGCAAATATTGCCCATATCGTCCTGAAAACGAAAAACGAAGTTGCAGCCATACTTGAAACTAAAAGTGGCCGTAGCATAGATCTACTTTGTCCTCCTCCAATAATGCCAATTACATAACCAAGTAGTGCCAAAATAATTGACGCAATTCCCATCAAATGATTTCCCGGTGGAGCTACATCGATTAAGAATCCTGCAAGAAAACCTGCCACAATTCCTACGGCTGGGCCTTTGGTAATCGCCCAACAAGCAACAATTACTAAAACCAAATCTGGTGTTGCCCCCGGCAAATCAAGTTTTGCAAAAAAAGTTGGTTGGAAAATTACTGCTACAACAATGCTTAAAAATACAGCCAAGTACTTATAAATGTTCATTGACTTTGACTCGGACTAGGACTTGGGCTAATTGAAATTGTTGGTTGCGGGACTACTGGCATTGGAGGAAGTAAAGAATCTCTAGGGTCAATTCTTGGTGCCTCAACAACCACACTTACTAAATCAAGAGTAGATATTTTCACAAAAGGTTCAACTTTGGCAGATTTAGTCAACAAACCTGGTGATGATTTGACACTGATTACCCTTCCTATGGGAACCCCGGCCACAAATGGTTTTCCATTATCTGAACCCCATGTCACTATTTGATCTCCAGCAATAATTTCTGCTAAGGGATCAAACATTTCAAACTCTAATTCGCCCGGTAATCCATTTCCACTGACAAATCCTAATTCAGATTTTCCACCAATTCGTGCTCCAACTTTACTGGACGGATCAGCTAATAGTGCAACCAAAGTTGTGGAATCTGAAACTGAAATAGTTCTACCCACTAAACCTTGACCTGAAATTACTGTCATATCTGTGGTAATTCCATCGCGTGAACCCACATCAATTGAAACTGTCCATGAGTAATCTTGTCCTGCACCAATTGCTATTACTCGAGCAGGAACAATGTCGTAGGTTCCTAAACCTGCAATTTTTAACAAAGCATCTAACTCAGCTGCTCTTCTTCTATCTTCATCGGTATTAGCAAGTTTTTCTTTTAATTCTAAATTTTCAGTTTCTAAGTCTTTTACTTTTTCCCTTGCAATTCGAATTTCTCGCCAATTTGCACCAAAGTCACTCAAACTATCACTTATAGATCGAGTCGATTTTTGTAGTGGAGAAATTAAATTTGTGGTGAAAGTTCTTATTGTATTTGAAAACCCTGCACCAGAATTTCTAAGTTCTAATGCAACAAAAGTCAATGAAATTAGTAATAAAACAACTAACACTGTTCGAATTCGGGTGGAATCTCTCACGGCAAAATAAGCCGATCTACCCGGTTAACCGCGTGGTTCTGAGATCAATACTTGTTGCAGAGCTTCAAACTCTTCAACACACTTTCCAGAACCGATAACAACACAATTCAATGGTTGTTCAGCAATAATTACTGGCATTCCGGTTTCATGTCTTAGGCGCTCATCTAAACCTTTAAGAAGTGCTCCACCACCAGTTAAAACAATTCCACGATCCATGATGTCACCACAAAGCTCTGGAGGAGTTCTATCAAGTGTGGTTTTTACTGCGTCAACAATACGAGTTAAAGGTTCATCAAATGCTCTTCTGATTTCTTCGGCAGTTACAACAATTGTGCGAGGAAGTCCTGTTACTAAATCTCGTCCACGTAGTTCGGCAGATGTCTCATCAGGTGTTGGAAAAGCTGTTCCAACTGTGGTTTTAATTTCTTCAGCGGTTCTTTCTCCAAGCATCAATGAATATTCTTTTTTAACAAATTGAATTAACGCATCATCTAGTTCATCGCCACCGGTACGAATAGATAGAGAAGTAACAACTCCGCCTAATGAAATAACAGCAACTTCTGTTGTTCCACCACCAATATCAACAATCATGTTTCCTGTTGGTTCATGAATTGGAAGTCCTGCTCCAATTGCTGCTGCCATTGGTTCTTCAATTATGTAAACCTTGCGAGCACCAGCTGCATATCCTGCATCTTTGACTGCTCTTTGTTCAACTCCTGTGATTCCACTTGGTACACAAACCACAACTCGGGGTTTGGCTAAAAATCTACGTTTATGAACTTTTTGAATAAAGTATCGAAGCATTCTTTCGGTGGTATCAAAATCTGCAATCACTCCGTCTTTAAGTGGGCGGATTGCCACAATATTTCCTGGCGTTCTACCAACCATTCTTTTAGCTTCAGCACCTACGGCAACAATTCCACCGGTGTTTTGATTTATAGCAACTACAGAAGGCTCATTTAAAACAATGCCGCGACCGCGTTCATAAACCAAGGTATTTGCGGTACCAAGATCAACTGCTAGGTCTCGACCTAGAAACCCACTGCTGAAACCAGCCACTTTTTTTCCTCTTTATTAGTTGATTGTTGGTTGACTACTTATATTACGCAGTATTACTTCAAGCCTGGAAAGAAGAGTGCAATCTCTCGAGTAGCAGACTCTAAAGAGTCCGAACCGTGAGTCACGTTGTTCTGAGTTTCGGTTGCAAAGTCCCCACGAATAGTTCCAGGAAGTGCATTAGCTGGATTTGTTGCACCCATCAATTGACGCCAACCTGCAATTGCATTTGGACCCTCAATGACCATGGCCACTAATGGAGCAGAAGTAATGAATGAGACTAAATCTTTAAAAAATGGTTTTCCATCATGTTCTGCATAATGTGTGGCAGCAGTTTTTTCATCAAGTTTTCTTAATTCAAGTGCGATGATTTTCCAACCTTTTGTTTCAATTCTTTTTATTACTTCACCAACAAGTCCCCGTTTAACACCATCGGGTTTCACTAAGACTAATGAACGTTCACTCACAAATTGTCCTTCCAAGTCATCACAATATTCATATGCTACTCAACCACACCTATGAGGCTTTCTTTGCTGCCTTAATTGCATCGGTTCTTCGCCCTATGCGAAGGGCCATGATCCATAGACCTAAAAACATAAGTCCAAGCACAAACATCCAGGTCACAATAAATCCTGTCAGAATAATAAGTATTTGTGTTAAATAACCTAAATATATTCCATATTTTTTACCCATTGTACCCATTGCAAAGACAGCTAAAACTATTTGAATAACCGAAATCAACACAATCAAATTTGTACCAACACTTGATTGTGCAATCGCTGCTGGAATAAAAAGTATGGCAATAATAATCTCAAAAGCTAGAACTGATGATCCTAAAGCTCTCATGACTTATTGCCTCCTTTAATTATTGATCCAATTTCTCCTGCTAAAACTACTGAACCAAGTGCAATTATGCCTGCAGAGTTACCAAGGTCTAAGGCAATTTTTAAAGCAATTCTAATTGCATTCTCTGAATTCTCACTTACTTCAACTCTTTGAGCAAATCCTGCTATTTTTGAAACTTTATTTGCTAATTCATTAACTTTTAATGCTCGTGGAGATGATGTTTGAGTCAAAATTACTATCGGAGCAAAACCTCTTAATTCATCTAAAATCTGATCTATATCTTTATCTCCCATAAAGGCAATAATAAGAATTAGATTTTCGAATTTAAAAGATTCATCAATTCCCAATTTTGTGGCTTTTATTCCTGCTGGATTATGTGCTGCATCAATAACCACTGTTGGATTTCTTTTGAGTATTTGCAATCTCCCGGGGGAAGTGAACTCAGAAAAGGCCTCTTGCACTATTTCGTGATCTATCTGTTTATCAATAAAAGATTCAACTGCAGTAAGAGCTACTGCTGCATTTGAGGCTTGGTGTTTACCAAACAAAGGAAGAAACAATTCAGCGTGGGTTCCATAAGGATTAGCAATTGTTAACTGTTGTCCACCAATTCCAACAGATCTTTCCAAAACATCCAATTCAATTCCTTCTCTAATAAGACGAGAGTTAGATTCAGCTGCCTTTAAAAAGATAACCTTGGCAGCTTCTTTTAATTGGCTTGAAACAATTACTGGAATTGAATCTTTAATAATTCCACTTTTTTCAAAAGCTATTTTTTCTATAGTATTTCCCAAATATTCTTGGTGATCAAGATCTATGGGGGTAATTACTGAAACCATAGGAGTTAGCACATTTGTTGCATCCCAAAGCCCTCCCATACCAACTTCTAAGGAAACAGCATCAACGGGTGCGTCAGCAAAAGAAACAAATGCCATTGCGGTTAAAACTTCAAAGAAAGTTAATGGCGAATCGGGAAACTTCTCATCAACTAAAGTGAGAAAGGGTTCAACTTGTTTAAATGTTTCCTCAAAACTTGGAATAGAAATTGGAACACCATCTATTGAAATTCTTTCACGGGGATGGTTCAAATGGGGACTGATGTAAAGTCCAGTTCTTAAATCAAGTGATCTAAGTAAGCGCTCAACCATACGAGAAGTGCTGGTTTTGCCATTAGTTCCTGCTATGTGAATAACTTTTAAACCAGCTTGAGGATTGCCCAAGTAATCAAGCAAAAGTTTGATTCGATCCAATGAAGGATTAATTTTGTTCTCGGGCCAGCGCAAGGCTAGTGCTGACATGACGTCTGAATTGACCATGATTTTTTCAATCTTATGTATTGCATAAGATTGCCACCATGGCTGAATCTGCACGTTACCCACGCGTACCAGAAAAACCTGTCCTTGATGGAGTTGAATCCAAGTGGGGTAATTCTTGGGTCAAAAACAACACTTTTGCTTTCGACAAAACAGCCACAAAAGATTCTGTCTATTCAATTGATACTCCCCCTCCAACAGTAAGTGGTTCGCTACATGTGGGACATGTTTTTTCTTACACTCACACAGATTTAATTGCCCGCTATCAAAGAATGTCTGGGAAAAAAGTTTTTTATCCCATTGGTTGGGATGACAATGGGCTTCCAACTGAGCGAAGAGTGCAAAATTATTTTGGTGTTCGCTGCGAACCATCTCTTGCCTATGACAAGAACTTTGTAGCCCCCACCGAACCTAGCGAAAAACAATTACCTATTTCTAGAAAGAACTTTGTTGAATTATGTGAAAAACTCACCCAAGAGGATGAAAAAGTTTTTGAGAACTTATTTCAAACTTTAGGATTATCAATTGATTGGAATTACACCTACCAAACAATTGATAAAAGAGCTAGAACTGTTTCACAAAAAGCGTTCTTAAGAAACCTAAAACGTGGCGAAGCATATCAAGCAGAAGCCCCAACACTTTGGGATATTACTTTTAGAACAGCTGTTGCCCAAGCTGAATTAGAAGATAGAGAAAGACCAGGAGCATTTCACAAAATAGCTTTTAAGAAACAAAACGGTGAACAAGTCTTTATTGAAACCACCAGACCAGAATTACTCCCCTCATGTGTTGCACTAGTTGCAAATCCAGAAGATGCGCGTTACAAAGAACTATTTGGAAAAACTGTAATAACTCCACTTTTTGAAGTTGAAGTACCAGTTGTCGCACACCATTTAGTAGATCCTGAAAAAGGTAGTGGTATCGCCATGATTTGTACATTTGGTGATTTAACTGACGTAATTTGGTGGAGAGAGTTTGATTTACCAACCAGAGGATTAATTGGTTGGGATGGAAGAATTGTTTCAGAAAATCCTGAATGGATCACTTCTAATAAAGCAAAAGAAACTTTCCAAAAAATTATTGGTAAAACCTCTCACACTGCTAGAGAGGTTCTCGTTTCTGAATTGAAAACAACTGGAGAACTTGTCGGTGAACCAAAACCAATTACCCATGCTGTTAAGTTTTTTGAAAAAGGTGATAAACCTTTAGAAATTGTTACTACTAGACAGTGGTACATCAGAAACGGTGGTAGAGAACAAGAATTAAGATCAAAATTATTAGACAGAGGTGTTGAACTTAAATGGCATCCCGAATACATGAAAGTTCGATATGAAAACTGGGTTGAAGGATTAAATGGTGACTGGTTAATTTCTCGCCAAAGATTTTTTGGAGTACCACTTCCTCTTTGGTACAAACTGGATGCAAATGGAAATCCTGATTACAGTCAAATAATCACCCCAGCAGAAAGTGCCTTACCAATTGATCCACAAAGTGAAGCACCTAGTGGATTTGATGAATCACAAAGAAACAAACCAAATGGTTTTATTGGTGATCCAGATGTTATGGATACTTGGGCGACTTCATCCTTAACTCCTCAAATTGCTGGGTCTTGGGAATTAGATAATGATTTCTTTCACAGAATTTTTCCAATGGATCTTCGTCCTCAGTCACATGAGATTATTAGAACCTGGTTATTTTCAACGGTGGTAAGAAGTCATTTAGAAGAAAATTCTTTACCTTGGAAGAACACCAGTATTAGTGGTTGGATTCTTGATCCTGATCGAAAGAAGATGAGTAAATCAAAAGGAAATGTTGTGACTCCAATTGATTTGTTAGAAGAATACGGTTCCGATGCAGTTAGATACTGGGCTGCCATGGGAAGGCCTGGCACTGATACTGCATTTGATACCGGACAAATGAAAATTGGTAGAAGACTTGCCATAAAAATACTTAACGCAAGTAAATTTAGTTTAAGTCTTAATGCCACACTTAATAAATCTGATGTGTCCCAAGATGTTGATCACGCACTTTTAAACAATCTTGCTCAGGTAGTTGAAACTGCAACTAGTGCATTTGAAAAATATGAATACACCAGAGCTTTGGAAGTAGCAGAAAGTTTCTTTTGGTCTTTTACCGATGATTATGTTGAATTAGTTAAGGAAAGAACCTATGGCAACCAAGGTGAAGAGGCAGCTAAATCTGCTCGAGCAGCCTTGGGCATAACCACTCACACCTTATTAAAACTTTTTGCCCCCTTTATTCCTTTTGTCACCGAAGAGGTTTGGTCTTGGTGGCAAGAAGGATCAATTCATCTTCAAAGTTGGCCAAAATCTTTTGAGATAACCACAAAACCAGATCTTGGTGCTAGTGCCCTAACAAATGTGACCGCAATTCTTGCTGATGTAAGAAAAGTAAAAACTGAGAATAAACAGTCCATGAAAGCTGAAGTAAAGTCATTAGAAATTTGGGCCTCAAAAGAAGTTATTGCTCAAGTTGAAAATGCTCAAAAAGATTTAATTGCCGCTGGAAATATTAAAGACTTAAAACTTAATATCACTCAAGATGAAACAAAAGTTAAAGTTGAATTAGCTTAAAAAAACTTTAAGCAGACTTTTCTTCAGGCTCAGTTACTTCTTTTCGAGGCACTAATGTTGGGTTCACATTTTCTAAGACTGTGTCGCGGTTAATAACAACTTTTCCAATATCTACTCTGCTTGGAATGTCATACATTACATTTAACAAAACTTCTTCCATGATGGCGCGCAAACCTCTGGCACCGGTTCCTCTTAAGTGAGCTAATTCTGCAACAGCACGAAGAGCATCTTCGGTAATTTCTAGTTCAACATTATCAAGACCAAATAATCTTTCATATTGGCGAACAAGTGCATTTTTTGGTTCCACTAGCACTTGCATTAATGCTTCTTCACTTAAAGCTGTGACACTGGTGATAACAGGTAGGCGTCCAATAAATTCTGGAATCATGCCAAATTTCAACAGATCTTCTGGCATTACTTTGCCAAAAATATCTCCTGGGTTGGTATTTTCATCTTGACTAAAATCTGCCGTGAAACCTAATGATTTTCTACCTATTCTTGTTTCAATAATTTTATCTAAACCTGCAAAAGCACCACCAACAATAAATAAAACATTGGAGGTATCTATTTGAATAAATTCTTGATGAGGATGCTTTCTGCCACCTTGAGGTGGAACAGAAGCTGTGGTGCCTTCTAATATTTTTAATAATGCTTGTTGCACACCTTCACCACTGACATCTCTAGTAATAGAAGGGTTTTCACTCTTTCGAGCAATCTTGTCTATTTCATCTATGTATATGATTCCCGTTTCTGCCTTTTTAACGTCATAATCTGCAGCTTGAATTAATTTCAATAAAATGTTTTCAACATCTTCACCTACATAACCTGCTTCAGTTAAAGCAGTTGCATCAGCTATGGCGAATGGAACATTTAATAATCTTGCTAAGGTTTGGGCTAAAAGAGTTTTTCCTGAACCAGTTGGTCCTAGGAGCAAAATATTTGACTTTGCCAATTCCACAAGATCATCTTTTGGTCTATCAGTTGCTCCTGCCTGCACACGTTTGTAATGGTTATAAACAGCAACTGATAAAGATTTTTTGGCATGTTCTTGACCTATTACATAATTATTTAAGAAAGCATAAATTTCTTTAGGTTTTGGTAATTCTTCAAAAGGTAGATTTGTGGTTTCTTGTAATTCTTCGTTGATAATTTCATTACAAAGTTCAATACACTCATCGCAAATATAAACACCTGGACCTGCAATTAATTTTTTAACTTGTTTTTGACCTTTACCGCAAAATGAGCACTTTAAAGGATCTGTTCCTTCACCAAGTCTTGCCATGTTGGTGTTACTCCTTTGGCTTTAATCAAGATCTGCAGGTTAGATAAACGCTACCTTGTATCACCCACAAAACTGGGTTTATTTAACTCAAATCAGGCTAAGTGTTCACAAAGAGCGAACAAAAACTTTAACTAATTATTTTTGTGGCGCTTTGCGTGATGCAATTACTTGATCGATGATGCCATATTTTTGAGCATCCTCTGCTGTCAAGATTTTGTCTCGTTCAATGTCTTTTTGAACATCAGCTAATTTCTTTCCAGTGTGCTTAGCTAAAATTCCTTCCATTTCAGAACGCATTCTCAAAATTTCATTTGCTTGAATTTCAATGTCAGAACCTTGTCCACCACCTTCTGTGTAAGGCTGGTGAATCAAAATTCTTGCATGTGGAAGTGCAAATCTTTTTCCAGGAGATCCTGCTGCAAGAACTACTGCAGCAGCAGAAGCAGCTTGACCTAAGCAAATAGTTTGAATTTGAGGCTTAATAAATTGCATGGTGTCATAAATTGCTGTCATTGCAGTGTATGAACCACCTGGTGAATTTATATACATTGAAATATCGCGATCTGGATCAAGTGATTCCAAAACCAGCAACTGTGCCATTACGTCATCTGCAGAAGCATCATCAATTTGTACGCCTAGAAAGATAATTCTTTCTTCAAATAACTTGGTGTAGGGGTTATGAACTCTTTCCCCATTTGCTGTTCTTTCTCTAAATTCTGGAAGAATATATCTTGATTGAGGCTTTAATTTAGAAGAAACAATGTTTTCGATATTCATTTATCTTGTTCCTCCGTGTCCTGTGACATCACTTGCTGATCTAACTACTTTGTCAACAAATCCATATTCTTTTGCTTCATCAGATGTAAACCAGCGATCACGATCAGAATCTTGTTCAATTTGATCAGCAGTTTGTCCGGTGTGCTCTGCAATTAAACGCGCCATTTGTTTTTTAATGTGCAACATTTGTTCTGCTTGAATTTTGATATCTGATGCGGTTCCACCAATTCCACCTGAAGGCTGATGCATCATAATGCGCGCATGTGGCAGGGCGTAGCGCTTTCCTTTAGCGCCTGCTGATAACAAAAATTGTCCCATTGATGCGGCTAATCCCATAGCAACTGTTGCTACATCATTTGGAATGTATTGCATGGTGTCATAAATTGCCATCCCAGCAGAAATTGATCCACCTGGTGAATTTATGTAAAGATAAATATCTTTTTCTGGATCTTCTGCAGCTAGCACAAGCATTTGCGCAGTTAGGATGTTTGCCACTGAATCTTCAACTTGGGTTCCCAGAAAGATAATTCGTTCTTTTAAAAGTCTTTGAAATATTTGGTCGTCATAACTTCCTGGACCTGATGGATTTCGCATTTGCGTATCCTCGTTCAATTTATGTTCTCTCCTAATTATTCGATACTTCGACCTTAACCTGAATAAAGATTTTTCTCATCTTGGAACCTGAAATGTTCGCTATGAGGGAAATTTCTATTCGGCTTCAGGCACAAATTCTTTCAAAACACTTGCCACGTCGACTTTTTTCCCATCACCATCTGTGACATCTGCTTCTTTAACAACCAAAGTTAGGGCTTTACTTCTTCTTATTTCACCCATCACCAAGGTGATTTCTCCTGATCTAACTAATGCATCAGCAAATGTTTGTGGTGGCATTTGGTATTTCAGAGCATTTTGGGAAATCCACTCAGATAAATCAGCATCAGAAACACCAATATTTTCTTCTTCCGCAATTTTATCCAACACAAATTGTGCTTGCATTGATTTTCTGGAACCACTTTTGAATTCTTCTTTATGGGCATCATCACCATGGCCATCTTTAAAATGTTCTTCAAACTCTAAGTCAATAGCATTTTCTGGCAACGGAACTTTTGCCATCAACTCAATTAGTGCCTCTGAAGCTTTATCGCGAGCCATATAGGTTTGTTCCACAATTCTTGACTGTTTAACTTTTTCTTCTAAGTCCTTCTTTAATTCAGCTAAAGTATCAAATTCACTTGCCATTTTGGCAAAATCATCATCTGCTTTGGGAAGAATTTTCTCGTTTACAGCTTTTACTGTGATATCTAAACTAATTTCTAGACCTTTAAAAGGGCCATCTTCTGGTGAAAAATCAAGTTTTACACTCTGCTCAGCTTTTACTCCTGTTAATACACCATCTGCTCCAGGTACTAACCCATTTGATCCAATTGTGTAGGCAAGTCCTTGACCAGAATATTGATTAACTTGCTCACCATCTTTAGTTCCTGTTATATCAAGAATGACCACATCTTTATCTTGAGAAGCTCTTTCCACACTTGAAAGAGTGGAGAATCTTGCTTGTAAATCTTCGAGTTGTTTTTTAACATCTTCGCCAAGTTCACGTGCTTTTTCCACTTTAAGTTTTAAACCCTTGTATTTTGGGGTTTCAAATTCAGGTCTGACATCAACTTCTGCGCTAAATTTTAGTTCTTCATTTTCTTTTAATTCTGTTACTTCCACACTGGGACGCCCAATTGGATAAATTTTTTTATTTTTTATGGCTTCTGCATAAGCTTTGGGAATAGCTTCATTTACTGCTTCCTGCAAAACTGCAGGTCTACCAACTCTTTGATCAATTACTTGACTAGGGACTTTTCCTTTTCTAAAACCTGGGACATTAATTTGGCTTGCAATTTTTTGGTAAGCAGCATCAAGGCTTGGTTTTAATTCTGAAAATGGCACTTCAACCTGAACTTTAATTCTGGTTGGTGTCAGGTTTTCAATAGTGCTTTTCAATTTATTAACTCTCTCCTTGATTTGTTACTAACTTTATTTTTCTGTCGGGGCGGGGAGATTCGAACTCCCGATCTCCTGCTCCCAAAGCAGGCGCGCTAGCCACTACGCTACGCCCCGCGAGCGCTGTTCAATCGTAGTTGTTTACAACAAATGACTCTGCTGTGAGGTTCAGAAATAGTGAAAACCTAAGATGAACTTGCATTGTTTTGCGGGTGTAGCTCAATGGCTAGAGTTCCAGCCTTCCAAGCTGGCTATGCGGGTTCGATTCCCGTCACCCGCTCTGAAAATAGATTAAAACAATTTAAAAAACTGGCGGCATTTTGCCGCCTGTTTCGTATTCACTAATTTGATTAATTCGTCTGGAATGTCTTTCATCATTTGAAAATTCGGTTTCAATAAATGCATCAACTATTGCTAAAGTTTCACTTTCAAAATGCCTGCGTCCACCAATTCCCATGACATTGGCGTTGTTGTGTTGGCGAGCAAGTTTTGCTGTTTCAACACTCCAAGCAAGGGCAGCTCTTACACCTTTGATTTTGTTTGCCGCAATTTGTTCACCATTGCCAGAGCCACCCATGACAATTGCTAAAGAATTTGAATCTTTAGCAACAGCTTGGGCTGCTAGAAAACAAAAAACTGGATAATCATCTGAAGCGTTATAAGTTTTAGCTCCATGATCGATTACCTCATGGCCTTTATTTGTTAAGTGAATTAGAATTTTTTCTTTCAATTCAAATCCAGCGTGATCACACCCTAAATGAATTTTCATATTCTCCTCTTAAAATTGTGGTCGGGCAGTTCTGGTTCGTTTTAATTCAAAAAATCCAGGAAGACTTGCAGCAGCCACAACGCCATCCCATAGTTTCAATGCTTCACTGCCCTTGGGTGCTGGAGTTAGTACTGGACCAAAAAATGCCACACCTTCAATAGAAATTATTGGTGTGCCAACATCATCTCCTACCAAATCAAGTCCTGCTTTTGTTGAATCTCTTAAATCTTGATCAAAGTCATTTGTGTCGTAAAAATCAATTAAAGATGAATCAAGTTTTTGATTTTGTAATGCTTCACTAATTGTTTCTTTAGCAACAGGTTTTGCTCCTGGATGAAAAAGTGTGCCAATTTCTGTATATAAAGGAAGAACTACCTCATAGCTATTTTTTTTCTTAGCTGCAGCAATTACTCGCACCGGTCCCCAAGTTTTATCAATACGTTCTCGGTATTCAGGTTTTAGTTCTCTACCTTCATTTAGAACAGCCAAACTAAAAATATTCCATTTAACTTCAATATCTCTTTGTGCCTGAACTTCCAATATCCATCTTGAAGTTATCCATGCCCAAGGACATGATGGATCAAACCAAAATTCTGCTTTTGTTGTCATTTAGTGCTGTTTTTCCTTATCAAATTAGGTCTTTGCACCAGCCTAGACAACAGGACTTGGTGTCATGACAAGATTACTATTAATACCTTGATAAACCAGAGGAAAACTTGAGTAAAAATCTAAATATAACAAGAGCTGAGGCCATTGAGCGTTCTCAAACTGTTTCAAATCCCCATTACACAGTTGCCCTGACTATCGATGGAATAGGTGAAACTTATTCTTGTGTTTCTTCAATCACATTTGATGCTAAAAATGGTGCCACAACGTGGCTTGACTTGATTTCACCTCAAGTTGATTCTGTGTGGCTTAATGGTTCTGAGTTAAAAGTTGATGAAGTCTTTGATGGTTCAAGAATAAAATTATCAAGTCTAAAAGATAAAAACACTATTCAAATTAAAGCAAAATGTTCCTACATGAATACTGGTGAAGGATTACATAGACACATTGATCCTGTTGATAATGAAGTTTATATTTACACTCAATTTGAGGTAGCAGATTCAAGAAGAGTTTTTCCAGTCTTTGAGCAACCAGATATTAAAGCAACTCTGGCACTAACAGTGACAGCTCCTACTAAATGGACCTTAATAAGTAATTCTCCAACTCCTAAACCAATTCAAGTAAATGAGAAAATGTCTACTTGGAGTTTTGCAGTTACTCCCATGATGTCTTCCTATCTTTATGCCCTTTGTGCAGGCCCATATTTCAAGAAAACTGATGTTTATAAAGGAGAATATGGAAGCTATCCGTTAGGTATTTTCGTGAGACCTTCTTTGGCAGAATTTTTAGATCATGAGGAAATATTTGAAATAACCAAACAGGGTTTTAATTGGTTTGAGGACAAGTTTAAAGTTGGTTACCCTTTCCCGAAATATGATCAAGTATTTGTTCCAGAATTTAATGCAGGAGCAATGGAAAATGTTGGTTGTGTAACTTTTAGAGACGAATATATTTTTAGGTCAAGAACAACTCGCACAGCTTATGAATCAAGAGCGAACACTATTTTGCATGAAATGGCACACATGTGGTTTGGTGATTTAGTAACCATGAAATGGTGGAATGATTTATGGTTAAACGAATCATTTGCTGAATGGGCTGCGCATTGGGCAAGTACTGGGGCTACGCAATATAACCAAGCTTGGACTTTATTTCACTTGCAAAGAAAAGCTTGGGCATATCGCCAAGATCAACTTCCGTCAACACATCCAATTGCAGCAAACATGCCTGATCTTGATTCTGTTTATGAAAACTTTGATGGAATTACTTACGCCAAGGGTGCATCTGCTTTAAGACAACTTGTGGCATGGGTTGGAGAAGAAAATTTCCTTAAAGGCTTAAAAACATATTTTGATAAACATGCGTGGAAAAATACTGAATTACCAGATTTATTAATTGAGCTTTCCAAAGCATCTGGTCGAGATTTGGATAACTGGACCAAGTTATGGTTACAAACTTCTGGGGCAACACTTTTACGACCAGTTATTGAAACCGATTCAAATGGTGTCATTACTTCTGCTGTTATTAAACAAGAACCCCCCAGTTCTCCTCCCGGCCTAGAACCTGTGCTCAGACCTCATCGATTAGTTGTTGGCACCTATGAAAAAGAAAATAATAAATTAGTTAGGACAAATAGATTTGAAATAGATGTAGTGGGAAAAGAATCGCCAGTAAAAGAATTAAAAGGTTTAAAACTTCCTGCCTTAATTCTTATCAATGATGAAGATTTGACTTACGCAAAAATTAGACTCGATGAACATTCTTTAAACACTGCAACCAAAGAAATTGCCTCAATTGATTCATCCTTATCCAGAGCTCTCATCTGGGGAGCTGTTTGGGACATGGTTAGAGATGGTGAAGTTGCCGCTGGAAAATACCTTGATTTAGTTTTAGCAGGTTTAGCGGCAGAAACAGATATTGGACTTGTGCAACAAGTATTAATGCAATGTCGAAGTGCCATTGATGTCTATGCTGCCAGAAATAATCGTATTACTTATAACACTAAATTTGCTGATGGTTTGCAAAAGTTATTAGTCGATGCAGAAAGTGGTTCTGATAGACAGCTTGCTTTAATTAGAACTTTTAGCGCTATAGCCACAACAGATGAACAATTAGACAGGGTTGCCAAAATTCTTGATGGAAATAAAAAAATTACGGGTCTAAATATTGACACTGATCTTCGCTGGACACTATTAAGACGATTAGTTGTTACTGGAAAGCGTGGATTACAAGCAATTGAGGAAGAACTTAAACGAGATGACACTGCAATGGGTCGAGAACATGCAGCAGGTGCCAGAGCAGCGATTCCAACATTGGAAGCAAAAGAAAAGGCTTGGGAGCTTGTCACAACGAATGAATCACTTCCTAATTCAGAAATTCATTCAACTTTAGGTGGATTGTCTTATATTGATCATGCAGAAATTATGAGTAATTTTATCGATAAATATTTCGAATCCGTTACCCAACTTTGGAATGCAAGAACACATGAAATTGGTCAGTCTCTGGTAACTGGACTTTTTCCATCATCAAATATCACTCAAGAAGTTGTGGATAAAGCGGATAAGATTTTATCTGAAAATAAAGATTTACCAGTTGGTGCTAGAAGAATAATTGTTGAACAAAGA
>JAQCGN010000077.1 GCA_027730605.1 Actinomycetota bacterium
TCAGTTCTTACCACCCTTGATATTTGGGATGAACAACTAGTTAATTTTGGTTCTCAAATCATTTTTTCTCGAAACGAAATAATAAAAGAATTACTTCCCTATGTGGTTAAGTCCTATGCTGAGCTTGCCCCAAGCAGTAAAGCATTAAGTATTTCTTATCAACCAAATGTGTTATCAGAAACTTTTGAATTACCAAAAATTGTCACAGTGATGAAAGAAAATTTAAAAAGCAGACAAAAAGATGAACTTGATAGGGGACTTACTTTAGTTGGACCACACCGAGATGATGTAGAAATATCAATTGGGGAGCTTCCAACCAAAGGTTATGCCAGCCACGGGGAATCCTGGTCAACAGCTTTGGCCCTCAGACTTGCCTCATTTGATCTTTTGAAAGCAAATTCTCCAGCAGGAGATCCCGTTTTAATCCTGGATGATGTGTTTGCTGAACTTGATGCAACGAGGCGAAACCAATTGATTTTGAGAGTAAAAAACGTAGAACAGGTGTTAATCACCGCTGCGGTGATGGAGGATGTACCAAAAGAATTAGTAGGAAATAAACTTTTTGTGAACAACAGCAAGGTTGAATCCAAATGAGTGAAGAAAATAACAGAAACGATGCCGCATTTAACGCCTTAGCGCGTGCTCGTGCAAGAAATTCTAAATTTAGGAAGAAAATACCTACTTTCAAACGTCCAAGATTTGGGAATAGGGACGAAATTAGAAGTGGAGCTCACCCTGATCAAAGAGATCCACATCTTTTAAACAACATAATGAAAAAATTTGTGCAAGATCATGGTTGGCAACAACCAACTTCTGTTGCTGATTTGATTTCTAGATGGCCTGAAATTGTTGGTGAAGAAATAGCAACACATGTTTCAATCGATATTTTCAATGCTGACACAAATGAATTGATTTTAAGAACTGATTCCACAGCTTGGGCGACACAAATTCGTCTTTTAAGTTCTGATTTAAAGCGAAGAATTGCTATAGAGGTTGGAGATGGAGTTGTCAAGACCCTAAAAGTTTATGGACCGACACAACCTAAGCAAAAAGGCTTGTGGAGAGTGCCAACTATGGGGAAAAAAGACTACTAAAAAGGGCTATCAGCCGATTTCACATCTGTAACAACACACTAGAATTGAGTTTACAAACCCGTTAGACCACTAAAAATTTTGTCAGGAGCTGAAATTTTCACTTATGTCATATGACGCCAGTGCAATTCAAGTTCTTGAAGGTTTAGATGCAGTTAGAAAACGTCCTGGAATGTACATCGGTTCAACTGGTGAACGTGGTTTACATCATTTAGTTTATGAAATTGTTGACAACTCAGTTGATGAAGCACTTGCAGGACATGCCACAGATATTTTTGTCAGTATTTTAGATGATGCCAAGATTTGTGTGATCGATAATGGTCGCGGAATTCCAGTTGACTTACATAAAACAGAAAAAAAACCAGCACTTGAAGTTGTGTTTACTGTTTTGCATGCTGGTGGAAAATTTGGTGGAAGTGGATACCAAGTCTCAGGTGGACTTCATGGTGTTGGAGCCTCAGTAGTTAATGCTCTTTCCTCACATTTGAGTGTGGAAGTTAAGCGAGATGGCAACTTATGGACACAAAATTATAAGCGCGGAGTACCCACCGCAGCACTTAAAAAAGGTGCCAAGGTGCAAGGAACTGGCACCAAAGTAACCTTTCAAGCTGATAAAGTAATATTTGAAACCACAGATTATTCATTTGAAACCCTTGCCACTCGTTTTAGAGAAATGGCTTTTCTAAATAAAGGACTGGCACTCACTCTTACTGATGAAAGAAAAGATCGGTTAGATGAAAAAGGTGAACAAAGATCTGTTCGATACAAATATGACGGTGGAATTGTTGACTTTGTTAATTTCTTAAACAAAGCAAAAGGTGACTCTTTAGTTCATAAAGATGTAATCCACATTGAAAACGAAGATACTAAAAAAGGAATCAGTGCTGAAGTTGCATTGCAATGGAATTTTGGTTACCAAGAAGCCGTTTACACATTTGCAAACACTATTAACACGCATGAAGGTGGAATGCATGAAGAAGGATTTAGAACTTCTTTAACTGCAACTGTAAATAAATATGCCAAACAATGGAATATTTTAAAAGAAAAAGATCCAAAGCTAACTGGTGAAGATATTAGAGAAGGTTTAACTGCAATTGTTTCAGTGAAACTTCGTGACCCACAATTTGAAGGTCAAACAAAAACAAAACTTGGAAATACTGAAGCAAGAACATTTGTACAAACAATGACAAATGATTTATTAGCTAAATGGTTTGAAGAACACCCAGGTGAAGGAAAAGATGTTGCCAGAAAAGCTGTTTCTGCAGCCACAGCAAGACTTGCTGCTAGGAAAGCAAGAGATTTAGCACGTTCTAGAAAAGGCTTATTAGGATCTTCTGGACTTCCTGGAAAATTAAGTGATTGCCAATCAACCGAACCAAGTGAGTGTGAGCTCTACATTGTGGAAGGTGATTCAGCTGGAGGTTCTGCTAAAAACGGCAGAGACTCAAAAACCCAAGCAATTTTGCCGATTAGAGGAAAAATCCTCAATGTTGAGAAAGCTCGAATTGATCGAGTACTCGCAAATACCGAAGTTCAAGCTTTAGTTTCAGCTCTTGGCACAGGGGTGCAGGATGAATTTGATGCCAACAAGCTCAGGTATCACAAATTAGTTCTCATGGCAGATGCTGATGTTGACGGCCAACACATCAGAACCTTGTTGCTGACTTTGTTGTTTAGATTTATGAGACCTCTAATTGATCTGGGACATGTTTACCTAGGCCAGCCACCTTTGTACAAAATCAAATGGATTAAAGATGCCCCAAGTTATGCCTACACCGAACGAGAAAAAGATGGACTCATTGAAGCAGGATTAAAAGCTGGCAAAAGATTACCCAAAGAAGAATCATTACAGCGCTACAAAGGTTTAGGTGAAATGAATGCTGATGAGCTTTGGGAAACCACAATGAATCCACAAACAAGAGTTTTGTTACGAGTAACACTTGATGATGCAGCAGCAGCAGATCAGTTATTTAACGTTCTTATGGGTGAAGATGTGGAATCAAGAAGATCTTTTATTCAACACAATGCAAGAGATGTAAGGTTCTTGGATATTTAAATGGCAACAAAACAAACAGCGTTACCAGAAAACTCAGGACGAGTTGAACCAGTTGATTTGCGTTCAGAAATGTCTCGCTCTTATTTAAATTACGCAATGAGTGTAATTGTGGGAAGAGCTTTACCTGATGTTAGAGATGGATTAAAACCAGTTCATCGAAGAGTTATATATGCAATGTATGACGGTGGATATAGACCAGATAGAAGTTACACAAAATGTTCCCGCGTTGTGGGAGATGTTATGGGTAACTACCATCCACACGGTGACACAGCAATTTATGACACATTAGTTCGTTTAACGCAAGACTGGGTATTGCGTTACCCACTTGTTTCTGGTCAAGGAAACTTTGGATCTCCTGGTAACGATGGCGCAGCTGCAATGCGCTACACCGAATCAAGAATGTCTGCATTGGCAATGGAAATGGTTCGAGATATTGATGAAGACACCATTGATTTCATTCCAAATTACGACGGTAGAACTCAAGAGCCAACAGTTTTGCCATCTCGAATTCCAAATCTTTTAGTTAATGGTTCAAGTGGAATTGCTGTGGGAATGGCGACC
>JAQCGN010000078.1 GCA_027730605.1 Actinomycetota bacterium
ACCCATGAAATCTTCAGGTGTTACTACTTCAACATTCATCATGGGTTCTAACAAAACAGGGTTTGCTTTTCGAGCTGCTTCTTTAAATGCCATTGATCCAGCAATTTTAAAAGCTAGTTCTGAAGAGTCAACATCGTGGTATGCGCCGTCTTGCAAAGTAACTTTGATATCAACCATTTGGTAACCAGCAAGAACACCATTAACCATTGCTTCTTGAGCACCGTCATCAACTGAAGGAATATATTCTCTAGGAATACGTCCACCAGTTACTTTGTTAATGAATTCATAACCGCCACCTTCAGTGGTGTTTGGTTCAATATCAACGATTACGCGAGCAAATTGTCCTGCTCCACCAGATTGTTTCTTGTGGGTGTAATCAACTTTTTCAACTTTTTTAGTGATTGTTTCTCTATATGCAACTTGTGGTTTTCCAACGTTTGCTTCTACCTTAAATTCACGCTTCATACGATCTACCAGAACTTCTAGATGAAGCTCTCCCATACCACCAATAATTGTTTGGCCGGTTTCTTCATCTCCACGAACATGAAATGTTGGATCTTCTTCAGCAAGTCTTTGAATAGCAGTAGCTAGTTTGTCTTGATCGTTCTTAGTTTTTGGTTCAATTGCTACGTGAATAACTGGATCTGGAAAATCCATTGATTCAAGGACAACTGGTTTATCTGGATCACAAAGTGTGTCACCTGTAGTGGTGTCTTTTAGTCCCATAACTGCCACAATTAATCCTGCTGTTGCTGATTCTCTTTCTTCACGTTTATTTGCATGCATTTGATAAATCTTGCCAATTCTTTCTTTTCTATCTTTGGTGGCATTTAATACAGATGTTCCTGGTTCTAATTTGCCTGAATAAATTCGAATATAAGTTAGTTTTCCAAGATGTGGATCACTCATAATTTTGAAAGCTAAAGCTGAGAATGGTTCATTTTCTGAAGGTGCTCTATCAATTTCAACTGAAGCATCACCTTGCTTGAAACCTTTGATGGCACCTACTTCTAGTGGACTTGGAAGGTATCTAACAACTGCGTCCAACATTTGTTGCACACCTTTGTTTTTAAATGCTGAACCCATGATTACTGGAACAACTGAGAAGTTAACTGTGCCTTTACGAATAGCAGCAATTATTTGTTCTCTAGAAGGTTCTTTTTCTTCCATGAACAATTCCATAATTGAATCATCAACATCAGCAAGTTTTTCAATCATTTGTGCACGTTTAGCTTTTGCTTCTTCTAACATGTTTGCTGGAATTTCTTCGGTTTTAAATTCATCACCTTTATTTGCTTCTAAGTCCCAAACATAAGCTTTCATGTCAATCAAATCTACGATTCCTGCAAATTCACCTTCGGTACCAATTGGTAGTTGTAACAACACAACTGGAGCATGCAATCTGTCAATCAACATGTCATAAGTACGGGTATAAACAGCACCAGTTCTATCTAATTTGTTAATAAAAGCAATACGAGGAACTTTGTAACGATCTGCTTGGCGCCAAACTGTTTCTGATTGTGGTTCAACTCCTGCAACACCGTCAAAGACTGCAACTGCACCGTCAAGAACTCTTAGAGAACGTTCTACTTCAACTGTGAAATCTACGTGGCCTGGAGTATCAATGATGTTAATTAAATGATCATCCCAAGTACAAGTTGTGGCAGCAGAAGTAATAGTGATTCCGCGTTCTTGTTCTTGTGGCATCCAATCCATAGTTGCAGCACCATCATGAACTTCACCAATTTTGTAATTAACACCTGTGTAGAAAAGAATTCGTTCAGTAGTTGTGGTTTTGCCCGCATCAATATGAGCCATGATGCCAATATTTCGCACCTTAGCTAAATCGAGCTGAGTACCAGTTGACACTGTTTTGTTTTCCTTTTCTTACCAGCGATAGTGAGCAAATGCTTTATTTGCTTCAGCCATCTTGTGAGTATCTTCGCGTTTTTTAACTGATGCACCTAAGCCGTTTGATGCATCTAAAATTTCATTCATTAATCTTTCAGTCATTGATTTTTCTCTGCGCACTCTTGAAAAATCAACTAACCAACGAAGTGCTAATGCTGTTGCTCTGGCAGGTTTTACTTCAACTGGAACTTGGTAAGTGGCACCACCAACACGACGTGATTTAACTTCCACAGTTGGTTTAATATTTTCTAAAGCTTTTTTCAAAGTGATAATTGGATCTGTACCACTTTTATCTTTTGTGCCATTTAATGCACCATAAACAATTGATTCTGCAGTTGATTTTTTACCGCGAGATAAAATCTTATTAACTAATTGGGTAATTAAAGGTGAAGAATAAACTGGATCTGAAACTAGTGGGCGCTTTAGCGCTGGACCTTTACGTGGCATTAGCTTTTCTCTTTCTTAGCGCCATATCGACTTCTTGCTTGCTTGCGATCTTTCACACCTTGTGTATCAAGAGATCCACGAATAATTTTGTAACGAACACCTGGAAGATCTTTAACACGACCACCACGAACTAAAACAATTGAATGTTCTTGCAAGTTATGTCCAACACCTGGAATATAAGCAGTTACTTCCATACCGGAAGATAAACGAACACGTGCAACTTTTCTTAAAGCAGAGTTTGGTTTTTTTGGAGTTGTTGTATAAACGCGTGTACAAACACCACGGCGCTGAGGTGAACCTTTAAGCGCTGGTGTTTTACTTTTCACCAATTTTTCTTGGCGACCCTTGCGTACGAGTTGTTGAATCGTAGGCACGCAATTACTCCAGTTTCTCTTTGCTTCTTTTTTTCTTTCGATCTTGCTGAAAGTTGACGATCAAATGCGTGGGGGGAAAACCCTTTTTTCACTTGAGACGCGAAACACCAATTTACGCAATAGTCACGGCACGCCCGACATCGGGGGTCGGGTTACTAGGCGCTAGCCTCAATCTGTGCTAAAGCGACTTATCCCAGTCATTGCCCTTAGTTTGGTGCTCGCAGGTTGTATTCAAGCTGATCCACCCGTGGCAGGGGCCCAAAATCAAGACATATATGTAGTCAATTGTGTGTCATTCGAAGAAAAACCAGTCGAATTAGTCCTTTACTGTGCTGATGCAGGCCAAATTCTTAATCAAATTACTTGGTCAAGTTGGTCTAGCACTCAAGCCACCGGAAAAGGTGTATCGATTTCTAACGATTGCGAACCAAGTTGTGCTGAGGGAAGTGACGTGATTTCAGCAGTTGAGATTCGATTATTGAAACCAGTCACCTCAGAATCAGGAAAAAGAGTCTTTAGTCAAATAGAGATGCAATACGACAAAGTTCAACCATCAGGGGTAATGGATGAAGTCTTAGATCTGCCCACAGATGTGTTTAATTAGGAAAAATTGTTTAGTTTCACGAATTTAACATTCATAATCCGTCGGTCACGGGTTCAAGTCCCGTCCGCCCTACCGGTGCTCAGTTGTAGCGCCAATCTTGGTTGCAAGTTACGTGCTACTGTCAGACCTAAGCCCTTGGTTCCCGCTTTTCTAGTGGCCCTTCTGCGAAGTCCACGTGTGACAATACTTACGAAGGGTAATACGCTCATGAAAAATCATTTTGGTTTGGCCGTTGTAGCAGCGGTTGTTTTTGTTACTGGTTGTAGCACCCAAGAATCGACAGATGCCAGCCCTCCTAATGAGTCGACACCGTCGACCGAGCAAGCGGAGAGCCCTTCGACCCGAGTCGACATTCCCACAGGGCT